>NZ_CP090419.1:2106666-2415000 GCF_032716425.1 Pseudoalteromonas sp. N1230-9
TTATATCACCCTAGTGCACGCAGTAACCCTTGCGTATTTTTACGCATTGTTCGCGCAACCATCAAATAGCCTAAACTAGCTACAAAGACACCACCAACAACAGGGCCAATTAACCAAATATGAGGGTGTAATTTACCGGCAAGGTCAAACATTTGCTGTTGTACTATTAATAAAGCAATATCACTCACAACAGCAGCTACCCCACCCGCGGTTAAGCCTAGTAATAAAAACTCATACAAGGTGGCATTTTTAATAAGCCGCCCTTTTGCACCCAGTGTTCTTAATATAACAATTTCTTGCATTCGTTCACCCAAGCTCGCTTGCACCTGAGATATAAGTACTAAAGCACCACACACCACCACAATAGACAATACAAAACCAATCGCAAGAGATACCTGCTCTATGGTTGAACGGATCTGTTTAATAAAGCTTTCTACATCAATCACATTAACCGTTGGATATTGGCGCATCAGCTCATTAAATTCACGCTTTTGATGTTCTTTAACACTCACCGACGAAATATACGTTGCCGGAAAGCTCTCAAGTACATCTGGGCTTAAAATAATAAAGAAGTTTGGTTTTAATGTGGTCCAGTTAACTTTGCGTACACTGGTAATTTTTGCATCGAACGATTGCGCACCAATCAAAAACGTTAATGTATCACCTAGTTTTACATCAAGGCGTTCAAGCATAGACTCCTCAACCGAGGCCTCTGCGACTGAGCTTTGTGTAAACCACTGACCCTCTATTAACTCATTTTGAGCAGGTAAGTCTTCTCGCCAAGTAAGGTTTAATTCACGGCCGATACCTGAGCGTGCCTCTTCATCTTTTTTCTCGTTATCTTGCTGTGATACTTCACGTGCAACTAGCTCACCATTCACTGCATTAACACGACCGCGTACTATCGGGTAAAAATCAGAGGTGGGCATATCGCGCTCTGCTAAAAAAGAGGTAATGGGTTCAAGCTCTTGCTCTGTTATATTCACTAAAAACGAGTTTGGCGCATCGACCGGAAGCTGCGACTGCCAATCTGAAATCATGTCATTTTTAAGCACAATTAAAAACAGCAATAACTTAATAGCAAGGGCAAAACTTATCAGCTGTACTGCATTAACATTAGCACGTTTTTGAATTGAAGCAATCGCAAGCGACCAACTATTACCGGGGCTTAGCCCTAGTTTACGACCGCCACCAAAAATGAGTTTGGATAAACCAAATAAAAGCGCAATCAGTACCGTTGTCGAGATAAATAAGATAGCTGTGATCTTAATATTATTACTAAATAACCACATTAATAAAAACACAGTTAATGCCGACATTGCCAAGTGAACCTTGCTGACAAGCAAACGATCCCCCAAATTACGGCGTAGTACGCGAAGTGGCGGAATATCAAACAAATCTAGCAAGGGCTTAATCGAGAACATTACCGCGCAAATAACCCCTGTACCAATAGCAATCAACCAAGGTTTCATACTTGAAGCAGGTAGTGCTGTGCCCATCGACTGTGCTAAATAATCACTGGCAATACTTTGCAGCGCAAAACCAACAACCAGCCCAACAACCACAGACATAAAGCAGACTAAGCTCAAATGTAGCAAGTAAATTTTACGGATTGTGGCACGACTGCCCCCCAACGTTTTCATCATCGCCACAGGGTCATATTGACGCTCGCAATAGCGTTTTGCAGATACAGCAATAGCCACCGCCGCTAATATAATCCCTAGTAAACCGGCTAATAATAAAAAGCTCTCAGCACGGTTTAGGCTATTCGCAATGGGCGATTGTCTATCTTTAACCCCATACCATTGCTGGTTTTCTTTCATTTGTGGTTTTAACCAATCATAGAACGTATTTATGCTATCTTCATCACCGGCATAAAGCTGGCGATAAAAAACACGACTCCCAGGTTGAATAACTTGAGTGCTGGCAATATCTTGCTGATTAATTAAAATACGCTGACTACTAGAAAAGACATTAAATGGCGCATCTGGCTCTTCAGCTACTACATGGCTTGCCACAAAAGTAGCCGCACCTAGCTCGACCTTGTCGCCAACCTGTATGTTTAATGCATAAAATACCGACTCGCTAAGCCAAACCTCACCGCGATTTGGTACTTTATCGGTAATAAATGCCTCTCCTAACAAGCTAGTTTTTACTTTGAGCTGCCCTTTAAGGGGATAGCTGTTTGATACAGCCTTAACTGAGCCTAATTGCATTTCATCATTAGCAAACAGCATGGTATCAAAATAAGTGATTTTCGCGGTGCGCAGGTTTTCTGCTTGCGCTTTTTCTAAAAACTCAACAGGTAATTCATGATTACTGGCAAGGACGCGATCTGCCGCGATAAAAGCACTGCTTTTTTGTGCAATACTCTGTCCTATGCGGTCGGTAACCATAGAAAGCGTTAAAACGGTCAGTACGGCCAAGGCAATAGCTGCACTAATGACCGTTAATTCACCGCGTTTAAATTCACGTGAAAACAGTTTAAGTGCTAGTTTAGCCCACATTCGCTTGCACTCCCTCTGACTCTTTTACTGTTACCAATTCTCCCGCTTCAATGTGTAAAATTTGTTGGCACTTTTCAGCTAACTGCTCATCGTGTGTAACCAGAATTAACGTTGTTCCATGTTCTTTATTTAACTCAAATAAAAGCGATTCGATTAACTTACCATTTTTACTATCAAGATTGGCTGATGGCTCATCAGCAAACAAAATTTTAGGCGTTCCGATAAACGCACGCGCAATAGCTACACGTTGTTGCTCACCACCAGATAATTGTGATGGGTAATGCCCCACTCGATGGCTCAGCCCCACTTTTTCAAGTAGCGCAAGCGCTTGCTCTTTTGCATTTGAGCTACCCGCAAGCTCGGCAGGTAACATAACATTTTCAAGCGCAGTTAAGCTTTGTACTAACATGAATGACTGAAATACAAAGCCCACTTTTTCTGCCCGTAATGCCGCACGGGCTTCTTCATCTAATTCATGTAGCGCTAAGCCATCAAGGTGGATACTCCCCTCCGTTGACTGATCAAGCCCTGCAAGTAAGCTTAGTAATGTTGACTTACCCGAACCTGACGTACCCACCACTGCAACTGAGTTACCTGACTTGACATTAAAGCTGATGTCACTGAGGATGGTTAGGTCGCCTTCAACCGTGGTGACCGTTTTAGAAAGTCCTTTAACTTGAATAATGTTTAATTGAGAAAGCGCTGACATATGATGTATCCAATCCTACGTTTTATATTCGTTTTACTGTTAGTAATCAAACCACTTACGGCAGCAGCTGACAACACAATTTTAATTTTAGGTGACAGTTTAAGCGCCGCATATGGCCTTAAACAAGAGCAAGGCTGGGTTAAATTGTTACAAGATAAATACGATGAAAAAGATCAATCTGTGTATCTTGTAAACGCCAGTATTAGTGGTGAAACCACAGGTGGCGCTCTTAGACGACTCGATGCCCTACTCGACGAGTTCGAACCCACCCATGTACTTATTGAGCTTGGCGGAAATGACGGACTGCGTGGTTTTCCAGTCAAGCGCTTACAAGCTAACTTACGCGATTTAATCAGCAAAAGCCAACAAGCGGGAGCTAATACAGCCATTATGGAAGTGCATATTCCACCCAATTATGGGCCACGTTATACCAAACTATTTACTGGCAGCTTTGAAACTATTGCAGATGAAACGAACTCTGAGTTGTTACCATTTTTCATGCTTGAAATAGCTGCTCGCCCTGAGCTCATGCAAAATGACAACCTGCACCCTAACGCTGAAGCTCAACCCCTTATACGCGATATAATGTATAAAGAGATCAACCAATGGCTAGATTAACCTCTAGCCAATGCCCCCTCATATAAACCACGTGTAATAATGAACAATAAACAGGCAAACAAACCTAAGGTGTATTGATTTTTATAAAAAAAGCCGTACTATAGCTCGCAACGTCGGCATATAGCGCAGCTTGGTAGCGCACTGTCATGGGGTGTCAGGGGTCGCAGGTTCAAATCCTGCTATGCCGACCATTTTTCTACACTCTATTCAATATAGTTAATTAACTTAGCTATTTACTTTATCGCACCTTAACTCTGCATTCTTTTACTTATATCGCACATTTATCGCACCATACTTATCTAAATGTATTTTCTCATTTTTAGGTTAGGTGTTGATTGGGTGATATATAGGAAGACAGCTAATGGCATATTTGCCCCTTTAAATATAATTTCATAAAAGCTTCTCGGATAAATAATTTGCAAGAGACATGCAATGGATTGTGGCAGCTCATATACAACCTTATGCTTTTAACAATGAGATTGGAATTTTGCCTAACAGCTAGATTTGAGCGAGGAGCAGACGACCACTTCAGAGCATTTTTCGACAAATAAAGTATTTATTCGGTAACGCCTGCAACAGTCAGGAGCGAAGCGAGTCGGCTGCTTGTGTTGATTATGCATTTTTCCCTAACAACTGTGAGACCGTAACAAATTTGTAGCCTTTTGCTCTCAGCCCCTTAATTATTGGCCCTATAGCGTCTCGCGATTCTTTATTTTTAGATCCCAAAACGTGTAAAAGAATAATTGAACCTGGAGTAGAAGATTTAACAACATACTCTGCGATAGACGCAGAACTTCTCGAAATTTCAGGATAGATTTCAGGCTCAACATTCCATGTGATTGTTTTTACTCCTTCCGACTTCAAATAATAAGGCAGAACAAAAAGCTTTTTACCATATGGAGGCCTAAAGTATATCTCACCCTTAAATCCAATCTGGCGGATTAAAGCTGTGGTGGAGTCGATTTCTTCCCTCACTTCATCAAGCCCCATTAACATCATTCTTTTATGGCTGTACGAATGATTCCCTATCTGATGACCTGCGTTAACCAGATCTATAGCCGGCTGCTTGTTTTGTTGAATTCCCGACCCATTGAGGAAGAACGTACCTTTCACATCATGCTCTTCAAGGATATTCAACACTTGAGTGGTATATTTCGCCCCCCAAGGACCATCATCAAATGTCAATGCGATAATCTTTTCATTTGTTTCGGCCTTTGCGACTATCTCTCCAAACACCTGAAAAGTCCTTGATTTACTTATATTCCAGGCTCCAAAGATGATTACTGCAGAAAGAATCAATATCGGCAGGTATACTCTTTTCAATGGTTTTCATCCTTATTTACATAACGCCTATAGCTAGCGTATTTTTGGAATGTAGCCGAAGGCGAAATGGAAAAAAATATTGCAAGACTATACTTGTTAAATGCCTTCAATTTGCTTGACTTCGCTACCATTAGATAACTTTACTCTGTATTGCATACCGACCTCATTTTCTATTTTGATAATACCTGTAGTAGACTCCACTTCTAACTTAACAATAAAGACATCTTGAACATCTCTTTCCAAACCTCTTTTGTATTTAGTCTTGTAGATCTGCTTGGCCCAAATTACCTCACCGCTTTCCACCTCAACCGCCCGAACAAAACCACCATTCTGCGTTGTTCCATTTTCAAGAGCCCAAGGCACAGCCTCATACTTAACTCCCTCATACTCTACAGGGAATACACGTTCCGACCCTGGACGCTTTGCCCAGCATAAACTTGAGCTGGCCAATAAGATTAGAATGAGATATTTCATAGCATTTAACGCCCACATAAAATGCAGATAATGCTTGGCTAAAATTAGCGAGGAACGAGCGTCAGCCAAGCTTTAGACATCCATTCATGCGCTTGTTAGGTGTTTGGATACACCACAAGTTAACTTCCTGATTCTATTGCTTCGTGATAAAAGCCAGCAAAACCTTTGAATGAATCAGTATTCAACACTTCTAATTTAAGAGGATTCCCTCTTAAATTGGATGGCTTTTCGAAGCCAAATCTAACTGTTTCTAGCGAAGCAGCTTCGAAGTCTAATTCGTTATCATCTTGCAGTTGAAACAACATACAGCGATGCTTTTGGCCAATTTCAGGAAAAGAATAATCGTGTTCTGCTTTTCCTGTGAATATCCCCTCAAATCCATAGATAACGACAATACTCATGAAACACCTAACGCCGCTGTAACCGACTAAAAACAGTTGGCTAAAATTTTGTGAGCCACGAACAAAGCCAACTGTTTTTTGTCCGAGTTTACAACTTTGTTATGTTCACTTTTAACTTTTAAAGTAAGTGTTTGTTTAGTCATATTTCAATATGATAAATGTTTTAAACTTAACTAAAGAAAAAATCAATTAGCATTAAAGCGACTACAGAGTAGACCAACATCAGTTGCCATTTATTAAACCGAAAGAAAAACTCGTAACCACAAACAGGGCAAAGCCTTTTTGTATATTGAGGTGCAACTCGCTCTTCTCTAGGAATAACATCGGAATTGCATTTAGGGCATTTCAACTGATTTCACCTGTGAACATAACGCCCGCATAATAGGCGGATTAAGCTTGGCTGAAATTAGCGAAGAATGAGCGCAGCCAAGCTTTTTGCGTCCACCCTTAATTCGATTGTTATGTGCCTTGTACTACAAAACGTGAATATCATTTATAGTGGCACTAAACTGATTATTTTTGACCCGAGAAAACTCGAACTCTACGGTTAAATCTGTGATTTCACCATTCACAGGGAAATAGAAACCAAAAAGGTAACTACCGTCATTACATTGCAGGAATTCTGGTGTACAAAAAGCTATATCAGTATTCTCGATTTTAAATTCTGATTCGTTACCGTAATAATCAAAAACAGCTTCTCTTATTTCTTTTTCACCCCAGCGTGCACCGTAATTATTAGGTACAGTTACCAAACTAAGTGCTTGTTCAAAACTATCCTGCGACAGGTAGCAAAGCCATTTTTGACAGTATGCTTTTAACTCAGGTTCAACATTTTGGTTTAACAGTTTTAGCATGACTTTCCTTAGGCACATAACTTCCAAATATGGGGCGCAGACATGTGTGCAAAAATGGCGAAGCCGCGCACATGTTTGCGTCCCAGCGAGCGACAGCGAGTGCCATAATTTGTTTGTTATGTGCGATTACAAAACTGCCTTGTTCCAACTGTCTTTACCCCTTAAAGCGAGTTTTAAATA
Source organism: Pseudoalteromonas sp. N1230-9 (assembly GCF_032716425.1). Taxonomy (NCBI): domain Bacteria; kingdom Pseudomonadati; phylum Pseudomonadota; class Gammaproteobacteria; order Alteromonadales; family Pseudoalteromonadaceae; genus Pseudoalteromonas; species Pseudoalteromonas sp. N1230-9. Next base: position 2,113,733 of record NZ_CP090419.1, read on the forward strand.
TAGAATAAAAAGTTGATGCTAATAACACGATTAGAGCAAGCAGGCCTAACCATAGAGATGCTAGGTAATAAAAGACGGTTGCTGTGCCAGATGAAACAGAAAATAGTCCACAATCATAACCGCATGTTTCCATTCTATATGCCGCAAACGTGAACATAACTAGTAAACATATAAGAGCGATTAGACTAATAACCTTTATTTTTCTTAGCATTCAAAACTCCATTTTCACAGCTAAGCACATAACAATTTAATAGTGCGCAAATCGCGTATATTTCTACCACACAACTGCTCACTTTTCTTATTGCTACGTTTTTACCAAATTAGCTAACCTTTTGCTAGTTAACAAGGTATTTTAAAATTGGTAAAGTGGTCATGCGCAAATTGCTCATTTTTCTGAATATAGGGGAAAGTTGTAAATTCTGAATATAAAAACTATATCAAAAGAAAATGTTCGCCATTTCCTCAAAGCAGACCTTTAGAGCATTTAAATTAACTTGTTTTTGGCAGAACGAGTTACACCCCAAGTTCAGTTAATAGAAGACAACCAAGAATACAGACGACTCTGCACTTCACCTATAAAATCACCAAATTATAAAACAACCCTCCTCGCAGCTTGACTAATTATTATACTCCTATAAGTTGTAAATATAATAATTAAGTAGAAGGATTTACTCATGCCTGGTGCATTCGCACATATTACGGCGGCTAATTTAGCAACTGATAACAATGCTCTTTCAAGGATGAGCATTCCAAATCAAGCCAAGTTAATTTTAAGTACGAATCAAAAGTATATTGAGCTTGGTTGCGTGTCTCCTGATTATCCTTATCTTGCCTTAGGTAATGCAGCACAAAACAAGTGGGCTGATTTAATGCATTATCAAAACACAGGTGATGTTATTAAGGAAGCCATAAAGTATTGTAAAAACCTTGAGGGACGGGCGAAAGAAAAATGCTTTGCATGGCTGTGTGGCTATATGTCGCATGTTGCTGCTGATATAACGATACACCCTGTGGTCGAGCTTAAAGTAGGACCGTACGAGCATAATCAGGCTGAACACAGACAATGTGAGATGAATCAAGATTCGTTTATTTGGTCGCGATTAAATCTAGGCGAAATTGGCTTTGCCGACCGCGTTGAGTTAAATATTGGCTCATGCACCAATCAAGAGAATTGTCTTGATGATGATATAAAGCAAATTTGGCAGTACATATTAACTAGTACACACACTGAATATGCCCAAGTAACAGAACCCAACTTTGATGCATGGCATGGTGGTTTTCAATTAGTAGTAAATAACGCAGAGGAAGGATACAGACTGTTTCCTTGGGCTAGGCATGTTGCCGCTGACAACGGCCTTCTTTACCCTCGTGAGGATGAAGTTGACAGTAGCTTTATAGAAGACCTCGCAACCCCTAATGGTCCAATGCACTATAATGACGTGTTTGATTTAGCCGTTAAAAATATTAAATACTTTATATCCATCATCGCTAACGATATTTTTAATGATGAAGAATGCACTCAACTTTGCAACTGGAATTTGGATACGGGTAAAGATGAACACGGACACTTAACAGCGTGGAATATTTAAAATGCGATATATAATTCTCATCACAGCAATTGTTTTATCAGCAGGTTGCGCGAGTTCAGCAAATACTTACAACCCTGAAGAAATGGCAGATCTTGCATCGCAATTAAAAGATATTTCTGCCGCAGTGGATGGAACACTAAAGTTTAGCTCAGAGTCATATACTGACCCACAAAAATTACTATTAACGGCGATCCGAGGCGATAAAAGCAGGCTTACGCCATTTAAAAATTATCAGTTAAAAGTTGTTATTCAAGAGCAAGATGCCGCTTTACTGCTTTGCCAAGATGAGCGGCTACTTATCGAAGATATCGGTTGCACAGCCAAATCAGACATACAACATTGGCAGTCGAGTACGCCTCTTGCTTGTGAAGCGACAGTTACTTTTAGTCAACTGTGCGCGAGTCATTAACTTTCTAAATGCTGATTTGATATTCCTTTAATGTTTTAACCACAATTAATTATTGGAATATCAGACCACCTAGTTGTGTAATGCGGTGATAAAAATGCGCGGCGCATATTCCATTTCTGCGTTAAACACTCACTGCCTGATTGTAAAGCACCTGTTCCGTACCGACTATTAATTAAATCAACACAGTCCATAAGTACTTGCTTAGACTGCTTTTCAGTAAATAAGTCTAGCTGCTTATTTGCCGAGCATTCCAACTCAATTGCCCCGACTCCACAGCGATAAAAATGCACATTCTCTTTGTATATTTTTTCTAATATTAATGAGGCTGCTTTTGTGATTTCGAGTGTATCTGCTGTAGCAGCAGGAAAATCAAATATTATAGACTTTTTATAATACTCATTATCATGTGGTGAGCTGGCAGCAAATACCACAATACGCTTTGTTATAGAGCCCTGCCTTCTTAGTTTTCGACCAACAATTGCTGCGTGCGCACTTAATGCGGCTCTTAATGTGTTGATATCTGTAACTCGCTCACCAAAACTACGTGTAGAAAACACCTCTTTTTTACCTTGCTTCACTTCATCCCAATTTAAACAAGCCACACCATTTAATTCACTCACCGTTCGCTCAACAACAACACTAAATAACCTACGCATTTTTTTGGGGCTTTGATCTGCAAGTTGCAGTGCTGTTTCTATTCCCATCAGTTTAAATTTTTTTGCTAAACGAGAGCCGACTCCCCATACATGCCTTACATCCATTTGACTGAGTATTTGTTTACGTGAAGTCTCGTCATTGATAACAGCCACACCTTTAAAACCTGGTAGTTTTTTAGCCGCATAATTTGCAGCTTTAGCTAATGTTGGCGTTGTGCCAAACCCGATCCCAACAGGCAAGCTTGTTTCTCGCCATACGGTGCGCCTTATTTGCTGACCATAAGCATGCCAATCAGTAATCAGGCTACTAAACCCTGTAAATTTTAAAAATGACTCATCTATCGAGTAAACATGGTGCGTATCGCTAAACCGGCTTATCACTGTCATCATACGCTCACTTAAATCGGCATATAATTCATAGTTTGATGAACGCACCACTACATTATTTTTAGCTAAAAAATTTTTAACTTTAAAATAAGGTGCAAAGTTTGGAATATTTAGCTTTCTAGCGATTGGGCAAACGGCGCAAATACAGCCATCGTTGTTCGTTAGGACAACAACCGGTTTATAGCGGATGGAGGGATCAAACACTTTCTCTGCGCTTGCGTAAAAAGCGGCGGCATCAACTAGCGCATACATAAGGAGCTTACGCTTTTGTTATTTTTAAATGTTCGTATGCAAGCAGTTACAACTCCCTCAACTTTAAACTGGTCGTCTTCATAAATTGATACGGGCTTATATAAGTCTGAGGCTGATAATAATTGCCGTTTATTGGTATCAATAATCTTGCACACAAAGCTGCCATTGTAAGTGGCAACAATAATGTCGCCATTTTGGATAGCCACGCTCCTATCAACGATTAATAAGTCTTTATCAAAGATTTTTGCATCTACCATTGAGTGACCTGATGCTAAACCTATAAAGGTTGCATGGGGATGTTTAATAAGCAGCTCATCAAGCGACAAGCCAAGTTCTTTGTACTCTGCCGCAGGCGACTCAAAACCCGTAATACCTGCTTCAATATAGATAGGAATAACAAACATACATAACCACAAATACTGTACATAAATACAGTATAGGTTAGATAAAATAATTAGGAAAGTGGAATTTTATAAGCCTAAAAGCAAGATTCTGTAACTTACTTATAAATCAAACTTTTCTTTAGCAGCAAGTATTGCCTGTTCAATGAATATGTTTTTAACGGGTTTAGAAATGAACATGTCCATACCCGCTTGTTTACATGCTGCTTTATCATCAGCAGAGGTATTTGCCGTTAAGGCTACAATATAGGTTTTATCCGTAGGACATATAGCAAGTTCTCTTAATTGGCGCGTTGCTTCAAGGCCATCCAACAATGGCATAACACAGTCCATAAAAATTAAGTTATAGTGTTTTTGCTTACATTTATTAATTGCATCGACGCCGTCACAGGCAAAATCAGCGGATAAACCCATTTTTTCTAGAAAGGCCGAAAGCACGAAACGGTTGATTTGGTTATCATCAACAACCAGTATCGATAAGGCTAATGACGATAAATCAACATCACTGCCACTATGGTTACTTTGATTTTGTGGCGTGCCTTTTTGCAAAGGTAATCGAATATCAAAACAGCTCCCTTTTTGATATTCACTTGACACATTAATTGTGCCACCCATGTAATCAATTAACTCTTTTATAATAGCAAGCCCGAGCCCTGTGCCTCCTTTTTTACGCTCTTTATTTACTTCTTGCGTGAACGGGGAAAACAGTGATTTCATAAAGGTTTCTGTCATACCAACCCCTGTATCACTTACTTGTAAGTGAAGTACAACAGTATCTTGCTCTGAGGTTGTGGTAGCTTTAATGCTAATATGACCGTCATCGGTAAACTTAAGTGCATTACTCAATAGATTTGAAACTATTTGAGTTATTCGCGTGTTGTCGCAAAACGTCCAGCATTCATCATCAATATTAATGTCTGTATCAAACCGAAGCTGTTTTTGTTCAAACAACGGGGTATATAACGACACTAAATCAATAAAAATGGTTTTCAGTAAGAAGTGACTTGGCTCTAACTGTAACTCGCCATGATTTATTTTTGTGAAATCCAGTACTTCATTAATAATATTCAATAAAATATCAGCACTGCGCAATGCTACTTTTAACTTTTCTTCACGCTTTTGTTCTGACCTTTCATAGAGTAAGGTTGTCAGCATCCCTGTAATACCATTAAGAGGGGTTCTTAATTCATGACTTATTTTTGCAAGCAGGATACTGCGGTCTTTTAATGTGCGTTCAGCGTCGGCCTTTTGCTGTTTTAGCTCTTCGCGTAGTAGCACTTCCTTAGTGATATCTTGGAATGTACCAATTAGGCGAATACATTGCCCATTATTAAACTCAGCCTCACCAAAGGTCGACACCCAAATTGTTTTACCTTTCGCTGTTACAAGCTCAACTTCGTTTTGCCAATCAACTCCATGCTCTATCGCATCTGACACGGCTTTTTCAATCGCGCGTCGACTTTCACCTTGCTTATAAAAATTAATCGCTGTCTCTATGTTTGGCGTATAATCTTCTGCTACTTCATGAATTATGCGTGTTTGTTTACTCCAATAAATACGATTGGTTGTTAAATCAAATTCCCAAGAGCCGATTTTGGCAACATCTTCAACTTGAGCCAGCATGTAATTCTTTTTGATAAGCTTTTGAGCATTATTATTTCGCGCAAATTCACTACCCAGCCATTGAGCAAAAAGTTCAACATAGTCATGCGCTTCATTTGTAAAAGGTGCTGATGGCTGGGGAGCAGAAAAATTAACCGTACCCACAACCTGACTTCCCACATAAATAGGCGCACCAATATAAGACTCTAATTGAAAATTAATATAACAAGGGTGCGCTGCGATATGTGTTTTTGACGCATGATAAAATGATAACGCTTTATTAGCCTTAAGTGTATGTAAGCAGTATGTATTTTCTAAATCAAATTGAGTACCCACTGCAATTTCATTATTGGGAGACACCACATGTAATACAGTATAAACCTGTTCACGGACTTCACTCACAATAGCAAAATCGAGGGCAAAAACATCTAAACCAAATCGTAAGATGTGCTGAACTTTATCTTCAAAACAAAGAGTCTGATCAGAAACAATATCATGAAATCGACGTAAAAAGTTCAACCTAACTCCCTAGGTAATAATTCTGGATTTATTTTGATAACAGCATACCAATAAATAGAAAAACACACATCAAATCAATCAAAAATACTTAATTTTTATAATTAAAAGTCACTAAATCTCTTTTTGTTCATCACCTAGGTGCCTTTTTATCCTTCAGCTAAACTTTTATTGGCGTTATTCCCTACCATCATCAATACTTTATCATTAACTAAGCTCATTTCATCTTATTATGGCTTATTGATGTCACTAAAACTAAAGCTAACTCTGTTACTCTCATCACTGTTTTTAGTGTTATTACTAAATACTTCCATCGTGTTTTATCTCGATCAAGAAGGCCGCTCAAAACTTAACGCTGTTACTCGCACCCACTTAATTATTGATGAATCGGAGCTACTGTATAATGATGTAATTAGTGCTGAAACAGGCCAGCGTGGCTATTTACTCACCCATGATGCAAGTTACCTTGCTCCCTATTATTCTGGAATAAAAGAAAGCCAATCTCGACTATCTGAACTTAATAACCTCACTGTAAGTAATAAAAAACAACAACAGCAACTAAGTGATATTCGCTTACTTGTTGAACAAAAATTCGCTGAACTTGCACTAACAATAGAGCTTGCGCAACAAAATACCGATGCCTCAATAAAAAAAGCAATATCCGTCGTTCAAAGTGATCAGGGAAAAATAATAATGGATCAAATAAGTGAAAAAATAAGCACTTTTCAAGATGACGAAAGACAGCGCCTCGATATCGAACGAAAAGAGTTTAGACACAACAGAAAAGTAATCACCTTTATTGTGTCTATCCAGATCCCGCTATTTATTTTGCTTTCTGTTTTGTGTGCTGTGTATATCAGAAATAAGTTGTTTAAACCGCTTAATCTATTAATTACCAATACTGAGAAGCTAGAGCGAGGAGAAAAACCAGATACTACACATTACACTGCCCATGATGAAATTGGCCATTTACTTAAGCGGTTTTACCGAATGAGCAAGATCATTCATAAAAAAACGGCAAAGCTCACCTTTCAGGCTAATCACGATCATTTAACAGGGCTACTTAATCGAACAGAATTAGAGTCACAACTCATTGATGCTATCAATTTATGTACTGAAGATAGTAAAGTTGCTGTTATTTTTATTGATATAAATAAGTTTAAAGAATTAAACGATCATTACGGTCATGCAGTGAGTGATGATATTTTAAAAGAAACGGCAAAGCGGATCAGTTCATCAACCCGTGCAGACGATGATATATACCGCTACGGCGGAGATGAATTTATCGTTATTATGCATAACACAGCCAAAACATCCCATGTTGAAGCGATGATCGCTCATTTAATTGCGCAATTTAAACGACCATTTGAAGTCGCAAATCAGCGTATTGAAGTTTCTTTGAGTATTGGGGTATCAATCGCTCCAGATCATAGTTGTGATGCACTACAATTAATAAAAAATGCTGACACCGCAATGTACAAGGCAAAAACAACAGCTAATAAAACCTATTTTTTCTACCAATCTAACGATGAAAACTGAACGTAAATATGTCTTTTTACGTATAAATTTGCAAAAAACAGACGTGCTATGTATAAAAAACATACACACATATTTATAAAAAGGGTATCGCTATGCATATTTTGTTAACCGGTGGAACGGGATTGATTGGTAAACACTTGTGCCCTTTTTTACTTAATCATCATAAAGTAACTGTACTTAGTCGTAACCCAATTCAGGCAAATGTGCTGCTTACACATCAGGTACATGCTGTACAGACACTCGATGAAGTCGACTTTGAAGACATCGATGCGGTGATAAATTTAGCGGGCGAGCCTATTGTAAATAAACGCTGGAGTGAATTACAAAAGCACACACTTTTTGAGAGTCGAGTCAATCTAACACAGCAAATTAGCAAAGCTATTAATCGCTGTGAGTCACCTCCTCATACTTTTATATCTGGTAGTGCAATTGGTTTTTACGGCCGTCAAAATGATAATCATATTGATGAAGAATTTAATGATATCTACCCTGAGTTTAGTCATGTGCTGTGCCGTGATTGGGAGCATGCAGCTACAAAAGCAGAATCAGAAAAAACACGAGTATGCCTGTTAAGAACCGGCATCGTGCTTGCTAAACAAGGCGGTGCCTTATCAAAAATGCTACCCGCATTCAAGTTTGGCTTAGGTGGGCCACTCGGTCATGGGCAACAAGGTATGTCGTGGATACACATTGATGACATGATCCAACTTATTTTATTTATACTCACACACGAAGACATTCATGGCCCTATTAACGCAACCGCTCCCGACCCTGTGAGTAATAATGTGTTTAGCCAAACCTTAGGCAGTGTACTGTCGCGACCAGCGATGCTTAGAATGCCTGGTTGGGTATTAAAGCTGATGATGGGTGAAATGTCAGACCTACTACTACATGGGCAATTCGTACTGCCCAAAAAAGTGCTCGCACATAATTACCGTTTTCATTATCCAACCCTTAAACCAGCACTGGAAAGTCTAAAATTGTAAGAACTAAATGCGTATTGCCATAACACTATTAATACATAATAATTAATACGTGAACACAGATGTGTGAGTTTAGGATTATATATGGTGCACCTACCCACCATTATTAGTATCTCAATTTTATTGAACCTGATAATTGGTGCTTTTTTACTGTCTTTGTATTTTTTAAGAAAGCAGTCTAGCTATTTGTACTGGGGGAGCTCATGCCTAATTTTTGTGTTAGCGCAAATTACAGCCTCTTTAAGGCTCTTTATAGACCTGCCATTTATCACCCATTACATAGCAGACTTACTCATAATTTCAGCTCCGTTAGCAGCTATTTTGGGTATACATGCGTATACGCAATCCGAAAAACAAAAGTTAAAGTTGTGCGCTTATTTATTGGGCGCTAGTGCAATCGTATTATTACCTTTGTATAGCAACTCAATTAATCAACTTATAACAACAGCAGTGATTGCTGCATGTTTTAGTTATGCGGCTTATGCACTAAGAAAACTCAATGTCGAGCACATTATTCACTTGGTCCTGTTACAGCTATGTTTTGTATTGCATGCTTGCATTATGCTCTTACAGCTAGGGCTATTAGTGATAGATGGGCTTAATATATTTACTTTCGATTTCTCACAAATACTCGCCATCATCTTACTGAGTCACATTGTGATAACCACACTAACGGCGATGATTTGGCCCTTATTAATGTTTTTAGAGTCTGAGCAAATTTTAAGTGACTTGGCCAATAGAGACCCACTAACAGGCTTACTAAACAGACGCGCGTTTTTAACTATTAGCAATAATTATTTAGAACAAGCCAACAATAACTTAACCGAACTCTGTGCACTAATGATCGATATCGACTTTTTTAAAAAAGTGAACGACCAATATGGTCATGATACTGGCGATGAAGCATTAAAATGGGTCGCCAATAAAATTAAATCGCAACTTAGGGAAGGCGATCTTATCGCACGAATTGGAGGCGAAGAATTTGCCGTACTGCTCACTAACACCAGTTTACAAAAAGGCCAAATACTGTCTGAGCGCATACGAGTAGCGATTAATAGTGAAACGTTTATACATCAGCAGCACAAAATAAAGCTATCGATTAGCGTTGGCATAATTACACATAAATCTGGCAGCAATAACATTAACGAATTACTCGCCCAAGCAGACAAAGGGCTTTATAAAGCCAAAAGTAATGGCCGCAACCAAGTAGTCATGATGGCCTTTTAGCTTTATTAATAACCAAGGCTGTCGTTGAGCGTACTTAATTCATTTGTTATCCAAGCTTTATCTAAGCATTGCTCTAGATTTAACTCAGCAAACTTTAAAAAGCTCCTTGCAGCGTGCGATAAATGCCGGTCAGTTCTAACAACAAAATACCAATGACTTGCAATCTGAACATCGGCCACATTGAGGATGCAAAACGAAGTGTCATGCGCAGGTAAAACATGCCGAGAAACAACCCCCAAGCCCATACCCGAGCCAACCGATACACGAATAGCTTCATTACTTGCCATTTGCACAGTGTTACTTAATACAAAGCCCCTACTTTGTAGTTCACTTTCAAATAACATACGCGTAGCAGAACCTGGTTCTCGTAATAAAAAACGCTCCGTTACTAACGCTTTTAGATTTACATTTTTTTGCAAAGCAAGGTGATGGTTTTTTGGCGCAATAAAAACCAATGGATTTTGTAAAAAACGCGCAGCTTTTGCGTGCTCCAACGAAGGCGGATGACTGAAAACATAAATATCATCTTCCCCTCTTTCAAAACGAGCTAACACCTCAGCACGATTACCAATTTCAAGTGGTAATTCAACGTGCGGATGTAAATTACTATAAGGGCCCAAGAGCTTAGGTAGAATATATTGCGCAGTATTCACAATAGCAATCTTGCATTGACCACGCTCCCCCCCTCTGAGCTCGGCTAAGTAGTCTCGGTAATCATCAAAGTGCCCAAACACTTGCTGGCATGTCTGAAAAAGTGCAAAGCCCGCTTCTGTCACATGTATACGCTGTTGGTTAACAACAATTAATGGCTCATTGACTGTTTCTTGCAAGCGTTTTATTTGCTGCGATACCGTAGGTTGCGTTAAGTATAGTTGCCTCGCCGTTTCACTAATAGAGCGTGTTTTAACAACACACATAAACACTTCTAATAAACGAAAAGAGATATGCCTTAGATCCATACATCACCTATAGATAATTACCTATATGATGATATCAACTATTTAATTATTTTCTATATCAATTTTTATCTAGAATAGCGGCGCTTTAACTAAGAGGAGAACAAAGTGCCTGATATTGTTGTAATGTTTTTTGTTTTAGGTGTCACCGCTGGCTTATTAAGGTCGGATTTAAAAATTCCCCAAGCAACCTACGAAACATTGAGTTTATTACTCATGCTTACTATAGGCCTAAAAGGTGGAATGGTATTACATGGCAATTTACATTGGCAATTGCTACCTGAAATGGGCTCTGTACTACTGCTTGGCGCTTGTATTCCGTTACTACTTTTCCCTGTTTTAAAATATGCACTTAATTTATCAATCGCAAATAGCGCAAGTATTGCTGCGCATTACGGCTCAGTAAGTGCCGGAACATTCGCTGTTGCATTGGCCTATGCCGAGTCTAATTCGTTAAATGTAGGTGCAGAAGTAACACTCTATTTAGTGATGCTTGAGTTACCCGCCATCATCGTTGGTTTATTACTTTATCGCCGCTTAGGTAATGACTCTGGGCAAAACTTATCACTTAAAGCCCTATGGCATGAAACTCTCACCAACAAAAGCGTGATATTGCTCGTTGGTGGCGTGATCATTGGGATGATGTACGGCACCCAAGAAGGAAGCCAAGTTACAAGCTTATTAACTAACAGTTTCAAAGTAGTACTGGCGCTATTCTTACTTGAAATGGGTTTAATGGCAGCGCAAACTTTACGCCCAATCCCTTGGCATCAATGGCGATTAGCACTATTCGCTATCATAACCCCTAACCTACTAGGTGCCATAGGTGTTTTTGTCGGCACCGCTTTGCAGTTAGAGCTAGGATCCATTGTTATATTAGGTAGCCTAGTTGCGAGTGCTTCTTACATAGCAGCGCCAGCAGCAATAAAAGCAGCGATCCCAGATGCTGATATCGGCTTAGCAATGCTCAGTTCTTTAGGGGTTACGTTTCCGTTTAATGTACTAGTAGGAATAGGGTTATATCATCAAATAGCATTGTTTATTTCGTAAAAAAGTAAGTTCAATCATCGCTTTATCAATGCGATTTAGTTAAAAGTCGTTTAAGATAGGCAAAAATAAGCAAGGAGCTGCCATGTTCAATTATAAACTCAACACTGAGCAGCAGCGCATAAGCGAGATTTTTCAACGTTTATGTAAGCTATGTGAAGTGAAAAATAATACTGAATTGGAAAACTACTTATCATTAAAATCTGGGTTTTGCGAGCACTGTATTGACAGTGCAACTCCACCCTACGAAGTCATTGATACCGCATGTAAAATGACAGACACAAGTTTTGATTTTGTATTAAATGGTCATAACCAAAATACGATGACGCTGGATGGTGATTTATTACAAGCGGTTAATAATGGCATTATTAAAAGCATTAAAAAGTTATCAACAGCAGGGTTGATAAAAGGTGATAATCAAACACAAGAAGCGCTTAACCAATTAGCAAAAATTCAAGTTAAGCAAATAGAAAACGAAATCAAAATACAAAGCCAGATCAAATAATCTGGCTTTTAATTTCTACCTTTGTATAACTCGTTATAGATATTAGCGATGTTATTTTGCTGATCATAATATCGTTGTAACTCGCCTAACGACATGTCTTTCAGCTCTTTATCTGCCAAATTGCAGCAGCTATCCGCCAATGACAATTGCTCTAAGTCTGGCGACTCACCAATCAGCCCCGCAATTTCGCCTTTGAGCTGCTCAGCTTTATTAAAAAGTTTAATAGCACGGTTTAGGTCTGTTTCATTTTCAGCTTGAATGGTACACCAAACAGCTTCAACAGACTTTGTTCTTATCTGATCTTCAAAAATGCCCTTACGCGAAATTAACCAAATACTGGCAACCAGCATGATGGCTAAAACGGCAATGGCTATGTATATAAGTTCAAGCATTACGGTCCCTCGGTAAACTGAATGTTACTATACACCCAAAGTTAGCTTTCAACATATCAGTAAAAAGCATTATAAATGAAACTAGAAAGCTGATATATAACAAAGTTATCATTTATACATATTTATCTATCAGGGCCAGCTCGGACTGACTAAAACCTTTAGCTTAGTTTTAAGCAAGCGAGGAAAAAGCATCACAATTGCAAGTGAGATACTTACGTATAAGACGATAAAGCTGTAAATGTAATGAACATAGGCATGCTCTTCTTGTATATTTAAAACAACCAATTTAAGCCATAAAATAAGATGAGCAAAGGATAGAAGAGTTGTTAGCTTAATGACACAAAAGAACAAGTTTCCAAACTTGTAACTGAGTTTTGTATGCAAGTAATACAAAAAATAAATACTAAGCACATTAATTAAAGATGCTACGAGGTAAATATGTTGCGTATTTCCTATACTTTTATTTTCTGCTATGAAAATTAGAACGTACTCCATCAAAAGTGAAGTTAGTGCATATTTTACAACTACAGATGCTATTGATAAAAAGTCACTAAAGTGTTCTCTATTTTTAAGTGCTCGATACAATGAAGATGCCAGTGCTAAGACATACATAGTCGCTATAATAGCTTGGAGCGAAATAACTCGATGATCCTCGGTTGCAACTAACAAGTTATTGTACAAATTTTGAATAGATTCAAGCATTTTTCACCCTCTAAACGAATTCAAAGGGTAAAATGAAATGAAGAAAAAAACCAGCAAATTGCTGGTTTATTTATTTTAATTTTCTTTCTTATTTTTTCTAATGATAACAATACCACCTGTACCATTTAATTGGTATTCTTGCTTTTTCTTTCTAATTATTACGATCCCACCAGTACCTTGAAGTTTAGTTGTATCAAAAGACTGTGCAGGTAAAGCAGTTGAAGATAAAGTAGATAGTAATAAAGTAGATAAAGTCATTTTTTTGTTCCTTCATATTTAGGTATAAATAAAGATGCGATTTACTAGCAAATTTTGAGCCATTACATAGTTTTGAATAAAAACTATTCGCTCAGCTACCTATATAAGCATAAAAAGTAACCTACAGGTTGCTTTACAGGCTTATTGAGAACAAAAACACTCACTCCACCTACCCTTTTATCCGAAGGTCAGCCTTTTATCTATTAGCCCTTAAAGCTCAGCGCCATAATTCTGACATTTAAGGTAAGTGTAGTGTGAGTATAGTCAAACTTAGCTTTTGTTTTTCGGCCAAGTCTAAAAGGTCAAATGGTAAGGTGACTAAAATTAGATTGGGGTATGCATAATCAAGTTCCTTATGATTTTGCTTAATGAAAATAAATTAACAAGAGTCCTAGATGTCTGGTTGTTCAGGGGAAGTCCGCCGCGACAAAGCCTTTATGGATGAAATCATTATTTTATTCTCTTTAAGTTTATTCATCTGTCACTTCATACCAACAATGCAACCGTATATGCAAAAAGGTTGGCAAGCAATGGGCTATAAAGGTGCGCCTTGGTACTTTGAGTTTGTGATTGAGGGTATTGCCGTTTCAACGCTTGGGTTAATGAGATTGTTTAGGGCGTTTTGAGGTGATCGCAGTAATAGTAAGAAAAGCGCTAGTTAAGAGCTAGCGCCTCAAGCTTTAATTATAGTAGCTCATATCTGATTATCTGATCTTACAGTTTTAATGAATAGGTTTAAATTTCATCTGACAGGCGGTTGTGGGCGAACAGCGGAAGTTCGTTCAAACACGTTTTTGGACAGAAGCGGCTTAGAGTTAGTGCTCTAAGCCATGCAGTTTGGATAAGTTTGGTTAGGGCAAAATCTGGCTAGCTACAGTCCATAAATTCGGTGGCTATTCAACGCTAGTGATTAGTCCATGTCGAATGAAGTCCTGTTTCGAGCTGCTGTTAGTGTATAAGTCTGCCATAATCCCTCCCATAATATCTTCTAAATCATGCCATTAAACTAAATGTGAATCTCTAGCTTGTATCAATGAAATACCAAAATATGCATATCATGATTGAGAGTCTGTTTACGTAACTATCTGATATGACACAGGCTAATCCACTGGTATCATATGCATCATAAAAATAAGGAATTGATCCAATGGCTGATGAAGTAAAAGACCTGTTTGTTGAAAAAATATTCAAGAACAAAATTAAACCGCCAACTAGAAATGACTTTAAGTTGGACAAGTGGAATCAAGAGTGGGCAAAAGTAGAAGCAGATGCATCAGAGCGAGACAAAAGAGTTTATAAAGCCGGTGTCATTATTGACAGCGTCTTAAGTGAAGTTCGTTCAACATTAGATGACTTATATCTAAAGGCTCCGAAAACATCTTATGAACGATTAATGCTGTCATATGTTGCTTATGCTAACAGAACAATTGCTGTTGCACTCAAATTGGCAAAACAGCAGAACATAACTAACACTCAATCAGTTCTATTAGACGCAAATATCACGGGTAACAAGCATGAGTTAGCAGAGTTAGCACATGGTGCTGTAGATGGTGCTCAACTTGCGATACGAAACTGTCTATATAATATTTCTAAAAGAAATAAATTAGAGGTTTCTGAAGCACCCCTAGATGAAATCAGTTTTGTGATGCAAGAATCTTGGTTATCCCAGTTGTACTGGACTTATACACACTTATGGCAATGTGTTATTTGGTCAGATTTTGATTTAGTCGGGATGGACAAAGAGCAGAAGTTCTTCTCAATTAAACAACCATCCTCGGCATATGAGCTTGCGTTTTTAAATAGCGCTAATCGAAAAGCTAGATTATCTGGTCATAGCACATTGATGGCTATGCAAGGCGTTAACAAAGCTAAGTTTCTTGACGATAAGTTCCCCGTGATTAGAAGACAGAATAAAAAACGGATAGCGTTAGTAATGTCCATTAAAGATGGTGGAGACGATCTCATTACGTGGAATACTCAATGGAGAATTAGAGAGTTTGATCTGCAATCTCACTATCCAGAAAAGTGGTTAACTGATGATTATGGAAAAGGCTTTTCTATATCCGAAGCACTTGAAGTAATGCGATCATTAATGCTTATGGCAAATGATGCTCAGCGTAAGTTTCCAGATGATGATAGTGTTTTCAACATAAACAAGTTGTGTCAGTTCTGTCCAACAGTGCAAGCGTTTTCTTTGAAGCGTGCGCTGACTGTCTCTACGGGTGTAGATGCACTAAAAGTTGAAAAGATCGTAGATTTCCTAACAATAAAACCATCACCAACTAGCGACCTATGGTGCCAACCATTAGTTAAAACTAGCAAAGGTAAGTACGCATTAATGACAAGCGCATTAGGTGCTCCATCAGTGTTTAGGCTTGTTGAGAGGTGGGCTGATGAGTTTGGCATTGATCTTCGTGAAAAAGGTTACACCTATGAAGAAACAATCATAGAAGAACTTAATGATGCTCTTGATAGTAATGAGTTTATCGACGACTACGACAAAGGGTTGTCGAGACGAATAAAACTAGGTGCGGGCAAAGAAGAAGAGTTTGATTTGTTGGCAAGAATTGACGACCTGATCATAGTAGGCGAGGCTAAGTCTATTGTTACAACAGATTCAGAAATTTCGAAGTATCGTACTTCAGAAATTTTGCAGCATGCTGGTGAACAAGTGATTAGGAAAACAGCGTTCTTACAAGACAACATTGAAGAGATTTTTGAACGTTTAGATTGGACTTACGATAAGAAAAAAGACTACAAATTTGCTCAGTGCATATTAAACAGTAGTAGCATTTTTGTAGGTCATCAGTTTGCAAATGTGCCAGTTGTCGATGAGCGTATTTTAAGAGCTTATTTCTTATCTAATAAGGTAAAACTAATGACAGTCTCGTCTGGAGTTGGTTTAAAAACAATAGCATGGTATAAGTTGTACGATAACTTAGATGATCTGAAAGCCAATCTGTCAAAATACTTGTCGAGTCCGCCCCAGCTCAATGATCCTAAAGATGCCTACGAGTATAACGATGTTGGATTTCCATACATAACGGAGGATTCATATAAATCAGCAAAGAGTTATCTGATACTTAAAGAATCGAATCCAATGTCCGTGATGGAGCGAGATCATAATTTTCCAGTAATTAAGTCGGATGATTATGAAGCTGAAATTGCTAAGATCAAAGTAGTGATGTAATTCGAGGTTTAATTTATGGAAAGTTTTGCAGACATAAACATTAACAACCAAGAGCTTTTATGTTGGAAAACTCTTACGACTAAAATAGTGGGACCGGGGCGAGTCTTGTCTTTTGCCTATCCATTAGATCATGTATGGCAAAACAATCAAAGAGAAAAAGGACAGGCATAAAATAATCTAACATATTTTTAATCCCTGACTCTTGGCTAAGCTTTGTTATCAAGTAGTGAGAGCTAAGGGGTCAGCCGCTTGCTTCACAATATGGGAAAAGCGTAGATCTGCTATTCGCTCTTTCTTGACTTGAAGATATTGCCAATATTTTAAAAGCGAGGGGTGACCCCTCGCCTACAAATCAAGGAACAGCTTTTCGCTCGATTGAGACCTTAACTCAAACGCACTTTGGGGCAAAAAAAAGTTAAATCCGAACGCCCTAAATAGCACAAGTGCAACTGTCAGATTTGATTGTGTTCTAACAATCGAACCTGACAGATCAAGTTAAGACTTATTCACTTTAATTTTGCGATTTTTCAATTTTAGAAATTAATGTATCAAGCACCATTAAATCATTAGCCTTTTCCATATATTCATCAAGCTGTTTAAGCTCCACTGTTTCTTTTTCAACTCTATCTTTAAGTGTGCTTTTTATTAATCTAAGCTCTAATTGTGAAAACATAATTATCCTACATCTTTATTTGGTACACCGATAAAACAAGGAATAGCCATCGAATCTAACTGATTTAGCTTTTCTAAATATTGAGTAGCCGGCATGTCATATAGAGACCTAATAGTAAAATGGTTCTTACCTAACGATCCCCCATCATCTAGCGACACATAGAGTCCTTGCGGCATTTTAGATTTAGCAGGTAGTTTCCACCACAGAGTGCCAAACTTGGGGTTTCTATAATTAAATAGTGACAAGCCGCCAGATTTACTATCTACAAAGTCAATATCATTTTTTTTATAAACTCTCACATCCCGAGTTTGTTCTTCCTATCTTGGTGGTGTAGTACAAATATAGTCAAACTTAGCTTTTGTTTTGCGGCCAAGTCTAAAAAGGTCAAATGATAAGGTGATATAATGCCACCTTACACTTAGGCTATCTCTGTGCGATAATGCTCACGGCTCTTGATTCTTGCCTAGCATATTTCAACGTTTGGTATCACTTAACTGCATTAAATTTTTTATACACACTTTGCAAAAGTTTATACACGATACTTTACACACTATGTAACCATTGCAAGAAACATGAAGAAAAAATAAGCAATATAAAAAAGACAAAAAGCGCGTAATTAAAGGGTTAAGAGACTACATGGCGAACCAGCAATACTACGAAAACCAACCAACAATCTACTGGCACGACTACGAGACTTTTGGGGCTAGCCCACAAAAAGATCGCCCAAGTCAGTTTGCAGGTATCCGCACTGATCTAGATTTAAATATTATTGGTGAACCGTTAATTGAATATTGCAAACCCGCAGCAGATTACTTACCGCATCCAGAAGCCTGTTTGATCACAGGTATCACGCCACAAATTGCAATGCAAAAAGGGCTGCCTGAAGCTGAGTTTATGGCAAAAATTCATACCGAGTTTAGCCAACCTAATACCTGTGTAGCGGGTTACAACAGTATTCGCTTTGATGATGAAGTAACACGTTATAGTCTATACCGTAACTTTTATGACCCTTACGAGCGAGAGTACAAAAATAATAACAGCCGCTGGGATATTATTGATTTAGTACGTGCATGTTACGCACTGCGCCCTGAAGGTATTGAATGGCCACTTAAAGAAGACGGCACGCCTAGTTTTAAACTTGAACATCTAACGGTTGCCAATGGCATAGAACATGCCGCAGCTCACGATGCATTGAGTGATGTAACAGCCACGATTGCGCTTGCGAAACTTATAAAAGAAAAACAGCCTAAGCTTTATCAGTTTTTCTTCAGCTTACGTTCTAAAAAAGCGCTGGCTGATTTAGTCGATGTATTTAACATGACACCACTAGTGCATACCTCATCACGCATCCCTGCAAGCCAAGGTTGCACTAGCTGGATTGCACCTATGAGCTTTCATCCGGTGAACAAAAACGCCATTATTTGCTTTAACTTAACTGAAGATCCACAGGTGTTATTAGATTTGTCGGTCGAGGAGTTACGCACTCGGCTTTATACCAAACACAGTGACCTTGGTGAAGACGAAGCACCGGTGGGCTTAAAGCTCGTACACCTAAATAAGTGCCCTATTCTTGCGCCAGCAAAAACCTTGTTACCTGAAAACGCAGCACGTTTAGGCATTGACCGTGAAAAGTGCCTACAAAACTTGGCTATCTTAAAAGCGAATACTGAACTTCGCGACAAAGTAACCGAGGTCTTTAATGAGCAGCGTGATTTTAGTGAAAACCAAAACCCTGACTACCAACTTTATGATGGCTTTACAAGCAATGCAGATAAAGCCAAGTTTGCCATTATTCGCGATGCAAGTCCCGAGCAATTAGCCTCGATGCAGCTTGATTTCGATGACAAAAAGTTTGCCACCTTACTATTTAGATACCGCGCTCGAAACTGGCCACAAACTCTTAGCCAAGATGAGCTGGCTGCATGGCGTCAATACTGTCAAAACAAGCTCATGCACGGTGAAGATAGCCCATCAATTAGTGCGCAAGATTTCATGATCACCCTTGAAAACCTTGCTCATGAAAATGATGATAACGAAAAAAATCTACATATTTTAAAAGCGTTGTACAATTACGCACAAAGCATGTAATAAAAAACGCGACATTTTGTCGCGTTTTTTATAAACAATATCACGTTACTTTTTATGTAACGCTTCAATACGTGCCAACAAGCTTGAGGTGTCGTAGCGGCCGCCACCTAACGCTTGTACATCAGCATAGTATTGATCAACCGTAGCTGTCATCGGCAAGGTTGCGCCATTTGCCTTTGCCTCATCAAGCGCGATGCCTAAATCTTTACGCATCCAATCAACAGCAAACCCAAATTCGTACTCACCCGCCCACATAGTTTTGTAGCGGTTTTCCATCTGCCATGAGCCTGCAGCACCTTTTGAAATAGTTTCGATCACTTTTTCACCATCAAGACCCGCTTGTTTAGCAAAGTGCAAACCTTCCGCTAAACCTTGTACCACACCTGCGATACAAATTTGATTAACCATTTTGCAAAGCTGACCAGAGCCTACTTCGCCTAATAATTGGCTAAAGCGGCTAAAAGCAGCCATAACAGGCTGAACAACATTAAAATCAGTCTCGTCACCACCAACCATCACAGTTAATACACCATTCTCGGCGCCCGCTTGGCCGCCAGAAACTGGCGCATCTAAAAATGCAACACCTTGTAGTTTCGCTTGAGTCGCCACTTCGCGGGCTACCTCGGCCGAAGTCGTTGTATGGTCAACTAAATAGCTTCCAGACTCCATGCCCGCAAGCACACCCTTGTCGCCATAAACAACTGACCGTAGGTCATCATCATTACCCACACACATAAATACAATTTCAGCGCCTTTTGCAGCTTCACTAGGCGTTTGAGCATATTGACCTTGATACTCTGAAGCCCACTTTTGCGCTTTTGCTGTAGTGCGATTGTAAACAGTCACGTTGTGACCTGCGTTGGCAAGGTGACCTGCCATAGGGTAACCCATTACACCTAATCCGATGAAGGCGACTTTCATTGACATAAAACTGACCTATTTGAGTGATAAATTAGTAACAATTTCATTATCTCAATCGAATAACTAAAAAGCGAATGAAAAAAAGTTCATTTAAACCGTTTAAAAACACACAGGTAAAACATGGATAGTATATATCGTTTCAATGCCCAGCTTACATCCGGTGAAAATTTCAGCCTTGAATCGTTAAAAGGAAGAACAGTACTTATCGTAAATACCGCCAGTAAATGTAACTTTTCAATGCAAATGGCCAGCCTTGAAAAACTCTATAATGAGTATCAAGGGCGCGGATTTACAGTGCTTGCTTTCGCCTGTAATCAGTTTGGTCATAACGAGCCGTTAGATGGGCAGGAGCTACAGACTTTCTACCAACAGCATTTTGATGTTAGCTTTCCTATTTTTAATAAAGTATTAGTCAATGGGCCTGAGGCGCATCCGTTATTTAATTATTTAAAATGCCATACCCGCGGAATTGCGCAAAACCGCGCAATTAAATGGAATTTCACCAAATTTCTTATAAACTCAGAGGGTCAACTTGTTGCGCGATATGCCCCGCGCACTAAACCTGAAGCCCTCAAAATGGTGATAGAGAGTAATTTAAATGATGAAACTGGCCTTATTCAGTGCGCAAAAATATGAACAACCGTTTTTTGAAAGGAATCTAACGGAATACGCTGAGTCGGTTTCGCTCAGTTATTTTGAGCAATCTCTCAACAGTGCCACAACACCTCTATGCCATGGTTTTGATGCAGTGTGCGTATTTGTAAACGACACTGTCGATAAAGATGTCATAGCCAATATGGCCACTTTAGGTATTAAAGCCATACTATTACGTTGTGCGGGTTTTAATAATGTTGATTTAGCAGCCGCCAAAGAGCACAACATCAAGGTTTGTCGTGTGCCCGCTTATAGCCCTGAGGCCGTTGCTGAGCATTGTGTAGCACTCATGCTAACACTCAACCGAAAAACCCATAAAGCCTTTAACCGAGTACGCGAAGGAAATTTTGATTTAAATGGCCTGCTGGGTTTTAACCTGTTTCAAAAAACCATCGGTATTATAGGTTGCGGTAAAATCGGCTTAGCATTAGTGAATATTTTAAATGGTTTCGGTGCAAAAGTGTTAGTGTGCGATCCTGTCGCTAAAAAAGGCGATTACACACTTTGCGACTTAGACACACTGCTCACGCAAAGTGATGTCATCTCCTTGCATTGCCCACTAAACGAACATACTCATCACTTAATTGATGCCAAGGCATTTGAAAAAATGAAAGACGGTGTCATGCTGATTAACACCTCTCGTGGTGCACTGCTCGATACACAAGCATGTATTCAAGCACTTAAGTCCAAAAAACTCGGTCACTTAGGACTTGATGTTTATGAGCAAGAGTCAGAGCTTTTCTTTAAAGATCACCGCGAAGAAATCATGCAGGATGACATTTTTTCTCGCTTGGTTAGTTTTCCAAACGTGCTTGTTACTGGGCACCAAGGTTTTTTCACTCAAGAAGCGCTTAGCGAAATTGCTTGCACAACATTACAAAGCGCCAACGAACTTAGCCAAGGTTTACCATTAACGAATGAGGTTCTTTAAGTAAAGAGTTAAGTTTTAAAAATAAAAAAGGCCTAGCTGTTTACTACTAGACCTTATTACTAATTATTGTTCGTTTAGTCTTTCGCTATTATCGAGCATTTTTACTGGTAATTGGTGTTTAACCAAGAAATCATAGAAACGCAAATCGTCAATTAGATCAGAAGAAGCAAGCTCGAAGTCTTGGTAAGTGTGATTTTTAAAACTAAACCTTACCGTATGTTCGAACCTTTTGGTTTGAGAGTAGAGAATTTCTGTCACTTCAGATATGTTTAATTTAACGCCTAATAACAGTAATTCGCCATCATCGATTGCCACCTCACCAGAGCTCTTAGGCTTTAGCATCCAATAATCTACAATCATAGAAATTATACAACACACAACGATAAAGCCGAGTTGCATCACAAATGGCTTTTCCGCAAACTCTGCCAAATAGTAAGCAAACATACCCCCAAATAATAGCCTATATAGGAGGCTGTTTAGCAGTTTGAAGCTCACTCTCTTCCTTTTTCTCATTAATGTTTGCAAAGCTTATCCTCCCTTATCAGCTCCTTTAATTTATATCCCTTTTAGCAAATAATGCGTTATTGTTTTTGCGATAACTCTTTAAGTGCATCTATAAAGTGTGTGTGATTGTATGAATAACTGCCGCCCTCTTCTGTAACTAGCGAAGGACCCTACTAAAATAATCTTATAACTTACAGTAAGTATTAATTTTTACTGCAACAACGCCACGTTCACAAATACCGCCGTCATCAATAACGGACACACAAAGCGAATGTACTGAGCAAACCAATAATGTGGGCCACTCGATACTTGATGCAATTTATTACCACGCTGCCATAACCAGCCAACAGTAATGAAATAAAATAGTCCCATCAAGGGTAATTGGTACTGCGTTAGTATCATAATCACTAAGCCAAATAACCAATCAAAATTAAGGATGATCAGCGATGAGGCAATAAACACCACTAAGGTAACAAATAAGGTTGCTTGTTTACGCTCAATACTGTGGTTTTCAACTAAAAATGCGACTGGAATTTCGGTTGATGAAATGGTTGAGGTCACCGATGCAATCGACATCAACACAAAAAATAATAAACCAACCACTAAGCCTACTTGCCCCATAGTGCTAAATAGCTCAGGTAAAATAGCAAAAATTAACTGTCCTTCGCCTACCAACTTACCGCCGCTAAACACTTCTACGCCGTTATGCTGGGCAACAAAAATAGCCGGAATAATCAATAAACCCGCTAAAAATGCCACACCCGTGTCAAGTAATGCAACGGTGCCAGTTAGTTTTGGTAATTTCGCATCAGGCTTTAAATATGAGCCGTATACCATCATACAGCCGACGCCTAGCGACAATGAAAAGAAAGCTTGCCCCATTGCTGCAATAATTAAGTTCGCATCGAGAATTTGGCTAAAGTCAGGCACTAAATAAGCAGCAAAACCATCCATTGCACCATCTAGGGTGCCTATGTAGCCAATTAAAGCCACTAGCAATACTAACAATAACGGCATTAAACGGCGTGACCAGGTTTCGATACCTGATTTAACCCCTTTTAAAATAATGCTCGCGGTTAGAATAAGCATCAATGGCGTAAACACAAAGTTGCGTGCCATTGAATCACTGTGTAAAAAATGACTTAACTCAGTCAGACCAAAAAAGTTGGCAATTGGCTCAAGTGCGTACGCGAGCATCCAACCTGCAACGATTGAATAAAAGCTCAGCATCACAACAGCACCAAACAGGCCTATGTAGCCGGCTGCGGCTCCCACTTTGGGTGCGGTGTCTTGCCATGCACTTGATAGCGCTTTGACTGGGTTTGCCTGCGCTTGGTGGCCTAAATACAACTCAGTATACAAAGCAGGAAGTGCTAATAAGAAAATAACGATAAAATAAACAAGTAAAAATGCACCGCCGCCATGGTTTGCCGCCTGCGTTGGGAACCCCCAAATATTACCTAAACCTACTGCCGCACCAGAAGCGGCAAGTACAAAACCAATACGACTTTGGAAGCCATCACGAACTTGTGCCATACATCTACATTTCTGTTATTATTTTTCCTCATTAAACCATAATTACAGTCAACTGCGTAAACAATTTGCGTTTGTTCGTGCCCATACAAGAGCATTTGCTGTAAAAATAAACAAATCTAATTGTAGGGTTTCGTAAAAGCCACAAACCATGAGCAGTCACTATTTTTCTAACACCTTAAAAATTGATTCGGCGCTAAGTTCAACTGATAAACAAGTTGTACTTATGGATGCTTCACGTATCGATATCAGCACCTTGCCCGTTGAAAAGTTACTCAGTGAATTCGAACTCAGTGTACTTACAAAACGCAAAATGCCAGCCGCTAAGCAAGAGTATATTGCCACGCGCTTAGTACTTAAGTATTTACTAAAACGCAGCATTCCTTTACTCAAAAATACACCACTTTGCGCAATTTCGAGCCAATTTGATGACGTAGACAACAAATTGAAGCTTCACTTTCCTGTAAGTGAACCAATTTGGGCCTGCTTATCACATTCCCGTGGTTTTATTGGTGCAGCACTAAACCCTGAGCAAAATCAATTTGGTTTTGATATAGAACACTGTTCGAAAACACGCCCTTTTGTGAAGCTCGCCAAACATTTTTACGATCACAATGAAGTTAATTTAATAAGTGGCTTTTGCGATATAAATGAGCAAGCTGGATGCTTTTTTAGGATTTGGACTCTGAAAGAAGCACTTGCCAAAGCAACATCGCAACCTATCGCTAAACTTTTGAGCCCAAATGTGTTTACTGAAATCGAAAAACATAACCTCACGGCCTCAAGTAACACACTGAATGATTTTGACATAAGCGTGGTGGCACAAAAAAGCACTGACTGGCAGTGCTCTTTTATTAACTTTAACGATTTATGCCGCGACTTGGCTTTCTAATAATCGACTATGAATAGCTTGAACAACAAGGTCAGACTCGCCCTGCTCCACCAAAAAGCACAGGTTATGTTTACTTGCACCATGACAAATTAAACGAATATTAAAATCACTCAATACTTGCATTAAGTTGGTCTCTTGCTGACGTAATTGAATCTCAGAGCCAATTAGAGCCACCAGCGTTAAGTTGTTTTCAACCGACACATGGCAAAACTCAGAAAGCTTATCTAAACAGGCTTGATCCAGCTCAGGGCGTGATGCATTCGGTGCGTTATCTAACGTGATTGCCACACTGATCTCTGAGGTAGTAACCAAATCAACTGAAATATTAAATTCACTTAAGATAGTAAATACACGCGCTAAGAAACCGCTCGCAAGGAGCATTTCTGGGCTTTTAACCGTTAAAAGAATTTGGTTTTTACGCTGTGTGACTGCTCGAATACCTGGCTGCTCTGACTTTTCTTTTTCAATCCATGTGCCGCCTAATTGTGGCTCACGGCTCGAACCAACAAACACACTAATATGACTACGGCTTGCCGGTAAAATAGTAGCTGGGTGAAGCACTTTTGCCCCAAAGGTAGCCATTTCAGCAGCTTCATCAAAGCTTAGCCTTGCAATAGGTGTAGCTTTTACACATAAACGCGGATCAGTACTGAAAATACCCACCACATCCGTCCAAATATGCACACTCTTTGCGTTGATTGCTTCTGCTAGTAATGCCGCACTGTAATCTGAACCACCACGACCTAAAGTCGTTGTTTGGTTATATTCATCACTGCCAATAAACCCTTGTGTTACTACAACTTGCTCAGCTAACAATGGCACTAAATGTTTTTTTGCAGCAGCAGCTGTTGCAGCAATGTTTGGTGTGGCTTTAGCGAATTGGCTATCTGTTTTTAATACTTTACGCACATCAAATCGCACAGCATCTAAACCCTGGCCACGCAACACTTGCGTAAATAAATACGATGATAAGCGCTCACCAAAACTGAGCAGCTCGTCTTGCTCTGCCGCTGATTTAACCCCTTCGGTAGCAAGCACCTGAAATGCCCTTAAAGTCTCATTAAAGCCATGAGCTAAATCGGCATCAAGCGATAGCTCAGCTAAAATACTCTCTTGAATAGCAATAACACCCGTGATGTGTTCATCGCGCTCAGCAGCGCTCAAATCACGTTTACACAATGCAACTAAATGGTTAGTAACGCCCGCACTGGCACTCACAGCAACAATACGTACTTGATCATCTGCACATACAATTTCTGCACAGCGGCTCATAGCATCAAAGTTAGCTACACTGGTGCCACCAAATTTTGCAACAACGTAATCTGATTTTATGTTGGCGGCTAATTGGGTATTCATGTCGTCTCCTTTTGTGGAAAACTATCCACAGTAATTCAAGAAGAACTCGGCAAGGGGGTGCTTTGAAAATAAAGAGTAGTCCATGCCAGAAGCTCTCCACCTAGTTTGGTGACAGTTTTGAGGATTCAGCCCCATAAACCGAAAAATAACCGTGACGTCCAGCTATTTTTCTCGGCGAGTACTTCCCTCATTAATGGTCATTGGCGTTCGTCACCTCACATTAATTACCTAAGTATCGCACCTCTTCTGAATGTTAAGTTAACACTTGGTTAAAATAACAAAGCCTGCTGTTAAAAGCAGGCTTTGAAAGTTATCGTTTAGACGTCTAGCTGTCAAGTGTTAAATAAAACTTCCCGCTAGGTGTGAGCCATAATAACCCGCTGTGTAGGCTATTAATAAATACAGCGACATTTTTAAGTAACTCATAAACGTTAATGCTTTGACTTTACTCATCGCAATAATACCCGCGGCAGACCCAATAATGAGCATTGAACCACCAACTCCTGTCGCATAGGTAAATGACAACCACTGCTGAGGGCTCATAACAATGTCGGCTTTGAGTAATGCAGCTGTTAGTGGCACGTTATCAACCGCAGCCGATAACAAGCCCATTAAGTAGTTCGCATACTCAGGAGCCATAAGCTCATATAAATGTGTAAATTGAGATAACACACCCACTTCTTTCAGTGCACCAACTAACAGTAATACCCCAACGAAGAACAACAGTGTGTCGTATTCAATCTCACGAATATAATCGATGATTTTTTTGTTTACGTCTTTTTTGCGCATCAAGAATTGCGCAACCAAAAACATCAGCGACAAACCAAATAAAAAGGTTAATAGCGGTGGCACACTATAAAGTACGCTCAAAGTTAAGGTGGCAATAATGGTCGAGAAAAAGATAACCGCAATGGTAATGTCGGTTTTTTCAATACGACGAGCCATTTGCTTTTCAAATACCACATTACCCGACATTCCTGCTGATAACATCACAGCCAGTAACGCAACGCTTGCAAGCGAAGGCACAATAAGTAATAACAAGTTACCAATAGTGACTTTTTCATCGAGGAAAATCATTAAGGTCGTTACATCACCTGTAATAAGCGATACCCCACCCGAGTTCACACTAAATACAATTAAGGTTGCGTATTTTATTAATTTTTTAGGGTCTAACTTCAGTGACATCACCACCGCAAGCGAGATCAAAGTTGCGGTTATATTGTCTGAAATCGATGAAAATAAAAACGCAAAACCACCAATCAAAAACATCAGCTTCCGTTCACTGATTTGATTTGGCATAATTTTATGCACAATATTTTGAATAAACCCTTTCGAGTTTAAATAAGCGACAAAGGTCATTGCAGCCATAAGAAATAACCACAACGTCGCTATTTCTAAAATATTATGATCAAGTTGATGTTGGATAGTTTCTGGGGTTTGCCCATGAATTGGAGAGATAAACAAGATAATCCAGCATAAAGTGCCAAAAAAAAGCGTCGTTTTGGCCTTGTTTACATGGATAATATCCTCTATAACGATAAGCAAAAATGCCACCGCTATCAGGGTTAGGATAAGTGGGGTTACCATGGTGTTTGAACAACCTTTATAATAATGTAAAAATTGTAATTCGAGTGTTTCGGCGCGGATTCTAGCAGTATCTAAGTCATAAAACTATTCTCAATTAGATAAATTACTACTAAACGCTAACACCAAAATTTTGATTTACTGGAGCCATATGATCCCAGCTAAAAAGTTATTAAATACCCTTACAGAGCATTGGGGGGTGTTAGAACTATTATTTAAACGTTTTAAGATGGCTGATTTCAGCTTAAAAGACGTACAAAATGCGATAAAACAAAAACAGCCAAGCTGGTCAAATGAACGTATTTATAAAGAAACAAATCGTTTATTGAATCAAGATATCATTATTCCTCTTGCGAAGTCGTCACAATTAGAAATCAACCGTGCTATCGCTGATTTTGCGACCTTTTTATTGCAAGAAGAACACCTAGGTCTTGCCCAAGAAATCAGCGTGTTAGTTGATGACTTAGCGCGCCTAGGCAACCGCCTTGCCAAAGCGGGTGAAATTGAAGATTACGACGAGCTTCGCCGTTTCAGCCGGATTATGGATGATCGGGTACGCAAAATAATGAAATTGTTTGCCCACAATGAAAACGCGATATTAAACATTGTTGAGCAAGCGAAAGCAGACAACGCCGTGCAATCTTTGCAAAAACGCTATCAAGCAGTGATTGAAGCGTTTGATGAGTACATTGAACCTATGCTTGAAATGGTAGATATTCGTGGTGACTTCCACGCGTGCTTTAACACCATCGAAGCGCAAATTAGCGCGCAAATCGAGCAAATTGATCGTCTTGGTAAGTCATATCAAGACAAGCGCATGCTTGAGCAATTACGTACCCGTATTTTAGAAATGCATTTAGTTGGTCGTGAAAGTTTACGTAAAAGCGCCGATATGTTGATGCCACTGCGTGAAGAGTTACGCCGCAATAATCTAATTACGCGTCAAGCAGCTAAAGTGCTTGGTTTAGTGCGTAAAAATGGCGTCGATAACATGTTAAGTGCAGTACAGCCTAACTTTGTCTCAGACGCGCAACGCTTTTCACTTGGTCAGCAACGTCATATCGTGGCCTATATGGCAGGCTTAGTTGACTTTGAACACGATGAATATCAACTACCAGAACATGATGATGTGCCTGCCTATCAAAGCCCGCATATTCCTGATTACAACGACGTTAAAACACAATTTAAAAAACGCTTTAAAAAAGCCAGCAAAAAAGCTCAGCCGCTGCTTAGTTTCTTAGATGAAAGCTACCCAGATTTAGAAGCTGACGAAATGCTGTTCTTGTATCAAAAATTAATTAGCGATGGCGACCTTGAAATTAGCCAAAGCCAAGAGAAAGTAAAAATAAAAATTGCCCAGCAACACTTCTCTCTTTACCCATTTAACTCATCGATTGCTGACGATCAAAAAGCAACAGAGCAATAACCATGACAGATATTAATTTAGATGATTTAACACATCTGCAAGCTATTAATAAAAAGCTCACATCAGGCTACCACATTAGCGAACAAGACACGCTGATGTGGCAAGAGCTTGATCAACACATTGATGCTTATCGCGCGTTATTTAATGCCCTTGGCCATGACTTACAACACGATAGCCGTGGCTTTTACTATTTTGGCAGCGACGAAAGCACCCCAAACATGGGGAAAATTTCGCGTGCTATCGCACTAACTATCTACATCTTGATTGAGCACTATGCCAATACCGGTAAAGATCCAATGCGTGCCTTGTTTGACGAGGTAAACGACCTTGAACTAATGCAAACCTTAGTGCAAATCAACAAGCACTTGTTTGATCAATTAGAAATCTTCTCAGGCTCAGATTTACGTAAAGACGTGTACCTTCGCATGGTGCGTTTAGGCCTTGCTCGCGAAGTAGAAAACGGCTTTATGCTGCAAGCACCCATTTATCGTTATATCGATGCATTAATGGAAGTAAACGAAGAAACCTACCTAGGAGAGGACGAATAATGCAAAGCCAAAGCCTTTACGGACTCAGCAAACTTGCACTTTTAAATACCGCTGGCTATGCAAAATGCGTGATCCCTTTGGATAAAAGCAGCTCAATTTGTGCACCCAACAATACCGGTAAAAGCTCGGTAATTAATGCCCTGCAATTTCCACTGATCAATGATTTACGTCTAACAGAATGGGATGGCCACGATTTAGACGAAACCCGAAAATTCTACTTTTCGTCAGATCAATCCTATATTTTACTCGAAGCCGATTTACCAAACGGCCCAGTGGTGATTGGTGTTGCTGGCCTTGGTAAAATTGCTGGTTACGCGCATCAGTTTTTTTGCTATCAAGGTAAGTTGAACCTTGAGCACTACACCCAAGGCAAAACCATTGTAAAATTCACCAAGCTTTTTAATCACTTAAAAGACCAAGGTTTCAATCCAATTGAATTAAAAGCGCAAGAGCTAAACGCCCTACTCACTGGCGGCGCAACCCCGTTTGATGGCGATATCAACTTAAAGATGATCCCGCTTAACAACGTGCAAGATTCAGCGATTTATAAAGAAATTTTTCGCCGTATCCTTAACTTGCATAAGTTAGGTGCCAGTGATGTTAAACGCTTTATGTTGCGTGTATTTGAGCGTCATATGTCAAACTCACGGGTCGATTTTTATGAAGTGTGGCGACGTTCATTTGATAAAGTGAATCGCGCCAAACGTGAATTAAAAGCCCTTGAGTCAATGCAAGAGCCAATCGCAGCTCTTGAATCTATGCTTGAAAACCAAACAGTTTTAAAAGGTAAGCTTGCTGCCTATGCGCCAAAAATTGACCAAGCACTGATTGACTTTGAAACCTATCAACAAGAGCAACTCACTGAGCTAAATATTGCCCTTGAAGATATCGAACACGAAAAGCACGAGTTCGACCAAAAGCAACAGCTGTATATTCAGCAATCGCGTGATATTGAGCGTAAACAAACTCAAATTGAACAATGGTTTTTAGACTATCGAGCGCTTAAATCTGAGTTTGAACTAGTTAACAAGGCCACTTTAAAAGTAAGCCTTACGCAGCTTAAGCAAGATTATGAATCGCTATCGCATTCGTTAAGCAGTGCCCAAGGTCAAAGCTTGCACACGCTAGATTACCGTATTAGCGAAACACAAAAGCAAATTAAGAGCTTAAAACTGCAGCTGAAGAACCTCGAGTTCAATTTATTCACCCGTATGCGTGAAGATTTGTCTTTAAAAGAAGTGGAAGAAATTTCGCGTATTCTAAACCCTGATATCTTATCATTTGCCACCACCAGCAATGGTGATGTTGATATCACAGACGAAGATGCCTTTGGTGAGTTTTTAGAGCTGTTATCAGCAAACGTGAAAGGCGGAGTACTGACTCTTCCTGGCGCAAGCATTAAACTGAAAAAACTAAGTCCTGTGCAAATGCAAACGGGCGAAAATAAAGAGCAACTAACCGCGCAACTCGCTGCACTTGAAAATTCATTAAAAGAGTTTAAACAACAGCGCGAAGTGGCTGCTAATGTCGCCGAAAAGCAAAAAGAAAAAGATGCCTTATATGATGAACTAATGGCCTCTGAAGAAGCATTAAAACGCTTTGAACAATTTGAAGTGATGCAGCAATCTGTGGATGCGCAAACTTTGCTAAAAGAGCAATTAAATGCAGAGCGCGAACAAGTTGACGACTACCTGCAAGACATTCAAAAGAACAGTGGCTCAATTAGCGACCGTCGTTCAATTATCAAATCGAAAAAAGATTTGCTTGCGCGCCAAGCTGACCGTTTACGTCAAGTTAAATCTGAACGTATTGATCACACGCTTGATTTTTACTCTGGCAAAGTGACTCCATACATGATTGAAATCAGTATTGATTTTGATAACTTAAGCGATCTCATCCATCACTTTAACAAGGACTGCCAAGAGCTACGAAACTTTGATATCAACGTACGTAACACCTACATGCATATTTACAATGCGGGTATTACTAAATTTGATAACGAAAACGATGAGTTTACTAAATACGAAAAGCTTATTAGCGCGTTTCATAACATTGATAACGAGCGTGATGCCGTTGAGCGTCAAGGCCGCGTTGCGTTAACCGAAGTCGCCGCCACCATTAAAGGCTTGCGCGAAGACTTAGACCGCCTACGCCGCGAAATGAATAGCTTTAATAAAGGGATTAGCCAGCACCGAATCTCTAACCTTCAAGCATTCAAAATTAATGTTATTCCGCGCAAGATGCTGGTTGATAGTATTGATACCATTATCAGTACCTCAAATCAGTTTGAGCAAGGCGATACCCTCGATTTATTAAGCCAAGAGCCTTATAGCGAATCTGCGGTAAACGAAGCAAAAGATCATTTAATTAAGCTTGCTTCAGAAAAAGCCGGTTTAACACTGACCGACTTATTCGATATTCGTTTTGAAGTGGTGAATCGTGCTGGTGACACTGAGCACTTCGAAAAAATCGATTCAGCAGGTTCTAACGGTACACGTATCACTATTAAACTATTATGCGGCATGCTATTCATTCGCTATCTATTAAGTGATCAAGAACAAAACCTGTATCGTATTCCTATTTATATTGATGAAGCGGCAGATATCGACCCACAAAACCAAAAAGCAATTATCGAAACGGCTCTGAGCTTTGGTTTTGTGCCTATTTTTGCTTCTGTTAAACCACAAGTAAGTTGCGACTACATTGTACCTATTCGTACAGTAAAAGATGGCGCACAAAACTGGGTAGACGAAAAAGACTGGATCGAAGTAGAACACAGTACTTAATACAACATGTCATGGATGACTGTATTTACAATCAATTACAGTACTTTTTTTGAAATGTGCCATAGTAAATAAATAATCATTCAGTTGAATTATTTTTGTGTTATGTTATCAAATAAGTAGTGGAAATTTTGCCAAGGAGCAAACAGTATGAAAAACTTATTAATCGCCACGGCTGTATTACTTTTAGCGGCTTGTGCCAAAACCCCTGATTGGG
Organism: Pseudoalteromonas sp. N1230-9; assembly: GCF_032716425.1. Taxonomy (NCBI): domain Bacteria; kingdom Pseudomonadati; phylum Pseudomonadota; class Gammaproteobacteria; order Alteromonadales; family Pseudoalteromonadaceae; genus Pseudoalteromonas; species Pseudoalteromonas sp. N1230-9. The sequence goes on from NZ_CP090419.1 coordinate 2,146,454, forward strand.
ATTACGACAAATCAGCAGACTTTAGCAACTATCAAACTTTCTCTTGGGTTCCTAACGCGAGCCTAACTAAGAATGTTGCAAACTACCAAATTAGCCCGTTAATGGAAAAACGTGTACGTGAAGCCGTTAATGCTGAGCTTGAAAAAAACGGTATGAAACTTGTTGATATGGCACAAGCAGATGTACTTATTAACTACCATGCATCGGTTGATAAAAAAATCGACGTTGATACCTTTAATGTCGGTTACGGCGCACGCTGGAACTATTGGGGCATGGGTTACAACACGCAAACAACTACTCGCGAATATGAAGTAGGCACACTGATTTTAGACGTGGTAGACCGCGCTTCTAACCAACTAGTTTGGCGTGGTGCAAAAGAAGGTCGTTTGCAAAAAAACCAAACACCTGAAAAACGCACTGAGATAATTAAAGAGACAGTTGCTAATATTCTAAGTAACTTCCCGCCAAAACCTCAGCAGTAAAGTGTTAACACATCGTTTAAAAGCTCACAAATTGTGAGCTTTTTTATATATACGGCAAGCTTAACAACGGTTTGAGCTTGAAAAACAACCAGATTTAAAATAATAAATTTTCAAATAGTTCTAACTATGATAGATTTGATATAGGTATTTAAAGGATTAAAATAAGCTAATTGAAGGATTAAGCTATGCCAAACAATTCATCTTTCGAACTAAAAGTTAAAAAACTTTTTCCTAACCAAGTTCTTCAAGAAATGTATGCTTCTCTCGATTCTGACCCTGAATTTAGACATGCTGGTATTATTTTTGAAGCAGAGAAGGACCGCTTCTCTAAGCTTTCTGTAAACCCAGCTAGTTTGATGCTCGATCCGAAAAGTCATTATGACAAGAAAATACTGAGGGTAAGTTGCAGAGCAGATAGGAAAAATATTTATATTCGCGAGTTCCTTTATCCAAAGCAAATGAAACTAGATAAGAAAATTGACAGTATTAATTCCTCACTATGGAATGAGTCTTTAAGCACAGGTATTTCTTGTATTGGAGCGGCTTCAGGTTGGGTTTTGGTTATCACTGAAATGGGGGCTGGTACCGTAACAGTTGGCGCTACTTGGGCTGCAATTCCGTTGACACTAACAGCAACTACTGCAGCAACTTTTCAGTGTGGAGTTGGTACAGGCCGCATTTTAAATCACTTAACTGGTAATGCTGAATACAACCAATGGCTAGATGCATCCCCCACTTTTTCAACTTTAATGCTTACTCTAGATATTGTTCAAGTTGCGGATCTGAGTAAAGCTGGCTTAGAAGCTGGTTCTTTGTTAGTTAAATTTAAAAAAAATAAGGCTCTTGGGCAAAATCAGTTATTGAAAATGTATAAAGGTATGACTCGAGAAAACCGTAAGAAACTTGCTGTCGAAATTTTAAAACTCAAAAACCCTCAATTAGCTAATAACCAAAAATTACTTCAAAAAGTTATACGTGGGCAAGTGCTGTTAGATGATGGAACACGAGCTACAAAAGTATATACTCAAGCACAAGTACAAAGGTTAATTAGAAGCTCATTCTACAAAGCATTTGTTAATAAGTCATCACTAGCTACGGGAGCAGGAGCTGCAGCTACGTTATATGGAAGTGCCCGCAACTTACCTGATAACACAAAAAAAACAGCAAGTTTCGTTATTGGCATTGCTACACTTTAGAGTTTTCCTATGAGTAAAAGAATATTATCTGAGCTGAAACTAAAATACCTTTTAATATCTATTCTTTTAATTGGGTTTTTTGTAGGTTTTTTTGACTTAAGCGGTTCTAGTCCAAACTTAGATTCCTACAAAGCAGTTCACATTCAAGACAAGCTGTCTAATGATGAGATGTCACCTAGAATGATAGTAATCCCAGCAGGAATAGGCACCATAGGTGGGGAAAACTTCCGCTCATTTCAAAACGAGGCTCCTATATTTCAAGTAAAAATAGAGTCCCCTTTCGCGTTAAGTGAAACTGAAATAACGTTTGAGCAATATGATCTGTTTTGTAAAACCACTGGGCACTCATGCCCTGAAGATGAAGGCTGGGGGCGAAAGCATCAGCCTGTAGTAAATGTTTCGTGGTTTGATGCTGTAGCTTACACAAAATGGTTAAGTAGTGAAACAGGTAATGTTTATCGTTTACCAAGTGAGATCGAGTGGGAGTATGCAGCTCGAGGTGGAACCGATGATAAATTTTGGTGGGGTAATACATACAAACAAGGCATCGATCACTGTGATAGAGATTTAGGAAACTGCCCTAAAGGCACTGATGCAGGTCACCCATGGCGAGTTAAAACACTAAATGCAAATCCTTTTGGCTTATTTGATATGACATCTAATGTGTCAGAATGGGTCAATGATTGTTATTCTGATAACCGCAATGTTGCTAGTGAAATTTCTCACACAGGTTTTGATAACAAATGCAGAGAGAAAGTTACTAAGGGGGCAAACTGGATGACCGCTCAACCTTACGTACATCATTCTCTTAGAATAGGCTTGGATAATAATTACATTTCATATGCTGTTGGGTTTAGGGTCCTTAGAGAAATTAAAAAAGACGATATAAAGGAATAAAATGAAATTAACTTGCCCAAACTGTAAAACTAAAATAGCGACTAAAGATATAAAAAAGGTTAACAAAAACAACCTCTTTATTGAAAATCAATGTCCCTCTTGTCAAGCATGGTTTTGCTTAAATAAAACACAGACGATTTTAAAAATCGTTGGTATTTCTTTATTGTTAATAACTAGCTTACTTAATATTTTTAATATTAAAACTGAATATAGCCTAGCTTTTTCGATCATTGGTTTTATAGGCATTTTTATTGCGCTCATCATCACTTTCTTTGGTAAATATGACGCGGTTAAAAAATAAAAGAAAGTTAAAAGTAAAGTATGCTGATATCAGTGATACTAGAGTACTACTGAATCAAATCGCCTTTACATTATTTTTATGGGTCACGGGAGTTACCTTAATAACTCTTGCTATAAGATTCATCTATGAAGGTTATATTTTGACTCCTACAGATTACCGAACCGACTCTGACATTTATTTTTTCTCGACGACCCCCTTTTCATATGTCTTTAATCTCCTTTTTTACTTAGGGGGTGGCGCTTATTGTTTAGCAGCGCCCTATCTTTTTAGAAAACACTTTCCCCGCAAGAAAGACCAAAAATCAAATCACAGAAATACAAAATAAGTTTACTAAAACTAAACGCCATTTTAGTTGATCGCGCCCTGAAGTGACCCCCAGCATGGTTTTTTATTACCTATTGAAATCTGGTTGGAGTGGTATAACTGAGTGATTCAGATACAATAGCCGCAATTTTTCAGTGAGCCCCTATAGTGTTCACTGCCCTAGGTAAATCAAATACATTCAAGAGAGTTTTAGATGGTACGCGCAGTACAGCTTACACTTCCCGCTTTATTCGTCACTTGCTCAGTGCTAGCAGAAGACGCAAACAATATTGAACAAATCACCGTTGAAGTCTCAGCAACCGCAAACAAGGAGCCTGTCGGCACTTTTGATGCGCCTGTATCAAATTTAGAATATGACCCCCGTGTAGATTTGCAATCGCGCAATATGGCTGAAGCACAAGCTGATGTAACCATCCGTGGTGGTATTTTCGAAAATACCGGCTTTCGTGTTGGCAGTAGTACCTTATTCGACCCACAATCGGGTCACTACTTCGCTGAAATTCCTGTTGCGCCACAAATGCTTACTGGCCCTGCCATTTTAACAGGTGCTGATAACGCACTGTATGGCATGAACAGCTCCGTTGGCACAGTTTCATTTGGCTGGCGTCCTATCACAAGCACTGGGAGTGTTTCACTTGGCACTGGCACAAATGACTTTAACTTATTAAGTATTCATGCTGCCCACAGCCAAAAGCTTGAAAGTATGCCCGATTGGCGGTTAGGGTTTGAAGGTGAATATTCAAACTCGCAAAGTGATGGCTCAATTGATAATGGCGATCACGACTTTGAACGTGCCTCAGCGCGCATTCAACTTGCCAGTGACTCATCACAAACTGATTTAATGTTCGGACGCCAAGAGAAGTTTTTTGGTTGGCCGAACCTTTACACACCATTTAATTTTAACGAAACTGAAGATCTTGAAACCAAGCTATTGATGCTAAACCACAAACAAATGTATGGTGAAAACAATAGTTTTGAAGTAACAGGTTATTATCGCAAACATAACGACCATTACATTTTGTCTCGTGAAAACCCAGCTATATTTGAAGCGTTTCATGAAACCACGGTTAAATCATTAGGTTTGTCGGGTCGTCATTCGCTCAATAACAGCTTTGCAGTTAACTACTCAGGACAGTTTATTGCTGATTCAATTGAATCAACATCTCTTGAAAACAACTTTACCTCACGCAATTACACTAAACTAAGTATCTTGCCTGAGTACAAGACTGCCCTTGCATCTAATAAAGAACTTACTGTTCGTGTTGGTGCTGCATTTGATGATACTAACCGTGATAGCTCAGATACCTCTTTTATTGCCGATGCAAGCCTGAAAGTGGTTAATCAAAATGGCAGTGAACATACTTGGTATGCATCATACGCAGAAGCAACACAAGTTCCCGGTTATACCGCCATAGGCGGCAGCGAAACGGGCGGATTATTTAGAAGTAACTACGACCTTGAGCGCGAAACGACTGATAACCTTGAGCTAGGTTTATTGATTGAAGAGTCATCTTGGCGTTTAGATTCAGCTATCTTCTACCGTAAAGATAAAAACCTTACGGATTGGACATATCGCTTTGATGCAACCTCAGCACGTTTTGCAAACCCAGTTGATATAGACACCTTAGGTGTTGAATTTCTTGCGAATAAATCGTTTGACAACACAGAGCTAATTGCCAGTTACACCTATTTAGAAAAATCAGAAGACTATGGCACGGCAGATATTGATGCCAGCTTTTATGCGCTTAACTACCCTGACCACCGTGTAACACTGGGTGCAGTATGGCAGCCTATGGATGTACTTGAACTGCGCATTGATAACGAATGGCGTAAGCAACATAGAAACCGCCTACGCAGCTCTGACGATGAAGCCTTCTTTACTCAATTAACGCTAAAATTCACGCCAGCTCAGCTTGAGAATGTGTTTATCACTTTTGCTGCTGACAACATTTGGGATGAATCATTCGAAGAAGTCCCAGGTACTCCAGGCCGCGGCGAGCAATACACGCTAAGCGCGACTTATACGTGGTAACCAAAAACAACAATGCCAGTCAATTTGACTGGCATTTTCCTATCGCGTTACCGTCTAAGATATCTAACGAACCATAACCAAAATTATATTAAATGCCATAAATAAAACTTTGGTTATAAAAAACACAACTGATCCCAGTAACCGTTAAAAAATGTTAAAGGTTTAATCTTTTTTAAGTCATCTGCTCAAGTTCAGTAATTAAATACAGTGCTTGTTCGTTAGTCTTACCACACACATCAATAGTGGCAGAAAAGTCGCTACACACCTTTGGCCTTGAGGCATCACCAAATAATTTACATAGGTTATTATCGTCAAGTTGAATACAGCGCTCTCCCGCCGCTTTCCCGTTTGGCATTCCTGGTATCGGTGAGCTAATACTAGGTGCAATACAACAGGCGCCACAGCCTAATCTACATGCCATTTTATCTGTCATTGAGTACCCCTTTTAGAACCTTTGTAGCGTCTTTGTAATATGTGCAATGCTTTGTTACATCTTCAAACGCCTTGTAAACACTTTATTGCGTATGCTTAGCCTATCAAGTTTATTTTAATTACCGTCAACCGTGAGGGACTATCCCGTGGCTAGTAAAAAACAAATCATTCTTCCTATCGCCGTATTAGTCGGTGGCCTAGGAATGGCTTTTGCGTTTGCTTCAATGAAACAAGCGCCGGTCGAAAAACCAGAACAAGACAACCGTCCGCTTGTATCAATAAAACCATTGAACTTTGATGCTATTACGCTCGATGTAAAATCACATGGAATCGTGAAGCCAAAAAACCACACGGAGTTAGTCGCACAAGTCAGTGGCCAAGTTGTGTCACTGTCTGAGCAATTTGTACAAGGTGGATTTGTTAAGCAAGGCGACATTCTAGCACGTATTGATCCAAATGATTACGAAGCAGCACTAATCGAAGCAGAAGCAGGCCTTGCTCAAGCCAGTTCGGCTCTTGAAATTGAACGTGCGCAGGTATCTGTAGCGCAAGCTGAATGGGATCGCATCAAAGGTGACTCAAACCAAGTTATTCCGTCAAAGTTATATTTACGCAAACCTCAGCTTGCTGAAAAATTAGCAAGCTACCGCGCTGCACAAGCGAGTGTAAAACGTGCAAAACGTAATTTAGAGCGCACTTACATTAAAGCACCTTATGATGCCATTATCGACGAGCGATTAATTAGCTTAGGCAGTGTGGTAAACCCTGGCAGTAGCTTTGGTAGCTTAAGCTCAACCTCTATAGCAGAGGTTCGTCTTCCAGTTGCTGATAAAGACTTGCAATATCTAAACAACCAGGGCATTGGTGCAAATGTGTCAATCAGTGCTGAATTTGCAGGTAAACAAACAACATGGCAAGCAACTATTGTTCGCAGCGAAGGCGTTGTTGACCAACGTAGCCGTATGAACTACTTAGTTGCTCAAGTCGCAACGCCTTATGAGCAAAAACAACCTTTACGCTTTGGCTCATATATTAATGCGACGATTGAAGGCCGTGCCCTCGATAATGCTATTGTCGTACCGCACCACTTAGTTAAAGATAAAAAAGTCGCTGTATTACAAGATGGCGAAACACTGACATTCAAAACGCTGAATATCGTGCGTGAGCAAAATGGCATGGTGATCGCTGATAATGGCTTGGCTAATGGTGAAAAGTTAATTACCTCTGCACTTGAGTATCCCACAGAAGGTATGGCTGTAAAACTCGATAACGCTGAATTGAGTGTACCTACAACACAATTAGCACTGAAAGAGGAATAAGGCCATGACCACACATAGAGAAAAAGGCCTGATAGCGTGGTTTGCTCGTAACCCTGTTGCGGCAAACCTGCTGATGATTTTCATCTTAGTGGGCGGCTTGCTTACTGCAATGTCAGTTCGAAAACAAATGTTTCCACAATTCGAAAGTAATTGGATCAGCATTCAAGCAATTTACCCAGGTGCTGCGCCACAAGAGGTTGAAGAAGGTATTACCATTAAGGTCGAGGAGTCTTTAGAAGGGCTCGAAGGTATAAAGCGTTTAATCACTTATTCAAATCGTGGCTTTTCACAAGCATGGGTCGAAATAGAAGAAAAATACGACCCGCAAGAAGTACTTGATGAAATCAAGATGCAGGTGGATTCAATAAACACCTTCCCTGCCGAGATGGAACGCCCTATTGTTCGCCGCGACAAGTTTGAACAAGAAGTGATGATCCTTGCGCTATATGGCGATATGAGCAACTACCAACTCAAAGAACTTGGTAACGACATAAAAGACGAGCTACAAGCTTTACCGCAAATCAACTTGGTCAACTTTTATAGTGGTTTAAACTACGAAATTGGCATTGAAATTAGCCCAGATAAACTGCGTGAATATGGTTTAACTTTCCGTGATATCGCAACCGCAGTGCGTAGTTTTTCAGCGAATATGTCCGCAGGTCAAATTCGCTCTGAAAATGGTTATATTTCGATGCGAGTTGAAAACCAAGCGTATCGTGGTAAAGAGTTCGAAAACCTTCCTTTATTACACCTACCAGATGGCGCGCAAGTATTACTGGGCGACGTAGCAACGATTAATGATGGCTTTGAAGAAGGCTTACAATACTCTAAGTACAATGGTAAAAACTCACTGACATTCGAAGTCAATGCATCAAAAGATCAAGATATAACCAAAGTTGCCGCTGTTCTTAAAAAATACCTAGCAGATAAAGCCCCACAATTACCTGCAGGTGTAAAACTATCGCCTATTGTAGATTTAACTTACTACCTTGAAGGTCGTCTAAACATGATGATCGACAACATGGTTTGGGGTGGTATTTTAGTTATGGTAGTACTTGCTCTATTTTTACCATTACGCTTAGCATTTTGGGTCATGATGGGTCTGCCTGTTTCATTCCTTGGTGCATTTTTAATGATGCCTTTGGGCTTTTTAGATATCACCATCAACTTAGCCTCTTTATTTGCATTCATACTGGTGCTGGGGATTGTGGTTGATGATGCCATTGTAGTCGGTGAATCGGCCAGTGCTGAAATTGAAAAACACGGCCACAGCCTTGATAACGTAGTACGCGGCGTAAAACGCGTTGCCATTCCTGCCACCTTTGGTGTGCTAACCACAATTGCAGCCTTCTTACCACAAACGCTGGCATCTGGCCCAGGCTCAGCCTTCTCTAAAGCTATTGGTGGTGTGATTATCCTTTGCTTAATCTTCTCTTTGATTGAATCAAAACTGATCCTGCCTGCTCACTTAGCAGCAATGAAAAATAAACCAGCGAATCCCAAAAATCCGTTACATCGCTTACGCTTAGGAATGGATAATGGCTTAAAAAGTTTTATTGATAATTACTACACACCATTTATTGGTCACTGCATACACTACCGTTATACCGTGATCGTAGGCTTTATATGTGTATTGATTGTCAGCGGCGGCATGTTTGCAGGTGGATTAGTAAAATTTGTGGCAAACCCTAAGATCCCACATGATTTTCCACGAATTTCTATAGAAATGAACCTGTCATCTTCTGAACAAGCTACACTCGAAACAGCGCAAACTATTGAAAAACTAATTTTAGATGTCGATAAGCAACTTGAAGAGCAATATGGACAAGCAATGATCCGCGACTTATCGGTTAGCCTGCGCGGTCGTACAAGTGCACGCATTATGGCTATTTTAGTTGAACCGGACTTACGCCCTATTGATACCTTCCAATTAAGTGCAATGTGGCGTGAGCAAATGCCGCCTCTGCCTGGCGTGAAAACACTAAACATTGAAGACAGTATCATGAATGGCGGTCGTGATGATGGCGATGTTAGCTTCCGCTTAGAAGGTAAAGACATCAACAAGTTAAAAGAAGTGGCCGCTAAACTAAAAGAAAAGCTCAATGGTATGCAAGGTGTGGGTGATGTTAATGACTCACTGCAATCAGCAACCGATGAAGTACAACTTGAGCTTAAACCGCTTGCTTACAGCCTTGGTTTAACATTATCAGACGTTGCATCACAAGTTAGCTTTAGCTACTACGGTCTTGAAGCACAACGTATCTTACGTGACGGTGAAGAGATTAAAGTGATGATCCGCTACCCTCGTGAATCTCGTAACGCGGTAAGTGACATCACAGATGCACGGATCATTACACCAACTGGTGTAGAAGTTCCCCTTGCAGAGGTCGCAAAAGTAAATATTGTTGATGGTGTAAACCGTATTCGTCGTGAAAATGCAAAACGTACTGTAAACGTTTGGGCTGCGGTTAACACAGACCAAGCAGAACCATTTGCCATTGCGAAAGAAATTCGCGATGAATACTTACCTAGCCTACTGAAAAGCTACCCTGGAGTTGAAAGTAATGTAGCCGGTCGCATTCAAGAAGAAATGGACAGCGTTGCAGAGCAAATACGTGATTTTGCTTTATCTATGCTGATTATCTTTGCATTGTTAGCCATTCCACTGCGTTCATATTCACAGCCGTTCATTATTATGTCGGTTATTCCATTTGGTGTGATAGGTGCCATGTTCGGTCATATGATTTTAGGTATGACCATGAGTAGCCTATCGGTATTCGGTATCATCGCTGTTGCTGGTGTGGTGGTGAATGACTCGCTGGTTATGGTTGATTTTGTTAATAAAGCGCGCGCCGAAGGAGTTGCGATTAAAGATGCTGTCATGCAAGCAGGTGCTCGTCGTTTTAGAGCAATACTACTTACTTCAATTACCACATTTATCGGTGTCTTACCGATTATAATGGAAACAAGCTTACAAGCGAAAATTGTCATCCCTATGGCGGTTTCACTCGCTTTTGGTGTGCTGTTCGCCACGGTGATCACACTTATCTTAATTCCATGTCAGTACGTAGCACTAGAAGACTTTAAGCGCTTAATTAGCAAGCTAAAAGGTAAAAAGACTGCACCTAAAGCTGAGTTACATACAAGCAGTCACTAATCTTTCTCATCCCAACCTAAAACGCTTGGTAAGTTTTTTGCCAAGCGTTTTGTCATATAAAGAGAAATAAATGCGACATAGCACCAAAACTCAGGTACGGTATAAAAGTTAATCAATCGTATAGTAAAAAACACTTTCAATAGATGAAAAACAAGGAGTTAAACCTAAAAATAAAATAGAACAATAATCACAACAAGGGAAAAAAATGAAAATATTAGAGAACTATTTAAAGCCATTAATGCTGATATCTGTATTGCTCTTTGCAAACCTTGCTTTTAGTAAAGAAAAAGCACAGCAAATGGCTGACTTTATTCAAGAGTTTCATAATTATAAACAGTTTAATGGTAACGTCTTAGTTGCTAAAGAAGGCAAAATACTTTTTGAAAAAAGTTATGGTTATGCCAACTTCGAATGGGATATAAAACATAGCAAAAATAGTAAGTTTAGGATTGGCTCAATTACAAAGCAATTCACAGCGATGCTAATTCTACAACTAGCTCAACAAGGCAAACTCAAGCTTGACGAACCATTAGCAACCTACCTACCCGATTATAGGCAAGATTCCGCGAAGAAAATAACTATTCGCCAAATACTTAACCATACATCAGGTCTTGGTAATTACACACAAACAAAAGACTTTGGCGAGAAATACAGCAGAAACCCATATAGTGTTGATCAGTTTATCCGCCTGTTATGTAGTGATGATTTATTATTTGAGCCTGGCACACAATTTCGCTATAGCAACTCAGGCTATTTTATTTTAGGGGCAGTAATCGAAAAAATAACAGGAAAACGCTACCAAGATGTCTTGCAGGAAAATATTCTAACACCACTTAAAATGGCTAATACAGGCTACGATTCTCACAGTAAAATAATAAAGTACCGTGCATCGGGTTATGCTAATAACCTAGCAGGTTATAGCAACACTGACTATCTAGATATGTCCATTCCTTATGCTGCAGGTGCAATGTACTCAACCGCACGTGATTTATTAAAATGGGATCAAGCTCTTTACTCTAACCAACTGTTGACTGCTGAATATAAAAAGCAAATGTACCAAGTATCTAACCAACGAGATTATGCGCTCGGCTGGGAGGTTAAAAAGTTAGATAAAGATCAATATGGTAAAGCTTTGACTCAAATACAGCATGGCGGTGGTATTAATGGCTTTAATGCATTCATTAGCCGAGTTATTGAAGATAAACTCCTAATCGTTATTTTAAATAACACAGGTGGTGCACCATTAACCCCCATGACTAATGGGCTTCTCAATATTTATTACGAAAAGCCTTATGAAGCGGCTACTGAGCATGCTGATAGCATACTATACAAAGCACTTAAGGTTGGCGGTATTGCTGCACTAAAAGAAAAATATGCAGAGCTCGTCACTCATCATAAAATGCCTCGTGAACGAACGATTAATTACTTTGGCTATGAATTAATGCAAATGAATAAATTAAATGCAGCGGTGGCAGTATTTGAACTCAATAGTCAGCATTATCCCGACTCTGCCAATACCCATGACAGCCTAGGTGAAGCCTATTTAGCAGTTGGGGAAAAGCAAAAAGCGCTCATCAGTTATAAAAGAGCCCTTGAGTTAGATCCTGAAAGTGAAAGTGCAAAAAACGCTATTAAGCAACTTCACTAAAGACGAAGCCACCGTAAGTGGCTTCTTTTAATTTTAGCACGCCTGTTTTTGATTAAACTCGATATAGGCTACCAAGTCTTCAATCGAGACGACAGGCATAGCATGCGCAGTGGCAAACGTGCTTACCTCTGGTAAGCGAGCCATTGAGCCATCTGGGTTTGTTAATTCACAAATAACTCCAAAAGGCGCTAATCCCGCTAACTGCATTAAATCAACTGACGCTTCGGTATGACCTCTTCGAACAAGCACCCCGCCTGTTTGCGCACGTAAACCAAACACATGGCCTGGGCGAGATAAATCTTCTGGTTTTGCTTTTTCTGCTGTGGCTGCTTTAATTGTGGTGACGCGATCAGCCGCTGAAACGCCTGTTGTTACACCCGTTTTAGCTTCAATAGTGACAGTATACGCAGTTTTGTTCTGACTGGTGTTATGCTCAACCATTTGCGGTAAGTCGAGTTGTTTAACACGCTCATCGCCCATACAAAGACACACAATACCGCTGCCTTCACGGATCATCATGGCCATTTGTTCGGTTGTTAGGTGCTGTGCTGAATACACAAAATCACCTTCGTTTTCACGGTTTTCGTCATCTACCACAAGCACGCCTTCACCTTGCTGCAATGCAGCAATAGCACGCTCAACGCGTTCAAGTGGTTCGCCAAACTGGCTTAGTAAAGAAGACTGAATCATCATTTTTAATACCTATTAAATTAAATATGAAAAGATTCAGGACATTGAAAGGCACAGCAAAAAAGACCGCCCGAGGGCAGCCAATTACTGTTTTATAGATTAACTATATTCTCTTTCATCCGGACTATCACCGTCGGCTCTGGCCTCTCACCAGATCTGCTGACCTTTAACCTAAGTTAAAACGCTCGCGGGCTCACTTAACATCGTTAAGTATACCGCCGGTGGGGAATTTCACCCCGCCCTGAGAATGTTGCTTAATCATAAAGACGAATAAGCTCAGTCATTCTATACCTAAAATAATTAGTTATCGAGTACTCGCTTATCTAAAATACCTTTTTCAATCAGTTGATTGAGAATCGCCTTCGTTTTTTCTCGACATATATCTCTCACTAAACGAACAGCAGGTGTGATTGACTGCCTGCTTGGGCAAATTAACCAAAGCTCTGCACAAAGGTACGGGTAATTTTGCATAACAGGTACGACCCGCCCTGTTAATAAATCATCACTGATATCTATGCATGATTTCACAGCAAGGCCTTTACCGGCCACGCACCAACGCCTTACTAGGTCACCATCATTAGACGCACGGCGGCCTTGCATTTTCACCTTAAAACGCTCGGTTCCATTGGTAAATTCCCAGATATTATTGATGATATCTTGCAGTTGATAAAATAGGCCTTGATGCTGATTTAATTCATCGGGATGTGTCGGCGCGCCATATTCAGCAATATACGCTGGTGTTGCACATAGGAGCCTTGGCACATTACATATTTTAAACCCGTATAGGTTTGAGTCGGATGGCGAGCCATACCTAAGCGCAAAGTCAACTGAGTCACGATAAAAGTCGACATTACTATCACTGATATGTGGTCGCATGCTGAGTTTGGGATATTCATCCAAAAGCTCATCTAACCAAGGAATAATAATATTGCGCCCCAAATCTGAAGAAAGTGCAACCCTTAACTCTCCTTCTATTTCATCATGCTCGCCTTTTAGCGCAAGTGTTGCCTGCTCAAGTGTAGCTAATGCTTGTTGGCATTGCGGTAAAAAACGCTCTCCCGCAGCTGATAATCTTAAGTGACGAGTGGTACGAACAAAAAGCTCTGCGCCAAGTGCTGCCTCTACTCGTTTTATTGCAGCACTCGCGGTCGCAGCGCGCATATCTAACTTAGCCGAAGCTTGGGTTATACTACGAAACTCCGCCACCTTGAGGACTAATTTGAGATCTTCAACCTGCATATTAACTAAAATTTTTTGATAATGTTTATTTGATTATGCGCTTTATCGTAAAGTATGCAAGGCGTACACTGCACCTAATGTTATACATGCGGGAGCAATTACATGACACACCCTATTATTTCTGACTTACAACGCCGTTATACAAGTAAACGCTACGATGCATCAAAACACGTTAGCCAAGAAGATTTAAACATTATTTTAGAAGCGTTACGTTTATCGCCTTCATCAATAAATTCTCAACCTTGGAAATTTGTTGTCATTGAGTCTGAGCAAGCAAAACAACGTCTTCACGATAGTTTTGCTAACAAGTTTCAATTTAATCAGGTGCATGCAAAAGCGGCATCACACACTATTTTATTTGCCTATAATCCAAGCTATAAACGTGAAGATTATGAAAAAGTAATTGATGCTGATATCGCTAACGGCCGAACTAAAGCTGAAAATAAAGAGCAAGCATTTGGGGCGTTTGCCTTTGTCGATTTAAATACCGATGAACAAGGCAATAATGCTGCATGGACCAAGTCACAAACTTACATCGCTTTGGGTAATACTATGCACACAGTGGCGCGTTTAGGTATTGATTCAACGCCGATGGAAGGTGTTGACAAAGAACTGCTGAGTGAGTTATTCGCTGATGAGTTAGCGGGGTATGTTTGTGAAGTAGCCCTTGCTATCGGCTACCATGAACCTGAACAAGATTACAACGCGGCATTACCAAAATCACGATTAGATAAAAATACGGTGATTAAAGTAATTTAATAACCCTTTTAATAGCTTGAATTAATACCTTGAAGTGAGTTGAAGTTCACTTCAAGGTTCATCGTCATATTATTCGCCAGTCGACTTTTTACGAGAATGTGCAGTGCCTGACACGCGTGTTCGCTTGTTAAAAGGTTTTTTACTTTGAGTTTTAGCCGCAGATGACTTTCCACCTGTTGGTTTATTTGTGCCTTGTTGCCCTTTATTTTGCTGTGGCCGCTTTGCCGTTTTAGGTTTTGGCTTTTGTGTTTGCTCTTGATCTGGACTTTTCGGCTTTTTTGGTTTCTTTGGTTTTTTAGGCTTTATTGGTCGTGTATCAAGTGGCTTTTCTGCAACTGGCTTAGTTGGCTCAAAACCTGACTCTGTAGCACGCGGAATTAATTGCCCAATAAAACGTTCAATCCCATAAAGGTCATCTGCATCATCAGCGGTTACAAATGAAATTGCATGTCCCGACGCGCCAGCTCTACCCGTTCGACCAATACGATGAACATAATCTTCGTATACATTTGGTAAGTCATAATTAACTACATGCGGTAGCTCAACAATATCTAAGCCTCGTGCCACGATATCAGTGGCAACTAATACTCTTACATCACCATTTTTGAAACCTTCAAGTGCTTTGACACGCGCCCCTTGCGACTTATTACCATGTATAGCTGCACCACTGATATCATCGCGCTCAAGCTGCTTAACCAAACGATTAGCGCCGTGTTTCGTGCGACTAAAAACCAACACCTGTTGCCAATCATTGGCGCGAATCAAGTGGCTTAGCAAAGCTGTTTTTCTTGACTTATCAACAACATAAACTGATTGCGTCACTGTTTTTGCAGTGGTATTTTTTGCTGCAACTGAAATTTCTACCGGATCGTTAATTAAGCCCTTTGCCAGCGCACGGATTTCATCTGAGAAGGTCGCAGAAAACATCAGGTTTTGACGCTTAGCAGGTAATTTAGCAATGATGCGCTTAATATCATGAATAAACCCCATATCAAGCATACGGTCTGCTTCGTCGAGGATAAGCACTTCTAAATCATCAAATTTAATCGCATTTTGGTTATGTAAATCCAACAAGCGACCAGGTGTGGCGACAAGAATATCAACGCCTTTGCGTAGACGCATCATTTGCGGATTAATTTTAACACCACCGTAAACAACAAATGAGCTTACATTTGAATGCTTAGCATATTGCTCGACGTTTTCGCTCACTTGTAAAGCAAGCTCTCGCGTTGGAGCCAGAACAAGTGCACGCGCACGGTTTGCACCTGCTTTTTTACCCTTTGCTAATAACTCAATGAGTGGCAATGTAAAACCTGCCGTTTTACCTGTTCCTGTTTGCGCTGCCGCCATAACATCACGGCCAGCAATAATTGCAGGAATTGCCTGTGTTTGAATAGGCGTAGGTGTTTCATAGCCTTTTTCTAAAACCGCATTAACTAAAGACTGTGATAATCCTAAGCCATCAAAACTCATAGTGTCTCTCAAATTCAAAAAATCAGCTGAATTGCCGAAGTGCGCGCATTATACCTAGGATAGTCAATAATGCATGGAATTATTTTATTAAAGGAAATTTCGGCACAAATGTAACCTTAGCACCTGAAGCACATGTTTAGCGCTTCGCTCCTTGTGTATTTTTCTAAAGGTAATGTGAAACAAATGCTACACGTGCAGTGCTACACCTGCTGCAAGGTATACCTTTATGAATCGGTGAAGCCCTCACCAGTTTATTATAAAAAGTTCTAAAAATCATATGGTTGAAGTCTCCAACAAAAAATAGTTAAACATGGTGCGCAGATTGCTGAATGCCCTTTGCAACGACACAACTGTTTTAGCTAAATCCATGTGTCAGAAGCTTTTTTATCTAATTTAAGAGAATGACCTATGTCTAATATTCCAGTATATCAAAATTATATCAATGGCCAGTTTGTGCAGCATTCAGCCAACTATATCGAAGTAATGAACCCTGCTAACGGAGACGTATTATCTAAAGTTCCCAGCGCAGACAAGTTTGAAGTAGAACAAGCCATCCATGCAGCAAAACAAGCACAACCAGAGTGGGCAAGTAGACCCGCAATCGAGCGTGCGCAATACCTTCATAAAATTGCTGAAAAAATACGGCAAAACATTGACCGGCTCGCACTTGTGATAACGCAAGAACAGGGGAAAGTGTTGAGCTTAGCCAAGGTAGAAGTTAACTTCACTGCCGACTACCTCGATTATATGGCGAGTTGGGCTAGACATATCGAAGGCGAGATCATTACCAGTGATAGAAAAGGAGAAAATATTTTTCTATTCAGAAAACCGCTAGGTGTTGTTGCCGGTATCTTACCTTGGAATTTCCCCTTTTTTCTCATTGCAAGAAAGATGGCCCCCGCTTTAGTTACCGGTAATACCATTGTCATCAAACCGAGTGAAGAAACCCCCAATAACTGCTTTGAATTCACCCAACTCCTCGATGAAGTTGGTTTACCTAAAGGTGTGTTTAATGTGGTATGCGGATCAGGACGAAATGTTGGCCAAGCCCTTTCTTCTAGCGAAGATATAAACATGATTAGCTTTACAGGGAGTGTAGAAACAGGCTCTGTTATTATGTCTGCCGCAGCAAAAAATATCACCAAAGTAAACTTGGAGCTTGGAGGGAAAGCACCCGCAATTGTGCTTGATGATGCCGATATAGATCTTGCAGTAAGTGCCATCAAAGCATCACGTATAACCAACACAGGACAAGTATGTAATTGCGCCGAGCTTGTCTATGTACACGCTAAGGTTGCTGATGAGTTTATTAGAAAAATATCCGATGCCATGGCATCAACACGTTATGGTGACCCACAACTAGACCCTGATATCGAAATGGGCCCGCTGGTTAATAAATCTTGCTTAAATAAAGTAGCCAGTATGGTTGAACAAGCTATTGCAGAGGGGGCAAAAGTGGCAACTGGCGCAAAGGTAGCCGACACCGACAGTGGCTACCATTACCAACCCACTGTGTTAGTTAACTGCCATGCCGATATGGAAATTATGCGCAAAGAGATTTTTGGTCCTGTACTGCCCATTCAAATCGTTAGCAGTTTAGAAGAAGCCATTGAACTTGCAAACTCATTAGAATACGGACTCACTTCTTCTGTCTATACTCAAAGTCTTAGCCAAGCTATGCGTGCCATAGAATTACTCAATTATGGTGAAACCTATATAAATAGAGAAAACTTCGAAGCTATACAAGGCTTTCACGCAGGCACCAGAAAATCAGGAATTGGTGGCGCTGATGGCAAACACGGTTTGTATGAATTTACGCAAACGCACGTCGTGTATATGCAGAACTAATCTAAGTTAATTTATCAAAAAATAAAGCCGCAACACATGTTGCGGCTAATACTGAATCATTTAAGCCATCCATTTAAGCTTAAAAGCTAACTGATGCTTCAACAATAACACCATCCCACTCTGTGCCGTCGCCAACCCCAAATAACGCAGTTCCTCCCCCTGAAAATTGTTCTTCTTCCTGTCTGACATACTCTAATTTGAATAAGGTGGAATCATTCATCCACCAGCCTCCTCCAACTTGGAGTCGAGTCGCGGTATTATTATTGTTGATATTGCCACTTTCGTTGTCAGACTCAGCATAGCGAGCGGCTAGATAAAAATGCTTGTTAAAAGTATATCGCCCCTCAATAGACCAAAATTGCATTTCTGACTCTTGATCAATGTAACTAGTCTGAAAACTCCCCTGCCCATTAGCCCAACTAACATCGTCCTCGGCTCGACCATACAAAGCATGCAGTAAAATAGTGTCAGTCATGTATTGAATGTCAGCTTGCCATATAAACGCATCCACCCCAGGCACAATGAGAGGATGTGTAGCTCGTGCATTAGGCGCTGTGCTGGCAAACTGATAATTATCGCCGTCGCCAACCGCAATTAACGACCCCGCAGATTTGCCTGTAACTGCACTTATTTCGTGATTGGTGGAAAAAACACCTGCGCCAAACGATAGGCCATTAGTTAAATTATAAGTACCACGTAAGCCAAGGTTGTACCCCCGATTATCTGAAAAATCCGCAAAAAAATCAGGTACTGAAATAGTCCCATCCCAAGTTACTGTACTACCCTTATTTAATGCATGTACACCATAAAACCAGATACCTTCTTCGGCAGTGATCATATCAACAAGGCTATTTCCCACAAACGGATTAGTTTGCACTGATGCGCCATCTGAATAACGCAAAAAGTTTTGTGTGGTCGAAACAACATTACCAAGCCTCACACCTACATCTTGATTAATCTGGTATTGGATCCACGCTAAATCTTGACTAATACTCGCGCTGCCATCATTCCAATCATTCGGCTCTTCAGCAAGCTCTGCAAAAATAGAAAGTTGATCCGTGACTTGTGCATTAATATTGAGGCCAAATCGTAAGCGATGAAACCCTGAGTCAGTTTTAGCATTGCCTGGATCTGCTGCTGCCCCCTCAACCTCCATCCCAGTTTGCCAACTTTGCATAATGCCACCAGATAATTCAATTCTGTCTAGCCAATTTTCCGCACTCATAGCGCTAAAACAAGCTAAACTCAACGACGTTGCTACTGCTATTTTATTTAATTTCATTATTATGTTTCCCTTATGAAGTGTACTTCGAACATAAGGGATGGCAAAGACTATGCCATTGAAATAAAAACAAACAACAAATTGATTTAAAAGTATTTTTTTCATTAAACACATTGAAGCGTATTCAGTTTAATTCCTTAAAATCAAACTAATGTCGCAGGTCAATTGTCACATTTTGCTACATACATCGACAGCAAACAAAACTTAAGGTTAATTAAGTTTCATATTGATAGATTTACGCTAATTTCCACGAAATTTATCGGACAAGATAAAGGTACCCACGCAAGCGTTACAGTAAAAGAGAATCGTTGAATTTACTGATTCAAAACCCTAAAAAGTACTTCATTAGCTACGCATCTATAAACACTGACAAGGTATTGCTGTATATAAAAAAAGCAGATACAATTCAAAAATAGGAACATATTTTTGGTTTAAAGGATCTAAATGAAAATAATTTATCTCCCTTTTCTAGCTCTATTCTCACTTCAATCACACGCAGCTATTTTAGATTGTGATTTTAAGGGTGAGGATCGTCCAATTAGTCAGCTATTAGCACCAATATCCCCTTTTGAAAGTTGTAAAAAAGCCGTTGATGACAAAGGAGATATAGTTGGTTATAAATTAATAAAAAATAGCTCGCATATTGATATCTCATATGAAGATAGAAGTTTTACCCATGAAGAACATTTCTTAGTTAAAGGTAAGAAACTAACTGTGCAAGAGCTATTTGTATCTATATATACACTTCAAAGTAAACCTGAGAATAAATATATAGAAGCTCAAAGAGAGAACATTTTAAAGTCAGCTTATAGTGGTATCACCTATGATGAGCAGGGGGTTTATTTTTTTGATTTAGAAGTAAAAGATTCAGCTTATAAAAATTATATTTCTTACATTAAAAAAGGTAACCCTAATGAGTTTATAGGGATTGGAACTAATGGAAGTAAAGATTTACTGATAAAAATAATGTTTAACAAAGGAATGAACGATGTCTAACAAATATGAAGATGTTAATAACAAAGACGTAAAAAAAATATTAGAGGCTTTTTTTAGCAAAGGGATGGCTAATCAAATAGATATTAATGACAAAGTAATCGAATTAGTATGGGAAATGCTATCATCATCAAAAGAATGCACTAAGGCCATGAACTTTGTTCCAAGACCTCAAGGATTGGTTGCTTCACCCATGTATGTGGCTAAAGAATTAGCTAAAATAGCGTATAGACTATCTTCACAAAAAGACGATTCTGTTTACCACATCTGTAAAGTCTTTTCAGCAAGGGGCTATGCAACAAAAATAAAATTAGCGGGAATGGGGTTATAACGATTTTAAATAGAGAGTAGAGTTTAAGCTAGACTCTCTATACGATGTTACCTTATTCTCTTTGTAAATTAGTATTAATCTGCCAAATTTAAATTCTGTTTTATCTTTCCAATTATTAGTAAATCTTTCAAGTTTCTCTCAATGTTTTTCGTATGTGTTTTCCTTTTTAATCATTTTTTAGTTTGATTCTTGTATTAACATTTCAAGCTCGTTTTGACAAAGGCTCACAGCATCCAAATATGCCTCCTTCTATTAGCAAGCATTATTAGGCTGAACAATCTTATACTTTTCCATTTTCCTATACACTGTAGAGCGACACACATTAAGCTCTTCAGAAACAGACGTTATATTCCAACGATGTTTTTTAAGCGTTTCAATTAGTAATTGCTCTTCATGGCAGGCAGTAAATTTAGCTAAGGCTTTTTCCTTTTTAAAAGAGCCCGCCGTTTTATGATCTGTTAGTGAAGAAAAGTGTTCGATTAAATCATCTGGAAAACAATTAATGGTTATTTCAGCTCCTTCACACACAGCTACCGCATACTTAATTACGCTGATCAGTTGTCTTATATTGCCAGGCCAAAAATAAGATTCGAGTGCTCTTTTTGCATCATCGGCTATGCTCAAACCATGCACCGCCATGCATTCTCGTTCGAGTATGTTATCAATAATAAACGATTTATCAGACCGTTCTCGAAGTGCTGGTAACTTTAAAACCATACCGTTAAGACGATAATAAAAATCCTCTCGAAACTCTTTTAATTCAATAAGTGTTTTTAGATCTTGGTGTGTTGCAGAAATCACTTGTAAATCTAATGCGATAGGCTCAATCCCCCCAAGAGGCATAGTTTCACGCTCAGCTAAAACTCGTAATAGCCGAGTTTGAAGTTGTACCGGCATATCACCTATTTCATCTAAGAAAAGTGTGCCGCCATTTGCCTGCTCAAGCTTACCTTTCATACCTTTTTTGTGTGCCCCCGTAAAGCTACCGCCTAGGTAACCAAACAGCTCACTTTCTATTAATGTTTCAGGTATCGCGGCACAGTTTAGCGCCACAAATGGTTTATCAGCACGAGGACTCGATTCATGAATAGCGCGCGCAAACGCCTCTTTGCCTGTTCCTGTCTCACCGGTAATCATAATAGGTATGTCTTTATCAGCGACCAAAAGTGCCCTACGAACAAGCTGCTGCATAGAGGCATCTTCACCATTCAATTCATTAATCGGCGGGTGTTTAGTGAATGTTTTACTCTGCACTTTTGGCTCTGCTTGTGCCAATGGCAATGCCTTACTTTTTGGCACCTTTAAGGTTATTTCGACATTTTCTAACAGCAATGGAAGTTGCACATTAACCGCATTATTTCCTCCATTTGTTTTACTTAGTAAACTATCAAGAGACAAACCAATAAATTGCTCAACATTAATACCTAGCAACGATTGATGCGATTGAAAATGAGACATAAAACAAAAAAATGCCGCGTGATTTGCACCAATAATTGTACCTTTCTCATTAATCGCGATGAGTTGCTCTTGGGTGATATCAAAAAAACTTTCAGCCGACTTTATACTTAATATAAGTTGGTTTTTATAGCTTGTATGCAAATAGCTATTTTCAATCATGCGCCCATATAACATCACCATTTTGAGTGTCATGAGCTGATGGTGCTTATTTTGGTCAGCGCCAATACACGACGCGTTTAAGCAACCCAGCAACTCTCCCATGGGATCAAAAATAGGTGTAACGGAGCAACTTAACTCTTTATGACTTGCATAAAAATGTTCAGCCTTATGAATGATCAAAGGGGCTTTTTCAATAAGACATGTGCCAATACCATTTGTACCTACTTGGTTTTCAGCCCACCTTGCCCCAATAAGTAGGCCTGATTGCTTACTCAAACTTTCCTCTTGAGTAGATAAACTCGTTGCTAAGGTTAAGCCTGTGGCATCAGTTAAAATTGCAGAGTAGCCGGCATCGGCAATACGATTAGCTAAACCAACAAGGCCGCACTTCCCCGTATTTAAAAAGGTCTCTCTAAGCTGGAGTTGCGATCGCATTTCGCTGGAAGAAAGTACCTCAACTTCATTAGACGCATAGGGGTCTAAGCCATAATTGAGCAAACTTCGCTTCCATGATCGCGCGATATATTTAGATGGTTGAATGTTACGTAGTTGAAATTCTGTGGACATAAACGACTGAGCACTACTAACGTCCATAGGTTGTGGAGTGTGTTTCATCACCTTGCTACTCCGTTCTATTGTTGTCGGGCAATTTAAGTAGCAGCATTAGGCTGGAACTATAAAAGCCTCAGTCTTTGTTTCTAAAACTATCACAGAAATTTAATCTAACAATACGCCTTTTACCCTATTTTAATTTTGATTCATGATAATTTTGCAATACAAAAACATATCTCTCGGTTAAAAAAGCCGCTCACATTGATTTATTTTTGAGACAAGTGTCAAACTCTTAGCATCCTCTCTTCAAGCTATAAATTATTCTGCATATAGGTGTCTCATTGTTGCATTTAAGTTGCGACACCTGTTTCTCTTTTCGTACGAAAAAATACATTCAATAACCACCAAAAGAAAAATATCAACTAAATATCAAATAGTTACCGACCTTGAAATTACTAAAAACTGTTGGCATATAATTTGGTACTAAGGTCATTCAAACTAAAACACCTTCAGAGGTTACAATGAAAAAAATGACAAATTTGAATCTGGCTTACCTAAATTGCTGTTTAATATTCACTGGGATGTTGATCAACACACACGCATCAGCGGCCAGTTTAACTAAGCTCACAAAAGAAATTAAAAACTATAAACCAGTTACGCAAAAAAGGCTGAATGAAGCAGACCCAAAAGACTGGCTACTACCCAAAGGCAATTACGAAGGATGGATGTATAGCAAGCTGACGCAAATAAACAAAAAGAATGTTAAGTCTTTAAAGCCAGTATGGACGTACTCAACAAACTTAGATTCTGGTCACGAAGCCCCTGCCCAAGTAAACAATGGCGTTATGTTTGTTTCTACGCCTTACAATCATGTAATTGCGTTAGACGCTAAAACAGGGCAAGTTTTTTGGCGCTATACGCACGACAACCCTTATGATTTATCAGTTATGCACAATACTAGCCGCGGCATCGCTCTGTGGGATGATAAGGTTTACGTAGCAGGACTTGATGGCACGTTAAATGCCCTTGATGCAAAAACCGGTGAGCGAGTTTGCCAAGCACAAATCGGCGACTGGAGTACAGGTGCATATATCACCTCTGCACCTACACCTGTAAAGGGCAAGATTCTTGTGGGCCCCTCGGGTGGTGAATATGGTGTCCGTGGTTTTTTGGAAGCAATGGACGCTAAAACATGTAAACAAGCCTGGCGCACATACAGTGTACCAGGCCCTGGAGAGGCAGGACACGAAACGTGGAAAAAAGAAGGTAAGCGCCCAGATGCATGGAAGTATGGTGGTGGCAGCATGTGGATGCCTGGTAACTATGATCCAGAAGCGGATGTACTTTATTGGGGAGTGGGTAACGGTTCACCTTGGTTAGGTGATCAACGCCCAGGGGACAATTTATACGTTGCCTCCTCCATTGCTATGAACCCCGACAGTGGCAAAATTGTTGGTCATTTCCAATATCATCACAATGATTCGTGGGATTGGGCAGCCATGAATGCGCCTATGCTCGTTAATTTCAAAAAGGGTAATAAGACGGTTAAAGGCTTAGTCTCTCCCCAGCGAAATGGTTATTTATATTGGCTAGAGCGTAGCAACGAGGGAAAAATTAGCTATGTCGAAGGACAGCCGTTTGTAAAAAATAACGCATTTAAATCATTAGATAAAGAAACTGGACGTCCTACTTATGATTACAAACATGTGCCTGTAACAGGCAAACGCGTTGATTATTGCCCAAGTCTATGGGGCGGTAAAAACTGGCCATATGAAGCCTATAACCCCGAAACAGGCATCATCTATGTTCCTGCCAACAACAATCTTTGTAATTCTTTTATTGGTAAATTTCAAGATGATGTCGAGCCTGCTTCAGGACAGTTCTGGGCTGGTATCGACATACCCGATCTAGATGTTTACCTAGACAATCCTAAAAAAGGAGTAGGTCAACTGCAAGCGTGGAATATCAATACACGTAAAAAAGTTTGGCAACATGACTTTGGTAAAACCATGAATTGGGGCTCTGTGCTATCCACTGCTGGTGGCATTGTATTTAACGCAGGTACTAACGATCGTATTTTACGCGCGTTTGATTCGCAAACTGGCGATGTGTTGTGGGAGTTCCCTCTTAACTCGACAGCTATTGCCCCACCAGTGAGCTATGAAGTCGACGGTAAACAATACATTGCCATTACCGCAGGTTACGGTGTGGATGCACATTGGACAAATAGCGTGCTGGCAGAAAAAGATAAATCAGGCGAGTGGATTGCTGATGTACCTGAAGGTGGCGTGATTTGGGTATTCGCTTTACCTAATTAATTTACCAACTAAGCGAAAAGCACGCGTGCTTTTCGCTTTCACGTATTAATAACAAAGACGCTAATCTTATAAAAATAAAGGTATCTTATGACACAAAATGCATCTTCAAAGAAAATCATCGATTTGCCATGCTCACAAAAAATTAACGACGACGATGTAGCTCAAAACCACCCTGACAATTATTTTCGTCGTGATTTTGTAAAATATCTCGCTATCGCAATCCCAATAATGAATCTTCCTTTAAGCTCTGGGGTAAATGCAACCACTAAGCCTGAACGACGTCCTCCTCAAGCAGGAGATCGACTCACGTATTTCCAAAAATCAAAACGTGGGCAGATTATTAAGCTGTCGGATTTAAAAGAATTAGATAAACCTCTGCTGGTTGTTCCTTTTGATGTTGAGAATAATGTGGTTAAAGATGGCTCTCGCTACAACCAAATACTGCTTCAAAAGTTACCCAGTGAATTACTCTCAGCAGAAACAAAAAAACGTTCAGACCAAGGTGTTATCGCTTATTCAGCAATTTGTACACATGCCGGTTGCCCTGTCACCGGTTGGATGGCTGATGAAAAAAACTACATGTGCCCTTGTCACCAATCTGTTTTTAATCCTAAAGATAGCGGCGTCGTTGTGTCTGGTCCTGCTACACGCGGGTTACCTGCAATTGGGCTAAAAATTGAAGCCGATGAAATTATCCTAACCAATACATTTAATAGCTGGATTGGTTTTGGCAAAAGACCCAAATAATGGAGAAGCATCATGAATATTCAAAAAGGTTTACTCAATTTAATAACCCTAATCATCATTATTTTAATGCCCATGAAAGCGCTTAGTGCGGCTAAACCTATAACAGGTGTGAGCTGCCAAGAAGGCTTTTATATCCTTACACCAGATAAACATATCCATTGGATAAGGGATCAACAAAAAGAGCGCACGCTTGTTTATTCTGAAGGTGACGATATTTATGCCATGGCTGAGTGTGGCACAGGTGTAATAACAGTATTTGAAAACAAACAATTGCAAACACCCCACTATAGCGCTTATTACAGCCCTAATTGTAGGAATATTGGCACAGAAGTAGGTGAAACAAAAAGCATTTATCAAGGTGAAGTTAAAATAAATCACATACAAGCAACACCTAAAAGCCTAAAAATACGTCTTGCTAACAATGCACTTTTCAGTAGCAATAGCTGTACTGATCTTGCGATGCAAAGCGAGTAAGCAATGAAAGACACACGTTATTATCTTGCTTTCACGCTAAGCGCTTTAGCAGCAGCTTGTTTGTTTAATTACTCAGCGGCTAGTAACAAAGACAATGAAGAAGAACAAGCACTTAAGCAACTGCTAAACACCCTAAATGATAGTTATAAGTTAACAATTGACGTCACCGCTCCTCATTTAAATACTCCCATGTTTACACTAGGCATGGAGCTATTTTTTAGCAAAGCGTTGAGTGGCAATCAAGATGTAGCCTGTGCAAGCTGTCACCACCCATTTCTAGCAGGTGGTGACAGCCTTAGCTTACCCATAGGTGAAGCTCCCTATGATGAGGATATAATTGGCCCTGGCCGCTGGCATGACTGGCAACGCTCAGCAGATCCAAAAGCAGATGGCGCCCCGAATGTAGCACGGCATTCACAAACAATTATTAATGCTTCTTTGTACAAAGAAGCCATGTTCTATGATGGCCGTATTTTTGTACTTGAAAATGATACTAACAAAGCGGATACCCCCCTACCACACCGCACCCCTGACAGTAATTTATGGCAAGGAGATCAGTTAGCAGGAAAAAACTTACTTGCAACACAAGCTCGTTTTCCTGTTGTTTCAAGTGATGAAATGCGAGGCTATACATTCGCAGCTGCCAGCACCAATGAAGACACCCGACACAAATTAACAAAACGCTTACAGCAACACGATAAAAACCAACAATGGCTTAAGCTATTTCGCAATGCCTTTAATGATTTACATGCCGCACCAGAACAGCTTTTTACCTTTGAGAATATTGCAACCGCAATTTCTTACTACCAATCAACCCAACTATTAATTAACACTCCATGGTTTAATTACCTTAACGGAGAGAGTGATGCAATGACTCCCAGCCAAAAACGGGGGGCACAGTTATTCTTGAAGTCAGCTAAACAAGGTGGTGCTGGCTGTATAGAATGTCATACGCCCCCTATTTTTTCTGACGAGAAATTTCACAATATTGCTGCGGTACAGGTCGGTCGCGGCAAACAGCCAAGTGGTGAGGACTACGGTCGGCGAGGGGTTACACAAAAAGACAACGATCGTTATAAATTTAGAACACCATCTCTGTTAAATGTTGCAGCAACAGCACCCTACACTCACTCTGGTGCGTTTATAAATTTAGAGTCGGTCATTAAGCACCACCTTGATCCTGCCAAGTCGTTGCAGAATTTTGATTACAGCTTTGCCGACAACCCACAACTAAGTTACGTCGCGAGCTTATTATCAAATAGCAAACTCAATTCTCAACGTGCACTAGAGCAATTACAAAATGAACAACAAAAAGGGGTCAGCTTACTGGCATCAGGCATTACCATATCTGATGCTCAGCTCTTTGATTTAATTGCCTTTTTAAATAGCCTCACCGACCCTTGCATCAATAGTCGAGAGTGTATGTCTAAATGGGTCCCCACTGAAACGGATAAAGCGCCAGATATACACCGTTTAAACGCACGGTTTAAACCTTTTACAGCACCGCCTCAGCCAATAAGCAGAATATCTCACACAGAAAGTAATTTACCGCAAATGTCATTCGACAACGCGAATATTAAGCCGGCGTTATTATTAAGTGATATGGAATTTGGCTGTAAATCCCGTACTTCAATCCCACCACAAAACACGAGCGCTGCAAAACGTTTTGATGAAGTATCACTAGATGCTGGCATAAGTCATCAACACCATATAACTTGGCAAAACTACACCCTATCATCAGCGCAGCGGCTAATTTTTAGTGGCGGCGTTGCTATGGGTGACATAGATGGTGACTGCTGGCCTGACATCTTCTTTCCTACGGGTGACGGTGCCCCTGATAAACTATATCAAAATCAGCGTAATGGGCATTTTTCAGATATTACTCGCTCTTGGGGTATTACCAAAAAGGAGCTATCCAATGGCGCAGCGATGGTGGACATTGATGGCGATGGTGATTTAGATATTTTCACCTCAAACTTGCTTCACCCTCATCTACCTTCCGTTAACAGTCAAGTAAACAAACACCCTCACCATCAAAGCCCCACTCTCTATCTTAATGAGCAGCAACACGGCTTTATTGTAAGTCATGATATTGGTTTGAATACCCAGCTTACTAGCTGGTCTTTCGCTTTTGCCGACTATGATAAAGACGGGGATGTCGATATGCTAACCAACCATTGGCGTGGGCCTGGCCTTGGTGGCCAGCTTCCTAATCACTTATGGGAAAACACAAGCCAAGTAAATACGCTGACATTTCAAGCGCAAGATGAGACAGCGGGTTTGCTTGATTTAATAGGAAGCACCGACTTTACTTTTACCTCTAATTTTTCGGATTTTAATAATGATGGTTGGCTAGATTTATTATTTACTGCGGACTTTGAAACCAGCCAAGTCTATAAAAACCTGCAAAATGGGCGGTTTGAAAAAGTGACGCATGAACACACTATTCATGATCAAAATGGAATGGGCGCAGCCATAGCTGATTTTGATAACAATGGCTCATTAGACTGGTTTGTAAGCAGTATTTGGGATCCAAATGGTCAGCCTGAAGGTAGCTGGGGAGTGATAGGTAATCGTCTATATAGAAACCAAAACAATCAGTTTATAGATATCACTGAACAAGCGGGTGTAGACAAAGGGTTATGGGCTTGGGGAGCATGCTTTGCCGATTTTAACAACGATGGCTGGCTAGACCTATTTCATGTTAATGGTTTTGATCTGCCCAAACAGCTAAGCAAACGCTTTGCTAACCCTCGCGCTTATCAAAAACTAAAACTCGCTATGGCTGAGTTTGAAAAAACACACAGCCGCTTATTCATTTCAAATCAAGATGGCACCTTTACAGAACAAAGTAAGCTTTGGGGGGTTGGCGATCAACTCTCTGGCCGAGGCGTTGCGTGTGTCGACTATGATCGGGATGGCGATATCGATATTGTAATAAGTAATCATCAACAGGCTCCTCTGCTCTATAAAAATCGACATAATGATGAAAGTAAAAACAGTTACCTTTCCATTAGCTTGCGCGATACAACAAAAAATACGCGCGCACTAGGCGCTAAAGTGTACGTTACTGTTGGCGAAACAACTCAATTACAGGAAGTTCAAGCAGGCGGAAGCTTTCTAAGTGGCGCCCCTTCCACCCTGCACTTTGGTTTAGGACAGGCCTCGCAAGCTGACACGATCAAAATTGTATGGCCTGATAAAACAAACACAGTAAGTACTTTTACAAATGTACCTGCCAATCAATTTATTTATATCACTACCGACTTAACAGCTAACCTTAAAAAGTATCGAAAATAAAAAGGAATTGATAAATATGAATTTAAACCAATGTGTTAACTATCATGATTTTGAAAAACTCGCTAAACAACGCCTACCTAGCCCTATTTATAACTATATTGCGGGGGGTGCCGATGATGAAGTAACCATGCGACGCAACACTGAAGCATTTAATCAATGTGATTTAGTGCCCAATGTACTCAGAGGTGTTCAGCACGTTGACCTTAGCACCGAAGTTATGGGGCAAAAACTTAAACTACCTATTTATTGTTCTCCAACAGCTTTGCAACGCTTATTTCATCACCAAGGCGAACATGCTGTAGCGGGTGCTGCTGAAAAATTTGGCACCCTATTTGGCGTGTCATCCCTCGGCACCGTATCAATGGAGAAAATAGCAAAAGATTTTGATATTCCTCAAGTTTATCAGTTTTATTTTCATAAAAATCGCGATTTAAACAAAGCAATGATGGACCGTGCAAAAGCCTGTGGTGTTGAAGTCATGATGTTGACTGTTGACTCAATTACAGGTGGAAATAGAGAGCGAGATTTACGCACAGGGTTTTCAATTCCTTTCAGGTTAACTATGTCTGGTATGTGGGAGTTTATTCGTAAGCCGAACTGGGCCATAAACTATTTACTGCATGAAAAGTTTTCGCTCCCGCAACTACAAGAGCACATAGATATGAAAGGAAATAGCTCTTCCATCGGTGACTACTTTACCAATATGCTAGACCCTTCAATGAACTGGCAAGATGTCGCAGATATGGTCAAGTATTGGAATGGTCAATTTTGCCTTAAAGGTATTATCAGCGTCGAAGATGCTAAGCGCGCTGTTGAAATAGGCTGCACGGGTATTGTGGTATCAAATCATGGCGGGCGACAATTAGATGGCTCACGCAGCTCGTTTGATCAACTAGCTGAGATTGTAGATGCGGTTGGCAATGACATTGATGTGTTATTTGACAGCGGCGTACAACGGGGCTCACACGTACTCAAAGCGTTGTCGATTGGCGCAAAAGCGGTTGGGATTGGTCGAATGTATCTTTATGCACTTGCAGCTGCAGGCCAACCTGGCGTTGAGCGAGTACTTGGTTTGATGCAAAGTGAAATTGAGCGAGATATGAAACTCATGGGCTGCACCAACATCAGTCAATTACAACGACATCACGTTAAATTTCGACGCTAATAAAACACCCAAATACAACAAGATTTACACAAAGGAGGTCAACCATGGCCCTTAATTATAAAAAAATACCTTTGTATTTATCAGCGATAATCTGCGCTTGGTCAATACCCGTCGATGCTTTTGCAGCTAATCAACCACACACCCTGCCATTGGAAATTATTGATGTCACCGCGTCACGATTACCAAGGGAGCTTTACAACACTCCCGCAGCTGTCACACTTGTTGATGGGCAACGTGAATTTCAACTACAAGAAGCTTTACAGTTGGATGAAGCTCTGCAATTTGTGCCTGGTGTGTACTTTCAAAACCGCTATAATTTTGCGCAAAATCTACGTATTTCTATTCGTGGCTTTGGTTCTCGCGCACCGTTCGGTGTAAGAGGAATGCAATTACAAGTAGATAATATCCCCTACACTTTACCCGATGGGCAAACTCAAGTAGATGATATTGAACTTAACGGTATAGACCAATTACATGTGACTCGCGGCGCAGCAACCGTCCAATACGGTAACGGCGCAGGAGGGGCAATTAATATCAGTACAAAA
This sequence comes from Pseudoalteromonas sp. N1230-9, assembly GCF_032716425.1. Taxonomy (NCBI): domain Bacteria; kingdom Pseudomonadati; phylum Pseudomonadota; class Gammaproteobacteria; order Alteromonadales; family Pseudoalteromonadaceae; genus Pseudoalteromonas; species Pseudoalteromonas sp. N1230-9. Next base: position 2,177,575 of record NZ_CP090419.1, read on the forward strand.
AATGGCGAAACATTCAAAGGTGTCACTCTAAACCTTGATATCGGTAGTGATGACTTATATAAGTTAAACGCACAAGCAGGAACCAGCAACAACACTGGCAGTGCCTATATCAGTGCAAGCCATCTCAACTTTAATGGCTATCGAGAGCAAAGTCAGGTTGAAAAAACCACTTTGCGCGGTAAGTTTATTTGGAATATTAACGACAGTAAAACACTCACTGTAATCACTTCACTCATGGATATGCCAACATCCGAAGACCCAGGCGGGCTAACAAGAACCCAAGTTAATGAAGATCGACGTCAAGCCACTTTTATGGCTAAACGATTAGACAGCGGACAGCAGGTCGAGCAACAAACCCTAGGTTTAACTTTACGAGATAGTTCGTTCGAAAATACCCAGTGGATGATTAATCTATTTGCAACCCATCGCGATTTTGAACAACAACTGCCATTTCCTGGCAGTAGTTTAATTGCCTACGATCGCTGGTTTTATGGAAGTAGTTTTGAAATAACCCAAGACTTACGAGCAAATAAACGACCGATTCGCCATACATCGGGTATTGAAATACGTAAGCAAGAGGATGACCGACAACGTTTTAGCGTCTCCCCTAACGCTGAAATAACAAGGCAAACGGTTGATGAGCTGCAAGAAGCAAGGTCAATGAGTGCCTTTAGTATTGTAGATTGGCACCTTAACGACGCCGTAATTTTAACCACTGGGGTACGCTATGATGATTTAAAAATGTCAATTGACGCTCACTTAGCGCAAAGTGGAGTTGGTTCAGGTCAACGTAACTATCATGAGTGGAATGGCAATTTAGGGCTTAGCTACCGGCTGGGTTTAAGGCATCAATGGTATGCTAATTTAGCCACCTCTTATGAATCACCAACCTTTACAGAGTTTGCCAACCCACAAGGGGCAGGCTTTAACCCATTTTTAAAACCTCAAGATTCTTTAAGCCGTGAGTTAGGTATTCGAGGTGAGTTGAGTGACATTCAATACGACATCACTTTGTTTGCAACCAAAGTGACCGATGAAATAATTCCCTATGAAATTGACGGTCTCAGATTTTTTGAAAATGCTGGCAAAACTGACCGAAAAGGCCTTGAGTTAGCTTTTGAGTGGCAACTCAATGAACAATGGCAATGGCGAAATGCGCTGACATTGGCTCGCTATCAATTCGATAACTTCACTCCACTAAGCGGTGATAATGTAAACGGAAATCGTATGCCTGGCTTACCAAGGCAACAGTGGGTCAGTCAAATTAACTGGCAGTATAATAAATGGCGAATTGAACTTGAGTCGAGTTATACCGGTCGGTTCTATGCCGAAAATAGTAACGACACACAAATAAAACAAAATTGGCTATTTAACACACGCGCTTCCTACTCGCTATCACCTTCTGTATCGATAAAAGCGGGGATACGTAACTTATTCTCAAAAGATTATTTTGCAAATGTACGTATTAACGCAAATGCTAATAGAGATGTGAGCCAACGCGGTTACTTTGAGCCAGCACCTGAACGTAATCTATATTTTGGTCTGAGCGCAAAATTCTAAAACGGCCTCATTTAATAAAAAGGCGGATTATTTAATCCACCTTTTTAAATTTAAACAATTACTTTACGCCTAGCTCACGTAAGCGCTCTTGTAAGTAGCTGTCAGCAGTGTAGCGCTCAGAAAGTACAACATCAGGGCGCGGGTGTAAGAACAATGGTAACGAAATACGTGATTTCGTAGATGCTTTACCTGTTGGGTTGATTACGCGGTGAATCGTTGATGGGAAGTAACCACCTGACGCTTCTTCTAGCATGTCACCAATATTGATGATCAAGTTACCAAAATCACATGGTACGTCTAACCAACCACCATCTGTTTTTTGTACTTGTAAACCTGGCTCATTGGCCGCAGGTAAAACAGTTAATAAGTTGATGTCACCGTGTGCCGCAGCACGAATTGCGCCTGGCTCTTCATCACCTGTCATTGGTGGGTAGTGAAGAATACGCAAAAGTGTTTGCTCAGAGTTAGCAATCATATCTTTAAGGTCGATAGAGAACTTAGCGCGCACATCTTCTGGTGCTTCAGCTTGAACCCAGCTTAATAATGTAGCTGCAAACTCATTAGCTAAACGGTAGTACTCACGGATTTCTTCTTCTAACTGTGCTGGAACACGGCCTTTTGGATAAACGTGGTAATACTCTTTAATATCTTTAACGGTAAAGCCTTTTGCAACTTCTGACACTGATGGTGGGAAATAACCATCTTGTGTTTCTTTTGAAAATAAAAACTCGTGCTTTTGCTCAGAATTAAAGAATTCTTGCCAATTTTTGTAAATAGACTCAACTAATGACTGAGGGATTGGGTGATTTTTTAATACACCGAAACCTGTGTTTCTTAGTGACTCAACAAATTGAGCGGCCGCATCGCTCGCTTTATAATCAACGGTAGGTAAATGTTGCATTGTCTTTTCCAGTGAATAAGGTTCTAGAAGTCTGTGCTAAGCTTAGCATTTCTTCATTATAGCGCTTCGCGAGGATAGAGAAACACAAGTAAAAACATAAGGACTTATGTCCGCTCCTGTTTTGTTAACGCCTTAGTTTTGATACAGATCAACCACTTCAAAAATTTAAGGAAAAGTTCAAAAGTAAAAACAAGTTCAACGGGTCTATTCTTAAATATTAAATAAAGGTAGGGTTTATATCATGCGCAAAAAAATAACATTTCAAAGCGGTGAGCTAACACTTGCAGGACAACTTGAGTACCCTGCAAACGATGTAAAGTTTTACGCTCTATTTGCTCACTGCTTTACATGTGGAAAAGATATAGCAGCTGCAACCAGAATAAGCCGCGCACTAGTTCAACAAGGTATTGCCGTGTTACGTTTTGACTTTACCGGTTTAGGTAATAGCGATGGTGATTTTGCTAACAGCAATTTCTCCTCCAACATCCAAGACTTGATCGCCGCCGCAGAGCATTTACGTGAAAACTTTAAAGCACCACAGTTACTCATTGGCCATAGCTTGGGAGGTGCTGCAGTGCTTGCAGCCGCTGATAAAATTAATGAAGTACAAGCCATTGTGACTATTGGTGCGCCATCGGATGCTCAGCATGTAAGTCATAACTTTGCAGCCCAAATAGATGAAATTAACAGCCAAAGAAAAGCAAAAGTAAACTTGGCAGGTCGTGAATTTACCATTAAAAAGCAATTTTTGGATGACATAGCACAGTATGATCGAAGCCATATCAGTAAATTAAAACGTGCTTTATTAGTGATGCACTCCCCTATCGATACAACCGTTGATATTAGCGAGGCAGAAAAAATTTACGCCTCAGCGAAACATCCTAAAAGCTTTATAAGTTTAGATGACGCCGACCACCTACTCAGCAACAAAGTGGATGCTGATTATGCTGCAGGGGTAATCGCATCATGGGCAACGCGTTATATTGATTATGAAAAAGAAAGTTACACGGCTCAATTATTGAATGGGAGTGTACTTGTTGAAGAAAAAGATCACGTTTTTACCCAATATGTCAGTACAAAAGATCATACTTGGCTTGCTGATGAACCATTAAAGGTAGGGGGTAGTAACTTAGGACCCGACCCTTACCACCACTTAATTGCAGGCCTTGGCGCTTGCACATCAATGACTCTTAGAATGTACGCTAGTCGCAAAAACTTACCGTTAGAACATATTAAAGTTGAGCTCAATCATACACGTGACTACCACCAAGATTGCGATGATTGTGAACACAACAATAAGCTAGAAGCAATCACGCGTAAGATTACACTAGTAGGTGACCTTACGGATGAACAACGACAGCGTTTGCTCGAAATAGCAGATAAGTGCCCTGTGCATAAAACCCTTCATAACAATCCATTAGTGATTAGTGAACTCGTGAATAAATAACCTGTTAGCGCGTTAAAAAATAACGCGCTAACTCTACTTAACTGTTTTTTCTAAGAAAAGCGTCAGTTGCTTTGTCATCTCTTCAACTAACCATTTCGGCCCGCCATCATACATGTCGTTATGGCGAGAATTAGGAATTACAGTTTGCGTTACAGGATACACAACTAGCTCCTCATCAGTTAATAACACCCTATCATCCGCTGGGTAATCGCTACCACGTAGCGTAAGCACTGCAATATGTTTGTTTCGAGGTATCAGCATACGACGATGATCAAGGGTGATCAGCTTAGAGACCTTAGCAGGATAAATAGCGGCATATAATGCTGCAATATCACCTCCATTTGAGTGCCCAAATAAAGTGAGCTGATTAAAGTCATACGCAGGATAATGCTTTGCAAGTTCTACGGCTAAAAACTCAAGGGTTTGCACGCCACGGTGCCAGTTTTCCATGCGTGTGGTCATGTATGGTGGCTCAGGGTTTAAACTCGGATCGCCTTTTAATTCATGTGCAACTTCAACCGTTAAATAACCATGCTGATGAAAAACTTGCTGAGCAAATTGATAGTCTGTATGTGCCATACCATAGCCTGCCCCAATAAACGCCACGGGGCATTTTTTCTTTATCGTGCATTTGCTATCGGCAGCTGTAATGGTCACCGGAATATGGCGTGCCCGCTCAGTATCAAACAGTGTCTCTGTTTGATTTGCAAAAGCTGTTTGCCCGCTAAGGGTTAACGCGAGCATTAGCGCCGCCTTTTTAATATTTAACATACTATAACTGCTCTAATTTGAATTCTAAGCTACGTTTAACCATAGGCCATTCACCATCAATAATTGAAAACACCACGGTATCACGTACGCATCCATCGGCCATTATTTGGTGATTTCGAAGCACCCCATCTTGTTTCGCTCCTAAGCGAGCAATGGCATTGCGCGAAGCCTGGTTATGCCAATGGGTACGAAACTCAACGGCAATCACATTAAGTGTTTCAAATGCATAACTCAGCAGCAGTTTTTTACAATCAGTATTAACCCCTGTACGCTGAAAACGCTTGGCATACCAGGTATAGCCAATTTCTAAACGGCGGTTTTTACTATCTATATTACAAAAGCGAGTTGAGCCTATCACCTCATCGGTGTGTTTATCGATGACAGCAAATGGTAATGCGCGCCCAAGTGCTTGTTGCTCAAATGCCATACTTAAATAATCGTCAACACGTTCTTCATTAGGCACCGAGGTAAACCACAACTCCCAAAGCTTTCCATCTGAAGCAGCGCTTACTAAAGCATCGCGATGTTCACTTGTTAACGGCACTAATTTAACAAATTGACCTTCCAAGGTGATGAGACTTAAATTCATAATCTTCCTTAACCCTCTTAGTAATAAAACTTAGTCCACCAGCTCTATATCGAGCCCTGCGAGCAAGTCCAGAGCTGCATAGCGCTCAAATTTAGCTTTGCTGATATTATTAGCAGTTATATCAATGGCAAAATGGCTGGCACCAATAAAATTAGCGTTACTGAGATTGGTTTGTTGAAACAAGCTGTCACGAAAATCAGTGTCAGTAAAATCAGCAGATGATAGATCCGCATGCCTAAAATCAACATCTTTGGCAAAACAGCTGCGCATTTTTAATGCCTTTAAACTCAGTTCAAAAAAGCTGCTGTGGCTAAGTTCACAACTAATAAAACTCACTGGAGCACGGCTGGCAAGTAGCGGCCAATCAACATCAGTAAAACGCACACTGGTTAATTTACACTGTTTAAAGCTGACCTCTTCGAGTGAGGTGTATCTCAGCCCAAGCGCAGCTAAATTGCAGTTTTTGAACTCACACTCTATAAATCGGCAATTTTCAAACTGGCTACTGCTAAAGTCACAGTCAATAAATTCACATTGCTCAAACTCGCAATGTGAAAACGTTTGTCCCGCTAAATTAACCTCAAAGGTTTGTTCAAAATAAAGTGAATGACTTTTGATCACGCGCTCGTCTCAATATCTTTTTTAAGCGCCAGTACAGCAATAAAAATTAGGCCAAATAATGGCATAAAACCTAAAAGCCCACCGATTATGGCGACGATTACAGGTGTTGTCGTTTTACGTTTACCTAAGTAATAGCTAATAACGGCAAAAAACGGGATTAAAATCAAAATGAAAAAACCGATGAAGCTTCCACTTACGCTCATGCCCACTCCTTGAAGAACATATTTAAAAACATTTAAGCACAAAAAAACCCTAAGGCATACACCTTAGGGTTTTCATTAAACCTTATAATTCAGTTTATTATGAATTATTCAGTGTCTTTCGCTACAACATCAATGGCAAGCTCAGTTAATGCATCTGCATTTGCTTTGCTTGGTGCATCTGTTAATAAACATGATGCTTGAGTTGTTTTAGGGAAAGCAATAACGTCACGAATGTTATCAGTACCGCATAACAGCATAACTAAACGGTCAAGACCAAACGCAAGACCTGCGTGCGGTGGAGTACCGTATTTAAGTGCGTCAAGTAAGAAACCAAACTTGTCTTGTTGCTCTTGCGCTTCGATACCTAAAATTCTAAATGCTGTTTCTTGCATGTCTGCATTGTGAATACGTACCGAACCACCACCAACTTCATAGCCGTTTAATACCATGTCGTATGCATCTGATAATGCACCAGCTGGGTTTGCTTCAAGCTCTTGGGCAGAAATACCTTTTGGTGCAGTGAATGGGTGGTGAACCGCATGCAGTGTACCTTCATCGTCTTCTTCGAACATTGGGAAGTCAACAACCCATAAAGGTTTCCAGCTATCAAGATCAGTGATACCTAAATCAACACCAATCTTAAGACGTAGTGCACCCATCGCTTCGTTTACAACGTTGCGCTTGTCAGCACCGAATAAAATGATATCGCCAGATTGTGCGTTAGTACGCTCAAGTAACTGGTTGATCACCTCTTCGTTTAAGAACTTAGCGATTGGTGATTGTACACCTTCAACGCCCGCAGCACGGTCGTTCACTTTCATCCATGCTAGGCCTTTCGCGCCATAGATACCGATGAATTTAGTGTAATCGTCGATTTGTTTACGAGAAAGCTCAGCACCACCTGGTACAGTTAATACCGCAACACGGCCTTTTTCGTCATTAGCAGGACCAGAGAACACTTTAAACTCAACGTCTTTTACTAAATCAGCAACGTCTACAAGTTGCATTGGGTTACGTAGGTCTGGTTTATCAGAACCATATAAACGCATTGCTTCGCTGTAAGGCATTACTGGGAAGTCGCCTAAGTCAACGTCTAGTAATGATTGCCACATTTCGCGGATCATTTTCTCAGTCATTGCACGCACTTCATCAGAGCTCATGAATGACGTCTCTAAATCGATTTGTGTGAATTCTGGCTGACGGTCAGCACGTAAATCTTCGTCACGGAAACATTTAACAATTTGATAGTAACGGTCGAAACCCGACATCATTAATAATTGTTTAAATAACTGTGGCGACTGAGGTAAAGCGTAGAAGCTACCTTTGTGAACACGGCTAGGTACTAAGTAATCACGCGCACCTTCTGGTGTTGCTTTTGTCAGCACTGGAGTTTCAATGTCTAAGAAACCGTTGTCATCTAAGAAACGACGCACAAAGCTGCTCGCTTTTGCACGAAGTTTAATACGGTCGCTCATTTCAAGACGACGTAAATCTAGGTAACGGTATTTTAAACGGCGCTCTTCAGAGTTTTGCTGATTAAAATCAAGTGGTAATGGCTCTGAACGGTTGATGATAGTTAAGCTTGTGCCTAAAATTTCAACTTCACCTGTTGCCATGTCTTTATTTACTTGGCTATCAGGGCGTGCGCGAACAACACCTTTTAACTGCACACAAAACTCTTGGCGTAGTTTATTAGCAGTATCCATTAATCCTTCTACTTCCGGATCAAATACCACTTGTACTAGACCTTCTCTGTCACGTAAATCGACGAAAATAAGGCCACCAAGGTCACGGCGTTTGTTGATCCAACCACATAGTTCAACTTCTTGATCTACGTGAGATTTATTTAGCTGTCCGCAATATATAGAGCGCATAGTATTCCTGTCAGTTAAAGACTTATAGCCGCCTGCTCTTAAGAGTTCGCTATTTTGAGAGCAAAAGCCACTATACAAAGTAATCATTTAAGGCAGAGCATTATACCCAAACCATCGCAAAATGCGAGTGCCAGCAGTGCCTGTCAGGGGCTAAATATACACCCCGACTTCTGAGCAAACATTTCTTTTGTTACACTAAGCAAAGTTTAAATTTATTGGTTGATTTAATGCTGTATTTAGGTTGTCCGCAGTGGTCTAGCACCGCATGGAAAGGAAATTTACTCTCTAGTCACTGTAAAAGCGCCGACATGCTCAGTGAGTATGCGCAATGCTTTAATTCAGTTGAGGGCAACACCAGTTTTTATGCTGACCCAAGTCATGAGTCATTGTTACGCTGGCATGATGCGGTACCCGAAGACTTTAAATTTACTTTTAAGTTTCATCGGCGTTTTAGTCACGAATTACAACTGACTAATATAAATAGTGAGCTGAATGCATGGCTAAACTTATTTGAGCCAATTTTTGCCAAAACAGGGCAAATTATGTTGCAGTTACCCAGTGCCTTTGGCCCGAATGCCCTGCCACTACTAACTAACTTTATTGCCCAGTTACCAAAACAGCTTAATTACGGCGTAGAAGTTCGTCACCCTGCCTTTTTCCAAAAAGGAGAGGCTGAAATTCGTTTAAATCAGCTATTGATTGAAAATAATATAGACCGCATCAGCATGGATACTCGCGCTTTATTTGCTGTACCCGCCGATAACGATGCATTGATTGATGCACAAAAGAAAAAGCCTCATTTACCTGTGCATGCAATCGCTACAAACAATAACCCACTGGTGCGTTTTGTTATTGCAAGCTTAGATCACGAATACAAATCCTATTACCAACCTTGGCTCAAAAAAATAAACCAATGGCTCGAAGAAGGTAAATCACCTTATGTATTTTTTCATACCGCAGATAATCGCCAGTCACCACTTTTAGCAAGACAATTTTGCCAAGATTTAGGTTACAATCACCCCGTGCTTGCGCCTTTTATAGGTGAACGCGAAGCAAGCCAAAGCAGTTTATTTTAATTTCAGAGTGCATATGAAAGATTACAGCCGTTATTTTCAAGGTTACCCGCCCCATATTATTGAGCAAGTGTTACAGCTATTTAATGGCGACAAAGCTGCAAACTATCTAAAGGGCAAATACCCTGACGCACATAGCATTACCAGCGACAAAGCTTTATACAATTACGCCACGGAGCTAAAAAAGCGTTATCTTAAAAATGCCCTGCCTTTTGGCCGTGCCGCGTTCAAAAAACAAGGCGATATGGTCACCAATGCATTAGGTACCCATACTTTTCGTATGCAAGGTAAAACCCGTAAACACGACCTAGCCATTAATAGCGATTTACTTCGCGCACCTGAGCCTTTACTCAAAGCGCTCGTCGTACATGAACTGGCTCATTTTAAAGAGAAAGACCACAACAAAGCATTTTATCAACTATGTTGTCACATGGAGCCGCAATACCATCAACTAGAACTGGATTTAAGAATATTCAGCGTATTAGTCGGTGAAGGAAAAAATCCTTACTAGAGTGCCTAGTTTAAGTGAAATCGGCAGCGCTTTATTCAACTTCAAACCTTATTTGACCAATTAGCTGCCCTGATTCTGTAACCACTTTAACTATCCATTTGCCAGATGAATCTGCAGGGAAATTCGTTTTATGACTCCACGCCCTATAGCCCTTTTCCCGTCCACCCGATATTTCTAATGGAATACGCTCAACCTCTTTACGGTTATGCACCCATACATGGTAAATTTTTTCATTCAAGCCTCTCGGGGCTTTAACAGCGCTAAAGCTATATAGACCTTTTTGATGTAAAGCATGCTCGGTTAATTTTTGAATCGGCTCTATTGGTTTACGGGCTTGTTCGTCAAGCTGATACGACATGCTCATATCGGTTAAGCGCAGTGCCGCAGGCGGCACAAAGCTACGTAACTGCCATAAACCTGCACTGAGCGCTCCTAATAGCAAGACAAGTAATGGAAAACGCCACCATTTTGCATTAGGCATTAAGTTACCTAAGCTTGGTATGGTAAAGATAACAGCTGTAATGAGCGCAATTTCAAAGCTCTGGCTGGTGGTAAGTTGGAATAAAATAGGTAAAGTAACTGAGATTACAACAAATAACGAAAAGTTATGAAAAACAGTAAATAACACACTGTGTTTAGCGAGTTTTTTATAATAAAGCGGGTCAACAACAGAGATAAATGCGCACAGTGCAATTAAACCAGTAAATGCAGCCTGAGGGTGATCCCACGTTGTTACCGCTAAAAAAAACGGCAGTGCAAAAAACAAACTCTCTTGCTGCACAACCTGTAATGCAAAACGCATAAAATTGGGAGACACAGCCAAACCAAATTGCTGTTCAACTTTATCCCGTAACCAGTTATCTAGAATTAACCAAACCCAGCTTACAAGTAAAAGTATAGAAATAACTTGCGAGAATGACTCTTTTCGCTCAACGAATATAAAGCTTGCAACCCCACTGCAAAAAGCCAACACCGCCATAAGACCAGGGCGCTTTTGCATTGCTATGACAAATTTTGTTATAAAGTCTTTTAAGTAATTCATGCAATCATAAAATCCGTTTAAGAGTATGTGATTAAAGCATAAATTGGATGAATGTAGGCTTTAAAAACGAGCTTTTAGTTCAATGCAGTTAGACATTTAGATGAAGCTAACAAGCAATAAGTATTATTTTCAAAAAGGAACAAATGGAATGTTATATAGGATCTTGATAATGCTTTTATTACTCTCTAAGTGTATAACTGCAAATGCATTTGAAGATTATAGTTTTTTTAATGGTGAATGGAATTGCAAAATGAAATCAGTATTACCAGACGATGCAATACTAGAAGTTGATAGCCATATAACTACTTCAATCGAAGATTTAAACTCATACGCAAGAAGCTTTTTTAAAATTTACTTCAAACAAAACCCTAATGTGGCCTCTATTATTTCTGTAGAATCCTCAGAAAAAATGGATTTTGAGGGTGATATCATGATCAGCTTTGATTCCTATACCCATAAAACAAAACTAATCAAAGATGATCTAAATTTATTTTCACCAGAGTCTGTGAAAAGCTTTACTCGAGGGCCTTCAGTGACAGTTAAATCAAAAATCAAAAAAATAGACGATGAGACTATTACGTTAATTGGGATCCCAGACAAAGATGTTATCAATTGCTCTAAAGCACAAAAAAGCGCGGTTTAAACCGCGCCTCTATTTTCCCTGACGGCTGAAAGCCAAAGTCGTTGGGTTACAGCCCTAACTCTGCCATAAAATCATCATCTGCATCGTCTGCTTGTGATGATGCTTTTTGCTTTTCAGCTTTTTGTTTAGCTTCGTTTTCGATGATGTCATCTGGATCAACGGCTTCTGAAATATCAAAGTCATGTAGTTTGATAAATTCAGTTTTATCCATTGCTAGTTCTAGATAGAAAATATTTTGCTTCGCTGTAGTGAATGTTACACGGCGAGCTTGTGGTCTATCCATGGTAGTATCAACAGAGATTTGCACCTGCTTGTTAATCGCCATCATTTTAGGTTGGTTTTGAGTGATTGATGTATGCAGCTGCTCTCTTACCTTAGAGGTAAAGTCGCCCACAATTTGGTTCATCAGCTCACCTAATACATTAGCAACATCATCTGATAAATGGCTTTGCGCAATTTCATCTTCTGGCATCCCCATATTACGCATATAGTCATGGTAGATTTCCATGGCTGCTTGCGCTGTGAAATTAGTAACAACTAGGCCTGTAAAGCCACCATCAAACAATACAAAACAGCCAATATCTGGGCGCATACAGGTACGGGTAATTTTTTGCACCATCGCAGAATAACTAATATTGTTACCACTTGCTGATGACAATACGCCGGTTACTGAATGACACAGAGTTGATAAGATATCTTCGGTACTGATCACTTTGCTTTTAGTCATTAAACTTCTCTTTTTTGTACTTGTTATTGATAATTCTAGCCAAGCTACTGAATTTATCACTGACTATCCAGTTAAAAATGCTAAAATAGCGGTATTATTTTTTAAAGAGACTGTTCACGTGACGCAAAAAGACAGTATTTATGCCACTGAGCAAGCGGTTAAAGACTTTAGCTTTGACCAACATGTAGTAGAAGTTTTCCCTGATATGATCCAGCGCTCGGTGCCAGGCTATGCCACCATAGTAAGCACCATGGGTAAGCTGGCTGGCGAGTACGCGCAAAGCAATTCAAACCTATACGACTTAGGCTGTTCACTTGGTGCAGTAACGTTAAGTATGCGCCGTAATATTCGCACCGATAACTGTAATATCATTGCGGTCGATAACTCACAAGCGATGGTTGAACGCTGTAAATTACACTTACAAGGTTTTCGCTCTGACGTGCCGGTCACCGTTACGCTGGGTGATATAAACGATTTAGCCATCGAGAATGCCTCTGTGGTCGCGATGAACTTTACTCTACAGTTTATTCCACCTGAAAAACGCCAAGCGGTGCTTGAAAAGATTTATGCAAATTTAAAACCTGGCGGCGTTTTGTTGCTTAGCGAAAAAATTAAAGGTGAAGATGAGCAATGCGATAATTTGCTCATTGATTTACACCATGATTTTAAGCGTCATAACGGCTATTCGGAGCTTGAGATCAGCCAAAAGCGTACGGCTATCGAAAACGTCATGCGCCCTGATCATTTATCTACCCACTTAAACCGATTAAGTGAAATTGGTTTTAGCCAAACGCAAGTGTGGTATCAATGTTTTAACTTCTGCTCGATGATTGCAATCAAGTAATCATCACAACGATATAAAAGAGTATTTCATGTATCAATGGTTTAACCAATTTTACGCTGCGATTGCACAAAGCCCGCTTAGTCACTGGCTCGAAACTTTGCCAGGTCAATTAAAGCACTGGGAACTAGAAGCCAGCCATGGCGATTTATCTAAATGGCAAAAAGTGCTGAAAAACTTACCTGAAGTAAGCACCAACCATGTAAATCTTCAGAATAAAGTACAAATTGGCACCGGTGATGAGCTATCTGAAGGTCAGCAAAAACAGTTAACGCATTTATTAAAGCGCATGATGCCATGGCGTAAAGGGCCATTTAGCTTGCACGGTATTGAGATTGATACTGAGTGGCGCAGTGATTGGAAATGGGATCGTTTACTGCCGCATATCGAACCGTTAAAAGGCCGCACTGTGCTTGATATTGGCTGTGGCTCGGGTTATCACTTATGGCGCATGCGCGGTGAAGGCGCCAATTTTGTGGTGGGTATTGATCCATCCGATTTATTCTTATGCCAATTCCAAGCGATTAAACACTATCACCAAGATGAAAACGTGCATTTATTGCCGCTAGGTGTAGAGGCTCTGCCAGAACTAAAAGCATTCGATACCGTGTTTTCGATGGGTGTTTTATATCACCGCCGCTCACCTATCGACTTTTTAGCGCAGTTAAAAGCGCAGCTTCGCCCAGGTGGTGAGCTGGTACTTGAAACCCTGGTTGTTGAAGGTGATGAGCATACAGTCTTAGTGCCAACCGACCGTTATGCCAAAATGCGTAATGTGTGGTTTATTCCAAGCACCGCGGCATTAAAACTATGGATGGAGCGTGTTGGCTTTAAAGATGTACAAGTTAAAGACTGCGCAATCACAACACTTGAAGAACAACGTAAAACCGAGTGGATGGAAAACGAATCACTGGTCGACTTTTTAGATCCAAATGACACCAGCAAAACCATCGAAGGTTACCCTGCCCCTCTTCGCGCTATTTTAACCGCGAAAGCTTAAGCCAAATTTGGCTCTCGGTTTTAGGCTCTGAACAAACCAAGAGCCTAAAACCCAATAGCTAATTCCTTTTTTAGCGGACAACTGTCCTTGTCAAGTCGGTTAAAGTGATTTTTCAACTAGCCGCGCCATTGCAATTGTTGTAAAATACGCGCGTTTCTAAGCAACCCACATGCAACTTTTTTGAGGAAAACCTGTGAGCGAACAAAAACAGTCTCTTAGCTATAAAGACGCGGGCGTAGATATCGATGCCGGTAATGCACTTGTTGAGCGTATTAAAGGCGTAGTTAAAAAAACCAGACGTCCTGAAGTAATGGGCGGTATCGGTGGTTTTGGCGCACTTTGCGAACTACCAACTGGCTATAAAGAGCCTGTACTGGTTGCTGGCACAGACGGCGTTGGTACAAAACTACGTTTAGCTATTGATCTTAAAAAGCACGACACAGTGGGTATTGACCTTGTTGCTATGTGTGTAAACGACCTTATCGTACAAGGTGCTGAGCCACTATTTTTCCTTGACTACTATGCAACTGGTAAATTAGACGTAGATACTGCGGCTGATGTTGTAACAGGCATTGGTAAAGGCTGTGAGCTATCTGGCTGTGCATTAATCGGCGGTGAAACTGCTGAAATGCCTGGTATGTATGACGGCGAAGACTACGACATGGCTGGTTTCTGTACGGGTGTTGTAGAAAAATCAAAAATTATCGACGGTACTAAAGTGGCTGCAGGCGACCAATTAATCGCACTTGCATCAAGCGGTCCTCATTCAAACGGCTTCTCATTAATTCGTAAAGTACTTGAAGTATCTGGTGCAGACACAAGCGCAGAGCTTGAAGGCAAAACACTTGGCGATCACCTTTTAGAGCCAACTCGCATTTACGTTAAACAACTACTTGAGTTATTCAAGCAGGTTGACGTTCACGCGTTATCGCACATCACGGGTGGTGGTTTCTGGGAAAACATCCCGCGCGTACTTCCTGAGTCTGCAAAAGCAGTAATCAAAGGCGATAGCTGGGAATGGCCTGTTGTTTTCAACTGGTTACAAGAAAACGGCAACATCACAACTCACGAAATGTACCGTACATTCAACTGCGGTGTAGGTATGGTCTTAGTTGTTCCTGCTGACAAACTTGAGCAAAGCTTAACAATTCTTAAAGATCTTGGCGAAAATGCATGGCACATCGGTGAGATCCAAGATGCAAAAGCAGGCGAAGAACAAGTAGAAATTTTAGGTGGTCGTGACTAATGACCCCTTGTCGTCTTGTTGTATTAATTTCTGGTAGCGGTTCAAACCTTCAAGCCATCATCGACGCCTGCGCGCGCGGTGAAATCAAGGCCGACATCGCCGCTGTAATTAGTAATAAAGCCGACGCCTATGGCCTTGAGCGAGCAAAAAAAGCAGGTATACAAACACGTGTACTTAGCCATAAAGATTTTGACTCGCGTGAGGCCTATGATGCTGAGTTAATGGACATTATTGAAAGTTTTGAACCAAATCTGGTTGTATTAGCTGGTTTTATGCGTATTCTAACACCTAGCTTAGTGCAAAAATTTAAAGGAAAAATGTTGAACATTCATCCTTCTTTGTTGCCTAAGTACCAAGGGCTGAATACCCATCAAAGAGCAATAGATGCAAAAGATGAGGTTCACGGCGTAAGTGTTCACTTTGTAACTGAAGAGCTAGACGGCGGTCCCGTTGTGCTTCAGGCCAAAGTGCCGGTACTCGAAAACGATACCGCAGACACACTTGCGCAACGTGTTCATCAACAAGAACATATAATCTATCCTTTGGTGGTCAAGTGGTTCAGTGAACAACGACTCAAGATGGAAGCAGATTATGCAGTTTTTGACAAAAAGAAACTTCCTGCACACGGCGCACATTACCCAGAATAAAAAACGAAGTGCCCTACTCGCATGTGTGGGCACTTTATTACTTCCTACCAGTGTTTTAGCTGGCGACCTCACTCAATACCAAGCCAAATACGATGTACTTCGTAAAGGTGAAACCCATGGTAAAGCGGTACGTGAACTAAAAAAAATCAACGATGGCAACTATGTACTTACCTATCATAGTGAAATTGAATGGATGATTTTTTCTGATTCACGAAAAGAAACCTCCGAATTTAGTTACCAAGATCATAAAATATCACCTCTTAGTTACGCTATGGAGCGAACAGGAACAGGGCCAGACAAAGAATATACGCTCAAGTTCGATCCTGTTCACAAGCAGGTCAACAGTAACCAAAGTAAATACCCACTAAAATTCGATTGGTCAGATGATTTCCAAGACTCTTTATCGTATCAAGTACAGGTTCGCGAAGAATTAAAGCAAGGTAAAACGCAGCTTTCGTATCCTTTAGTCGATAAAAAAGGTAACCTGCGTAATTATGACTTTGAAGTCATTGGTACAGAAATGATTTCATTGCCAATCGGTAATATAGATGCAATTAAAGTAAAACGCTTATACGACAACAATAAACGTCAAGCCCTTGCTTGGTTTGCCCCTGAAATGGACTACATGTTGGTTCGCATGTGGAAAGGTGAAAAAGGTGTCGAACAGTTTGAAGTACAACTTAACTCATTCACTGTCACAACACCTGTTACCGTAGCTAATGATAAGTAGTCGCGATTTTACATCGCGAAAAGCGTCTACATCACACTAAGGTATCAGCGTTTAGGTAAATTATCTTTTAAAAGTCGCGGGTGAACCCGCTTCTACCTTAGATTAATTCGCCCATTTTAAACAACGCAAACTCACCTGGCTCCATTTTTTGCCAGCGTTCGTCATTAGTGAGCGGCCTTGTTGCAATGACAGTAACCACATCATTCGGTGTGGTTTCTTTTTGAAAATCAACCACCATATCAGCATCAATTAATGTCGCTTTGCCAAACGGCGCACGGCGTGTGATCCAGTGCAGATTATTAGTGCAATATGCCAACACATACACACCGTCAGTAAGCAACATATTAAACACGCCCTTTTCACGTAAAGTATGCGCAAGTTTAGCCACATAGCGAAACACGGATGCCATATTTGAAGGACGTTTTGGGTATTTTTCTCGCACTTTATCAAGTAACCAGCAAAATGCTAATTCACTGTCGGTATTTCCAACCGGTCTATAATGCTCAGGTTTTAAATCATGATAATTAGAAAGTTGACCATTATGAGCATAAGTAATTTCACGCCCCCATAGCTCACGAGTAAATGGGTGGGTATTTTCAAGACACACACGACCACGATTCCCCTGACGAATATGGCTTATCACCGAAATACTCTTTATTGGGTAAGCTTTCACAAGCTTGGCAATCTCAGACTGGCAACTTGGCTCTGGGTCTTTAAACGTGCGACAGCCCTTCCCTTCATAAAAAGTAATACCCCAACCATCTTTATGCGGCCCAGTATTCCCCCCACGTTCTAATAACCCTGAAAAACTGAAACAAATATCCGTTGGTACATTGGCCGACATGCCAAGCAACTCACACATAAAACTCTATACCTATATACATAATGAAAGAATTGCATCGCAATGCAGCTTTGCTCGCAGCTATTGTTAAACATAGTGGCACTGTTAGCAACTAGCTCCCTAATTTTTTATAAACTCGATGGGTAAACTATTAAATATATGATGGTAATTTCAAAAATAACCGCTTAAATCAGCTTACTTTGATTTAATGTACAACTTGTTCAAACAAACACAGCAGTAATTACTGTTTTATCCTTGTTCCCCTCTTGATAATTGCTTGTTCTAGCGCTACTCTAAAAGAGGTGGTCTGACCTCTATTAAGGAATAATCAATGACTCTCATATTTTTACTAGGTTTACTCGTGCTGCTTAGCGTTGCGAGTTACCACAGATCAAGCTGGAATACCTGTTTAGGTATTGCCATTGCGACTTTACTTGTTGGCACATTTGCTGGCGCGTTTGGCGCAATTAGTTGGCTACTATTCTTACTTATTGCTGTGCCACTTTCTGTGACTAGCATTCGTCAACAATACATCATTAAACCAATCTTTGCTGCGTTTAAAAAAGTAACACCGACTATGTCGGATACTGAAAAATCAGCCATTGATGCTGGTACTACATGGTGGGAAGCGGATCTATTTTGTGGCCGTCCTGACTGGAACAAATTACATCAGTACCCTGCTCCGAAATTAACAATCGAAGAGCAAGCGTTTATTGATGGTCCAGTTGAAGAAGTATGTAGCATGCTAGATGACTGGCACGCAACACACGAACTAACTGATTTACCGCAAGATGTTTGGCAATACCTAAAAGACAACAAATTCTTTGCCATGATCATCAAAAAAGAATACGGCGGTTTAGAGTTTTCTGCTTATGCACAATCATGTGTACTGCAAAAGCTAACAAGTAAATCAACGTTACTATCTTCTATCGTAGGTGTACCTAACTCGTTAGGTCCTGGTGAGCTACTTCAGCACTATGGTACTAAAGAGCAAAAAGATCATTACTTACCACGCCTTGCAAGTGGTCAAGAAATTCCATGTTTTGCTTTAACATCACCAGAAGCAGGTTCTGACGCAAGTGCAATTCCTGATTACGGTGTTGTATGTAAAGGTCAATGGAACGGTGAAGAAGTTGTTGGTATTAGCTTAACGTGGAACAAGCGTTATATTACTCTTGCCCCTGTTGCGACTGTACTTGGCCTTGCATTTAAACTACAAGATCCAGACGGTTTACTCGGTGAAGACAAAGAACCTGGTATTACTTGTGCGCTTATCCCAACAGATACCCCAGGAGTAGAAATTGGCCGTCGCCATTTCCCGCTAAATGTTCCATTCCAGAATGGTCCTACTCGCGGTAAAGACATCTTCGTACCACTTGATTACATCATTGGTGGCCCGAAAATGGCAGGTCAAGGCTGGCGTATGCTTGTTGAATGTTTATCTGTTGGTCGTGCAATCACATTGCCGTCTAACTCAACAGGTGGCATTAAAACAATTGCGCTTGCAACAGGTTCTTACAGCCGTATTCGTCGTCAATTCCGTTTACCTATTGGTCAAATGGAAGGTGTTGAAGAGTCATTAGCAAAACTGGCAGGTTACGCATACAGCTCTGATGCTGCTGTTAGCATGTCTACAGGTGCTGTTGACCTTGGTGAAAAGCCATCGGTTGTATCTGCGATTATCAAATATCACTTAACTGAGCAAATGCGTGAAGCAACAATTCACGGCATGGATGTTCACGGTGGTAAAGGCATTATGCTTGGTCCAAACAACTACTTAGGTCGTGGTTACCAAGGTGCGCCAATTGCAATTACTGTAGAAGGTGCAAACATCTTAACGCGTAACATGATCATCTATGGTCAAGGTGCGATTCGCTGCCATCCATTCGTGTTAACCGAGCTTGGTGCTTGTGCGATTGAAGACCGTGAAGAAGCACTGTCAGTATTCGATAAAGCGTTAATGGGCCACATTGGCTTTACGATTTCGAACCTAGTTCGTACTAAGTGGTTAGCCTTTACTAATGCTCGCTTCACAAGCACGCCATACAAAGACGAAACAGCGGAATTCTACCGTATTGCATCTCGTTTCAGTGCGTCATTAGCATTAATGTCGGATATCAGCATGGCGGTATTTGGTGGTTCATTGAAGCGTAAAGAGCGTATCTCTGCACGTTTAGGTGACTTACTAAGCTACTTATACCTTGTATCTGCAACACTTAAACGTTACAACGATGAAGGCCGTAAAAAAGAAGATTTTGCGCTTGTTCAATGGAGCTGCCAAGATCACCTTTATCACTGCCAACGTGCACTTGCTGACTTAATCAATAACATGCCATCTGCACCACTTCGTGCAATGCTAAAAATCATGTTATTCCCATTCGGTCGTCCTGTTCGTAAACCTACTGATAAGCTTGAGCACAAACTTGCTCACTTATTACAAGTACCAAGCGAAACTCGTAACCGTTTAGCTAACTACATTTACCTTAAAAACGAGCCGCTTAATCTTGTTGGTCGTCAAGAGCAAACGCTTAAAGACGTACTCGAAGTTGAACCGCTGTTTAATAAGGTATGTCGTGAAAAAGGTGTAAAACTGCCTTTCTTCCAACTTGATAAAGTAGCGCAAATGGGTCTGGAAGCAGGCATTTTAAGCCAAGCAGAAGCCGACAAACTAGCCGCAGTTGAAAAAGCCCGTCTTGACGTTATTAACGTTGACGACTTTGACCCTGCTGACTTAGTTGCTGGTAAAGTTGCTCGTGGCGAAGGCAATAAAAAAGCGGATGCCGCTTAAGCAATAAACAGTATTCCAATTGTTATAACAAACCAAACCAGCGCATAATGCGCTGGTTTTTTTTGCGCTAAATATTGCTGTAATAAACACCATACTGCCCCGATAATTATTAAAAGCATGTTAGTGCCGAGCATGCTTATAAGTACCACGAGAGCCAGAACAAAAAATACTAGGCTAGGTAAAAAGTGGCTTATATAAAACTGCTTGCCTTGGCTGACACTTTGAAAAAATAACCGATATTTATTAAAAACAGCCATGCAATCAAACTGCAGTGAGCTCGCTAGCAACACGCATACTGAAAAAGCAGTAGCTTGTATCAGGTCACTAAAGTCGTTACGGATTGTAATTAGCTGCAATAAAGCTAACAACAGTGCAACTAGTACTGCTCCACGCCAAATTAAGCTCCAACTGTGCTGTATAAAGTAGCTAAGCCAGAATAAACCAAACGATTGCACTTTCAATTTATGACTCATTCTTACAGATGGGAGCAAAGTCGAACAGCAGAAAATAGCAACAAAACCCAAAAAGTAGTGCAGCGAAGTAAAACTTACAGGCAGTAATACCAATACAAAACTTATTAAGAAGCTATAAAAGAGCGCAAGTGGCCTATAAAGAACAAATACCCCACAAAACCATTGCAACAACATGAACAAAAGAAAATGAGGCACTTGTAGCCATTGCTTTAGTGATAGATCCATTGCTATTAATAAACTCGCAATAAGCCAAGCATTACTTAAAAATAGTAATTTGCAGTCAACGCACACTCGCCAAGAAGATTTAAATAAACTGCGCTGAAATGCCCTGTTTTGCGCATTTTTAATGGCTGGGGCCATGGCCCATACCATCACAGATTCAAGTAAAAGATAAACCACTGCTAATTTTGCACCGTAAGCAGGTGCTGCATGGCTATCAACTATTTTTCCAAGCCCTAAAAACAACAGTAAAGCCAAACCAAGAAATGCAGGACCCAGTACGAGTGCGAACAGCAAGCTAAAACTCTTTAGCTGAGACAGCATACTTTTAAGGGTAGTCGTATATGCTAGATATCGAAAAGAGAGGAATGAGATGTATCTGGCAAAGTAGTCAATCATAATGATGAACACTCAAAACCGTGCTGTAAAAATACCTCCGGTTCATGGCTTGTTATGATGATCTGCCCATTAGGTTTATCATTAAGGTAGCTATTAAGCAATTTGAGTAAAAATCGAATGCTTTCTTGGTCTAATGCTGCACTCGGTTCATCTAACAACAAAAATGGGGCTTGCTTTAAAAAAGCAATAATAAGTTGGCACTTCTTTTGATTACCACTCGACAAAGCACTAAAACGGGTATTGAGGTGCTCATCAAACCTAAATCCGGTAATAAGTTGCTCTGGCATTTCTTTCTTTAACGCCTTACAACTAAGTTCAATAATTTGTCGCGCGGTTAAAAAATTGGGCAGCGCAATACGGTCACTGGCAATCGAAACATAACTTTGAACAGATTCAATTGTTTCACTATTGAACAAAACATACCCTGATTGTGGATTTTCGAGGCCTGCAATGATCATCAGTAATGTTGTTTTTCCCTTGCCATTAGCTGCTTGTAAACAAGTTTTTTTGCCGTTGAACTGCTTATTATAATTTTTAAAAACTTGAGCCGAAGCGAAACGCTTATTGAGGTCTTTAATTTCTATCATGATTATTCCTTTAATTGTGGAAAAATACTAACACACTGGTGTCCACATTTAGTTACATGATTTGTAACAAATATCAACGCTCGAAGGCTTGCGTTTATAAATTGAACAAGTAAGACTCTATTGCGGAAAAATAAAAAGGAATAATTACAATGAAACCGAGTTTCCAATTAGCAGCCATTGCTTGTGCGCTCAGCCTTGCATTAGCAGGATGTTCACAGTCAAACCAATCAACAACTAATACTAATAACCAACAGCAAGTCCAAACAGTTAAACAATATGATGCTGAGACCTTTTTTGATACAACCTCAATTATGGGTAGCAGTTTTTCACCGAAGGGCGACAAAGTACTAATAAGCAGCGACGAAAGCGGTATTTATAGCTTGTACGAAGTCGATATTAAAACCGCCAAGAAAGCCCGTTTAACAGATTTTGAAGACAGTACTTATGCAGTCGCTTATTTCCCTAACGATGAGCGCGTATTATTTACTAAAGACTCAGGCGGTAACGAGCGTTATCACATCTATGTGCGCGAAACCGATGGCACAGTTAAAGATCTCACCCCAGGTGAAGAAACCCGCGCGGGTTTTGCAGGCTTCACTGAAGATGCGAAACAATTTTTTATAACAAGCAATCAACGTGATGCTAAGTTTATGGACCTTTATCGCGTTGATGCTAACAGCTATGAAGTGACCCCTGTTTATCAAAATACTATGGGGCTTGATGTCGGTGCAATCAGCCCTGATGGCCGTTTTATTGCTTTATCGAAAAACAATTCGAACAAAGACAGCGATGTATTCATTCTTGATACTCGCAAAAAAACGCTTAAACCAGAACTCATCACTCGCCATGACGACGATGCCAAATACGGTCCTGAAACCTTCTCAAGAGACAGTAAATCACTGTATTACTCAACCGATGCCAAAGGTGAGTTTGCAGAAATTTGGCGCTATGATTTAACGACTGGCGAGCATAGCCCTGCCCTCAAAGATGAATGGGATGTGAGCTTTATTTACTTCTCTAAATCTGGTCGTTATCAAGTAAGTGGTGTTAATGCTGATGCGAGCACTAAGGTGTCGATAATCGATACCACCACAGGTAAAGGCATTGCTATGCCATCATTACCGGCTGGTAACTTACGTGGTGTAAACTTCTCTGCTGATGAAAAGACCATGGCGTTTTACTTGAATTCAGATACCTCGCCAAGCAACTTATTTGTGTGGCAACTCGGTGAGTCGAAAGCGAAACAGTTAACCAACACACTAAGTGATGCGATTGATCAAAATGACTTAGTTGAAAGCACAATTGTACGCTTTAAAAGTTTTGATGGTTTAGAAATCCCTGGGGTTTTATATAAGCCTAAGCAAGCTAACAGCAACAACAAAGTACCAGCTTTAGTTTGGGTGCATGGCGGCCCAGGCGGACAAAGCCGCACAGGTTATAGTGCAATGCAGCAGCATCTAGTCAATCATGGTTATGCCATTTTTGCAGTCAATAACCGTGGCAGTTCAGGTTACGGTAAAACCTTCTTTCATTTAGATGACAAAAAGCATGGCACTGACGATTTACAAGATATCGTTTATGGTAAAAAACACCTGCAAAGCCTAGATTGGGTTGACGCAGACAAAATTGGCATCATGGGAGGGAGTTATGGTGGTTTCATGACTGCTGCAGCACTTGCCTTCGAACCTGAAGAATTCAAAGTAGGCATTAATATCTTTGGTGTAACAAACTGGGTTAGAACCTTAAACTCGATCCCACCATGGTGGGAGAGTTTTAAAAAGGCGCTGTATGATGAAATGGGCGACCCCGCGACAGACGGCGAACGTCACCGTGCAATTTCGCCGCTCTTTCATGCTAAAAACATCACTAAGCCATTAATGGTGATCCAAGGTGCTAACGACCCACGGGTTTTACAAGTTGAAAGCGATGAACTTGTTGCCGCTGTAAAGGCAAATGGTGTGCCTGTCGACTATGTGTTATTTGATGATGAAGGCCATGGTTTTACTAAAAAGGAAAACCGTATTAAAGCCTCAAACGCATACCTTGAGTTTTTAAATACCTACTTAGATAAGTAGTAAAACAGTAAAGGTTAAAGGCCGGTTTTATACCGGCTTTTTTATGCAAAATACCTGTATACAAGCAAAATTTAGTATTTCATACAGTACTGTACGAAATACTGTATGAATTTAGTGGTAGATTTTTCACCTTTTTAGCTCTTCAAAGAAAATCATAACTACATGTTTAATAACAACTAAATATTTTTAATTAAAATAAAACTGAACTATTGGTTAAAAAATAGCAAAAAAGTACTTGCGCAAAAACACTGTATAAACTACTGTATACACATACTGTATAAACAACCAGTGAGTGAAAGTTATGTTACAGCCAATTACATTAAGAACAGTTAAAAGCTACCAACAAGATAACGACAAAGCGTCTGTTAATTTAATTCAAATTGAAGACGAAATATCAGCAACCTTTGAGTTATTAAAAGTATTGCATCATTACAATAGCCAAAATGCATGGACACTATTAATTGCCCCTGATCATGTACCTAGCAAAGCATTATTAGATTCGTGTTCGATTGATACCAGCAAACTACTTGTGATCAGACAAAAGCATTTAGTTAACCTTGAGTACGTACTTAACTCAGCATTACATAACGGTAATTTTGCTGCTGTGATCACATGGACAGATATTGTAAACAACCACCAACTAGATTCGATGAATTTAAACCTTGAGCAGGCATCTGCTAAGTTTTATTGTTTTACAAAAAGCGCTCAATTAAACAATTTAGTACCCCAGCCACAATAGGCTTGTTAAAATAACAATTTATAGTTTTAGGTAAGTTGTTATGACATCACTCACATACCCCCTTTGTCCTTGTGGCAGCGAATCGACTTACGAGCTTTGCTGCCAGCCTTTTCATACAGGCGCAAGCCAAGCTGATACGCCAGAACAACTTATGCGTTCTCGTTTTAGTGCTTACGCGCTAAAAGATGCAAAATATGTATTTAGTACCTATGCACAAAGCCAGCAAGCCGCGAACTCGGTTCGCGAAATTAAAGATTTTGCAAATAGCTGTCGTTTTACCAAGCTAAACGTTTTAGATACTGAATATAACGAGCAAGAAGGTTTTGTAGAATTTAAAGCAAATTACTTTTACCAAAACTTGTATTGTGAGTTACACGAAAAGTCGCGTTTTATTAAAGAAGATGGCCTATGGCGTTACCTTGATGGTGATATAACGCCCGTTGCAGATATTAAAATTGGCCGTAATGATGAATGCCCTTGCGGTAGCGGCAAAAAATATAAAAAGTGTCACGCAATTTAAATCACGGCTATTCACTTTTTATATAGCCAATCTAAACCTTGACTGGCCGTTGTAGGGAAAGCCGTTGCGTGGTGGGCATGTGGAATAACAAATAAATTTGTCATCACGTGTTCGCCACTTTGCTTATTAATTTTATCTACTAATTGTTTAGTACCAAAAACCATTTTTTCACCTTCACTCTCTTCAAGCTCACCCACTGCGATGTAAACTTTTGTAGTGTTGGTAGCTGGTTTTACAGCCATAGCTAATATTGAGTTTTCTTTAAACCACACTGATGGACTGCCAATAATATAGCTTGAAAAAAGCGTCGGCTCGGTAAATAAGGTATAAGCAGCAAACAGGCCCCCTAATGAATTACCGACAAGTGTCTTTTGCGTGCCAGTTCGATAATGGGTGTTAATATAAGGAATAACAGTGTGTTTTAAGTAATTTAAATGTTGCTTTGCGCCCCCTGTAGCACGTTTCCATGTCTTATCAACAAACGGTGTGTAATCATGAATTCGGCTATTTAGCCCTGATATGCCCTTTTGATAACCAACGGCAACAAGAATTACTTCCTCAATGGAGCCTGAATTCATCATAAAACGGCTAGCACCTGAGGCTATGGGCAAACTGTAATTGGCGTCTAACAGATAAACCACAGGGTAACGTTTCTGGCTTTGTTTTTGATAGCTACGTGGCAGTTTGATAGTAATGGGGTATTCGTTTTCTGTATGTTTATCTTTTAGCAAAACTGTATCAGTGCGCGGCAGAGTATAGGGTTCAGCCCAAGCGGTAAAGCTTGTCCCAAAAATACAGAACATCAAAATAAAAAGTATATTAGGCATCGTTAATCCTTTAGCCATTTCTTAATGGGTAACACCCACTCATCTTTTGGCTCATAAAATGCGCCATGAGAGAGTCCTGTATTAATGCTTATTTCTTCGAACTTAGTAACTTCACTCCTATCAATTAAAAATTGGCAAGAGCCAACCTGATCTGAACGTTCAAAGATTGAGTAAACCTTACCGAATGCCCTAACTGATGGATGCTTTTTAATTAAACCTGCACACCCTGCTAATATTATTAAGTTGATATTTGTGCGTTTAAGTTCATTGGCTGCCAGTACCGATAATGCCCCACCTCGTGAAAAACCGACCAGACTAATATGCGACTCAGGAACACCTGCCTTTAATAAAATGTCGACATCAGCAGCTAACTTTTTAGCAAATAAAAATGGGGCTGTGCCTTTTTTTCGGTGGTATGCAATTAAGTTATAGGCTGGATCTGCTAGTGCTTTTTTAATTGCAGGAAAATCATAAATGCCATATTTTGGATGACGTGGACGAGTGTGCTCACCTTCGACGATGTAACCATGAGAATAAAAAACATAATGCTCATTGCTATTGAAGCTACTAGGAAGCTCATCATAAATAGTATTTGCTTGGACTTGGCATCCGCAAATAACGAGTAGTAATAAAAAACGGCGCATACTAATCCATAGCTAGGCAATAAAAATGGGCCATAAGGCCCACTCTTAGATTCGCTCGTTTGACGTTTACTCTTCGTCAAACTCTTGTAATTGTCGCTGTGCAGGACGCGCTAAGATTTCAACATAAAACGTCATAAGTCCTTTGGCTTCAATATCGCTAATGCATTTGTTGATCTCTGCCACATGCACAACCTGAGCATCTTCTGCAGATTCGCCAAACTTACAGTCAAACGCCCAATAATCAGCCCCTTCAGGAAGTGTTTTGTTGCGTTCACGTTTTAAGTATTTTTTTACTTCGTGTTTGGCTGCATCAACCATACGAGGATATTTGATTTTCTCATGGTTAAGCGTGAATGTTTTTTTCATTATGGTCCTAATAACTTGATTCAATAGTCATGGCATAAAGCCACTAGGTCGCATTATAACAAGCACATTTAAAATTAGCTGTAGTTTTTAATAATACGCTGAAATTTACCTATATTACCTATTGTAGCGTACAAGAAAGTTATGACAATGGAATTAATTGTTTAAGCTGTCGCTAAGTACAAAGGCTGATGAATTGATTCGTCTTTTAAGCCATCATAAAAAGCCGCTGCATCCATTTGTGGTCGCTCTGTAACACTATTATTAGTGTAATAACGCTTTCTAACAGCAGGTTCGCAATTATCAATGACATTTAATGGCACATGGCATTTATCATCACGAATTGTCAGTGGCTCTGGGTTTAAACATTGACGTAAACGAATGTCTGTAAGTCCACCACTTAGAAGACGAAATGCATTTTGCTCGCCAATTAGCATGTCAAATTGCTCTGGTGCTAATGCTTGCTTTGGTCCCGCCCCTAACTCATTACGTAGCGCTTGCTCAGATATTTGGGTGTTAGCTAACTCTGATTTTGGTAGGTGAAACTGACTAAAGTCGAGCACATCATGAGAGAGCATTGCCAATAGTAAAGCAAATTCTCCACTGCGTTGCTCATGAACACTTTTATTAAGACGATTATCAAGTTGACTCTCATTGAGTAACAAACCATCAATTTGCATAGACTTTAGCCGAATAGTTTCAAGATTAACCAGTTATCGGCATTAATCCATTTTTCTTTAGTTTTTTTCTTTACTTAAATAATCAGTTTGCTATTATCAGCGCCGTTGCATTGGAGGGGTTCCCGAGCGGCCAAAGGGATCAGACTGTAAATCTGACGGCTCAGCCTTCGCTGGTTCGAATCCAGCTCCCTCCACCACTTTTCTACGCTCAGTTAAGTGGGGCCAAATGCAATAACAATTAGTGTGGAGGGGTTCCCGAGCGGCCAAAGGGATCAGACTGTAAATCTGACGGCTCAGCCTTCGCTGGTTCGAATCCAGCTCCCTCCACCACTTTTCTATACGACTTCTCTTTATATCTATTTTGTTATTATCTCATTGCCAGCGTAACTGACTACCGTTTACTTTTAACCACTGACTTGCTTTTTTATAATCAGGGTAAAAGCGACTCACACGCTGCCAAAATACAGAACTGTGATTCATATATTTTAAATGCGCAAGTTCATGGACAATTACATAGTCGATTACCCACGTTGGCGCACAGGCTAAGTGTAGGTTGAAAGTTAACTCTCGACGTTGATTACAGCTCCCCCAGCGACGTTTATAATGTTGCACTTTTAACTGCTCTGGCAATGCCTCCTGCATTTTCAAGCAGTAGTCATGAATACGCATTTCAAGGTAGCTCTCTAGCTTGTGATGTAAAAAGTCTTCCAGTAATGACAAATACTTACTCTCTGTATTCTTTACACGTGATGACACTGATAAGCTCAGCTCACTTGAGCGTTCATTTTGTTGCCAGTGACTACTTTTGCCTTTATTAAGTTTAATTGCTAACGGTTGGTTAAATAAGTTTATTACGCCCGTTTCCAATGGAAACTGCTGCATTTGTGCTTGTGAAGCTTGCTTAGCAATTTGTGCTTGTACCCAGTTTTTTTTAGACACGAGCCAGGACTCAATATCACCTAGTGGTACAAAATGAGGCGCGTAGACTGTTAGCTGCTGCTGAGCTACTTTAATCGCTACTGTTTTCCTACGTTTACTGCGTTTTAATGTGTAATCCAACAAAAAATAAACCAATTCAATGCATAAAATCTTGGTATTACATTTTACCCTGTAAAATACCTGCTAATCTATAAATATGACTAACAAATAAGTTTTCATTCTTATGCCTGATAAACCCTGTTGTAGTTATACCTCTCCCACAGGAAAAAAGTGCCAAGAAACTGATATGGGATCTGGCTTTTGTTTTTGGCACGACAATAAATTTGATAAGTCTGGGCTTGAACTAACGCAGAAATTGGAGCGTTACGCTAAAAAAGGTGGGTTATTACAAGGCTTACAATTACAAAGAGCTAACTTATCTGGGCTTAACTTAATTAAGCAAGATGATGAAGAAGGCTATGATCTCTCTTACTGCAATTTCTATCGAGCAAACCTATCTGGTGCACATTTATTCAATAATAAAATTGCCAATGCCTCACTCATGAAAGCAAATTTGCATAACGCGAGCCTGCATTACTGTGATTTGAAGGACACAAACTTGCTTGGCGTTAAACTCAACGATAGCCGCATCGATAATATTGATTTGGGAGAAAAATTATTACAAGAATCGCAAGCAATTAAAGCGCGAAAAAATAAACAACATAGTCAAGCACATGATCTATTTGAACAATCCGAAGAGATTTATCGAAATCTTCGTAAAGCATCGGAACATCAGGGTCTTTTTGAACTCGCGGGTAACTTTACTTATAAAGAACTTCGCATGAGACATGCACAGTACCCTAAGGGTTCTACAAAGCAAATTACCTCCAGCTTTATTGATATGTTATGTGGGTATGGGGAAAAACCTGAAAATGTGATTCGCTTTAGCTTATCACTGATAATCTGTTGTGCTATTTGTTATTTTTTATTTGGCGTGAGCTATGACAACACTGTTTTGCAACTAAACTTTGATAACTCCTTTTCACAAAATTTATCAGCACTTTTAAATAGTATTTATTTTAGTGTCGTTACCTTTACCACCTTAGGCTATGGAGACATCACGCCTATTGGCCTTTCAAGACTGATAGCGGCTATTGAAGCATTTTGTGGTAGTTTCTCTCTTGCGCTGTTTGTGGTGGTATTTGTAAAAAGAATGACGCGCTAGTGAACGATAAACGAGCCTTGATGTTTTTTTGCCTCATACATTTTTTTGTCTGCACGATTAATTAGCTCCTCGGCATCAACCGTGCTATCAAGAGGGGCAGCAACCAAACCAAAACTTAAATGAAGTTCTGGGTAACGGGCTTCGAATGATGCTATTAGCTTATCGCAAATGGTAATTGCATTTTGTATTTCACAGTCAGGTAAAATCATACAAAACTCATCTCCGCCATAGCGACATGGAATATCAATTTCTCTAATATTTTCATGAAGATATTGACCTATATATTTTAATACTTCATCCCCTTTTAAATGGCCTTGCGTATCATTTACTGCTTTAAAGTTATCTAAATCAAAATACACAATGGTTAAAGGCAATTTATGTCGTCTGGCTCTGGCGAGGTCTCGCTGCAACAGCTCTTGCATTACTCTGCGATTATATAGATTGGTTAGAGGATCTAACTTCGCTAACTTTTCAAGCTCTTGTGTGCGCTGTGCCACCTTTTCTTCAAGCCCTTTGGCATAAACCTCAGTGCGGCGTTTTGCATTTTCTATTTCACCGACAAGACTATCAATATAAGTATCGAAAACCAGCGTGGTATCAAAGTAAATCAATTTATCAACTGTTTGCAAAGTTAGGCTAAGCTCAGCTTGATCTGTTATTGTTGTTCGCAAAACCTTAAAAATTATTTCTTTGAGCGTACACACTGCCGAAAGGTATAGCTTGGGCTCAACACCAATTCGTTTATGCACCATACCAATACGCAGTCGGTTGTTTACATACTCGTTCTCATACTGACCACAAAATAAATCAATGATGTATTGCCGCTGCGCATCTCTTAGCCTAGTCAGTGTATCCGCGTCACCAATCAGTAAAGATATTTCGTCGACTTCGGTTTGTTTTTGGTAAAACTCATTCACCATATTCTCAATTGATGACTCAATCACTGCCTTATAATTACTCAAAGATTTAAGACTCTGCGAGGTAAGACCAAGAAGGCTCATTCGATGCTGAATTTCAACATCGTTTATGTGCATTTGCTCTACTAATGTCTGCTCAGTTCTACGCATAAAGGACCTATAACTACACAACTGTTAATTAAATATAGCTAATGAAATAAAACCTACGTACCTGTGTAGTAGGTTTTTCTCTAAATTCATGTAGATTTGTATTAGACTGTAATTACATGCGGCGATGTAGAGTTATTATGCTAGCGAAATTTTTTATTACTGACCAAAATCCAAACTTAATTATTAGTGGTGTTTATGATCCCAGCTTGGTCATCCTCTCAATCGCAACGGCTATATTTGCCGCTTATTTTTCACTCCACCTAATTGATCTAGCAGACAGAACTCGCTTTGACTCTTATAAAAAGTTAAGTAATGCAACCAGCGCATTAATACTCTCCGGTGGTATCTGGAGTATGCATTTTATTGGTATGCTGGCTTTTTCGCTGTGTACTAAAATAAACTACTCTCCGGGGCTCACCTTCTTCTCATTTGTACCTGCCTTTTTAGCGTGTTACACAGGTATGTCTTTTTTACGTAACAAAGATGTCAGCCATATTCCTCATACCGTAAAGCTACTGATAAGTTCTGTACTGTTAGGTGCTGGCATTGGCACGATGCATTACACTGGTATGGCAGCAATGGAATTAAGCCCTTTGCTTCGTTACGATCCACTATGGTTTGCTGCCTCTATCGTTGTAGCTGTGCTACTCTCTTTTATTGGTTTGTATGCCCGTTTTCATTTAAGAGATCATTTGAAGCGTCTCAGTCAATTACAAAACCGTGTCATCTGCGCCACCATTTTAGGCTTGGCCGTTGCGGGAATGCATTATATGGGAATGGCAGCCACACGTTTTGTCGCAACCTCACCCTTTCTTTCTGAAAATGAAGATAACTCACACCTGATTTTCATTGCCGTCAGTGTTTCATTTGCAACCGTATTACTCACCGCTATCGTCGGAATTATTAACGGAATGATCCGCTATCGCATGCTGTTAGCTGAAAAATCAGCAGAGGAGTCTCGCTTAGATGCCATATTAAGTACCGCTATAGATGGTATTGTAACAATAGATATTAAAGGCATTATCTTGAGCTTTAATAAGTCAGCAGAGAGTATTTTTGGTTGGAAACAAGAAGAGGTACTAGGCAAAAATGTTAACATGCTCATGAATGACGATATTGCCAATCAACATGATGGCTTTTTATCTAACAGCGCAAATCATGAATTGAAAAAAGTCATCGGTGTGAATCGAGAAGTATGCGCAAAACATAAAGATGGCCACCAATTTCCAATTCGCTTGGGCCTTGGCGAAGCTAAGCAACCCGATGCAGAAACATTATTCGTAGGCTTCATAACCGACTTAACACAGCAGCGCGCGCTACAAAAGAGTTTAGAGGAAAAAGAACAGCAATATCGCACGTTAATGAATAACACGCCTGGCGCTGTTTTTCGCTGTTTATTAGACGATCATTGGAGTATGTTGTTTATAAGTCCAAGAGTTATGGACTTAACAGGTTATAGCCACCAAGAGTTTGTATCTCAAGCCATTACTTTTTCAGACATCATCAATAAAGACGACGAAGCTCATATTTCAGAAGTAATGGCCGAAGCTATTGCTAGAAATAATCAATACGCTGTTGAATATCGTATTCGTCACCGCAGTGGTAAAACAGTATGGGTTCTAGATCAAGGCTCTATCAACGAAACCGCCGGTGCTGATGAAAAATGGATTGATGGTGTACTTGTAGACATTACAGATCGCCATGAGTATGAAGAATCCCTTATGCAAGCGAAACATGAAGCAGAAGCCGCTGCACAGGCCAAGCAATCTTTCATGGCAAATATGAGCCATGAGATCCGTACACCGATGAACGCAATTATCGGTTTTAGCGATATATTAATGGACAGCCCACTTAATAAAGAGCAGCAAAAACATATTGTGACCGTAAATAGCTCAGCACGTTCGTTATTACATTTACTCAATGATGTACTCGATTCAGCCAAGCTAGAAAAAGGCAAACTTGACATACACTACGAACATTTCAATCTGCAAGCCCTACTCGACAATATTGTTTCAACCTTTTGGCTTGAGGCAAAAAGAAAAAACCTGCTACTTGATTTAAGAATTGCGGACAATATTGCACCAGTATACATAGGTGATGAGGCTCGTTTACGCCAAGTATTAAACAACCTTATAGGCAATGCTATCAAATTTACAGAATCAGGTTCTGTTACTATTAGTGTTAGTAAAACTCAAAATGAACACCTATTTTTTGAGGTTCAAGATACCGGTATCGGCATCGCAAAAAGCCGACTAAAAGCAATATTTCAGCCATTTGAACAAGCAGATGGCACTATGACCCGTCGTTTTGGTGGGACAGGCCTTGGCACAACAATCAGTAAGCAGCTCGTCGAGCTTATGGGCGGAACGATTAGTGCTGTCAGCACTGAAGGAAAAGGTAGTTGTTTCTTCTTTACGCTAGCACTGAGCGAAGGTGAAATTGATAAAGTAGATAAACTGAGTAACAACCAACTTACGCTACCGCCACTACGTATACTGGTTGTTGATGATATAGAACAAAATGTTGAGTTACTTAATATTTTGCTCTCTCAGTCAGGACATACCGTCACCACTGCCAGTGATGGCTTAGCAGCTATTGAGCTATTTACCCAACAGAGTTTTGATGTCATTTTAATGGATATTCATATGCCTGAATGTGACGGCATCACTGCCACTAAAAGAATTCGCGACATTGAACAACAAAAACAGCATAAAAAGACACCGATAATCGCCCTCACAGCCAGTGTTTTACAGCAAGATAAGCTAACGGCTAAACAGGCAGGCATGAACGGTTTTGCAAATAAACCTGTCGATATTCAACAAGTAAATCACGAAATAGCCAAGGTGCTTGGTCTTGAGATCAATGCAATTTCAAATCAAAGTACACAACTAGAAAAACAGCATATTAATTACGCGAAAGGCATTCAAATGTGGGGCAGCAAGGAAAAACTCAATACTGAAATAAGTGCATTCCTTGCTAATCATAAAAGCAGTGTTCTACGTTTAAAAGAAGCCACACTGGATAAAAAAGAGCGGCAAATGATTTTGCACACTTTAAAAGGTGTTGCAGGAAACTTAACATTAACGAATCTAGTATATTTACTGTCTCAAGTAGAAAAAGCAATAGATCATAGCCAAGCTCAATCACAACTAGCAGCGTGCGAAACAGAATGGCAGACCCTTTTGGCAATGGTTGAACAAACGAAGGACGATAACACCGATAATCAATTAGATGATGAAGTAGCTATCGATGATTTTTTACCTTTAATTGATACATTACAAACGCAAGCAGAGCATGCTGAAATAGATGATGAGCTACTCAGTCAAGTGTACGCTTTAGCACCGCCTAGGTATAAAGAAACCGTTGCTGACATTTGCAAACACTTCGATAATTTCGACTTTGATGCAGCCAACACTGAATTAGCAAGTTTAAAACAAAGTATCACTGAACATAAGGAGTTATCATGAGCCACATTTCTGAACGTGAAAGAATTCTCGTCGTGGACGATGAACCTGCAAATTTAAAAGTGATGCGTGAAGTTCTTGGCAATGATTACAGGTTGTCATTTGCAAAATCGGGTGAATTAGCCTTACAACTCATTGAAAATGAACCACCCAAACTTATTTTACTCGATATCATGATGCCTGATATGAATGGTTTTGAAGTATGTAAGGTTTTAAAGTCTAATCAACACACTGCGCATATTCCTGTTATTTTTGTGACTGCACTTGCACACGAGCAAGACGAATCTGAAGGATTTGCGTTAGGCGCAGTTGATTACATCACCAAGCCAATTAGCCCTGCTATTGTGCGTGCACGAGTTAAAACACACTTATCACTTATTCAAGCTGAACAACTTCAATTAGCGCATATTGATCTTATTAATCGTCTGGGTCGTGCTGCTGAATATAAAGATACCGACACGGGTGAGCACATTGCTCGTATGAGTCGTTATAGTAAAGTCCTCGCATTAGCATATGGCATGAGTGAATACCAAGCAGAGCAGTTAAGGCAAGCAGCTCCCATGCATGATGTTGGAAAAATTGGCATCCCTGATTCGGTACTGTTAAAGCCAGGTCGTTTAGATGCCACAGAGTTTGAGCATATGAAACAACATGCGATCATTGGTGCAAAAATACTTGAAAACTCAACCTCTCCCCTGTTACAACTCGCGCACAAGCTTGCTCTTGAGCACCACGAAAAATGGGATGGAACAGGTTATCCGTATGGTTTAAAAGGAGAAGAGATCAGTATTGAAGGCCGAATAGTGAGTATTGCTGATGTATTTGATGCACTCACCTCTGTGCGCCCTTATAAAGACGCTTGGCCAGTTGAAAAAGCGGTAGAGCTACTAAAAACGGAATCAGGCAAACACTTTGACCCACAACTCATCGATTTATTTATTGGTCAAATTGATTCTATCATCGAAATTAAAAATACTTATTCTCGCTAAAAGACGGTTTAAAGGTCTTATTCAAGACCTTTTTTAATCCCCTCGTAATCATGAGAGGTGATTTCATGGCTGTTGCCAGCACAGTCTTTAAAGTACATAGAATAAGTCACGTCATGATCAGCGATCACCGTTTTAATATCGAACTTTGATAGATGCGAAAGCCATGCTAGAAATTGCGCTGCGTTTACACTAAAAGCAATGCCTTTACTGTTTCCTGATGCTTCAAATAACGCCAGACGAATCGTTTTTGCTTGATCTTCAAGCGTTAATGGGCCTTTTCCCTCATCCCAAAACGCAAGCTCTGGTACCACAGAAAAACCCAACACTTCTCGATACCATGTTACCGCTCGCGCCAAATCATCAACATTTAAGTGGCAATGATCCACCCCGTTTAGCAAAGGAACTGCCATTGTCATTCTCCAATCTCTGATTTAAGCTGCGCTAAAAAGGCCTGCATATACTCTGTTCGTCTATTCGCTTCATCTTTCGCGGAGGGGGTATTCATGCTCTCACTGATGTGTAATAGCTTTATAAAAAAGTGATCTAGGGTATATTTGCCATCGTCTGGCTCGCGATTTAAACAAAATGGATCATCTTTATGGTAAAGATAGCGGCCAATAGAGCCGCCCACTTTCATACAGCGGCTAACGCCAATAGCACCGAGTGCGTCCATTCGATCTGCATCTTGTACTATTTGTGCCTCAACACTTTGAACAGCAATATTTGCGCTAAAACTATGTGCCGCTATAGCATGGTGAATCGCATTGAAATATTGCTCTGGGTAATTTATCGAGCTGAGAAAGCTTAACGCTTTATCCGCCGCCATGGTCGATGCTTTTGAGCGATCAGGGTGATTTTTTGCCACCGCTACACAATCATGTAACCATGCAGCCGGTAGAACGACCTCCATACAGGCCTTTTCAGCAATGCATAACTGTTTTGCAACTCGCACCACTCGCTCAACATGGCTAATATCGTGTGCCACATCGGCATGAAGTAAAGATAAAATAAAATCTCGACATTGAGTTTCCAGTTCTGCAAAGTCTATTTTTGGCTGCATAAAGCGGCTGTTACCATTAACTGATTGAAATTATGCTTACTTTACCGTGGTTACTGGATTTGTTCAAAACATTCATTGTATGTTTGCCGGTGCTTCATTAAACTATGCCCCCTTTTATTTGACGCGAGAATCCCTATGTCATCTGCTATTTACCTACAAGCTGGACGAGAAAAATCATTAAAAAGAAAGCACCCTTGGGTGTTCTCTAAAGCCATCAAAAAAGTAAAAGGTAAACCAGGGCTAGGCGATACGGTTACTATTTATGATAATGACGGTAAGTTTCTCGCAATAGCGGCATATAGCCCACAATCACAAATACGCGCACGTGTATGGAGCTTTGACCAACACGAAGTTATAGACCAAGCCTTCTTCGAAAAACGTCTTCGCCGTGCTTATGATGCACGCCAGCAAGTGATCAGCGAAGGTGGCCTAACAGGCTTTCGTTTATGTGCTGCAGAGTCTGATTATCTACCTGGTATCACCATCGACAAATTTGATAACGTACTAGTATGCCAATTACTGAGTGCAGGTGCTGAGCGTCATAAAGGCGAGATTGTAGCGGCGTTAATGGCCATTTTTCCAGGTTCTGATATCTACGAGCGTTCTGATGTAGACGTGCGTACTAAAGAAGGGTTAGATCCAATAAAAGGCGTGCTTTGGGGTAACGTCCCTACTGAGCCTGTGCTTATTGAAGAGAATGGACTAAAGCTTGAAGTAGATATTTTAGAAGGTCATAAAACAGGCTTTTACCTAGATCAACGTGATAGCCGTGCAGCCCTTGAACGCTTTTCTAAAGATAAAACCGTTCTCAACTGCTTTAGCTACACGGGCACATTTTCGCTCTATGCCTTACGAGGCGGCTGTAAACATGTGACCAATGTTGATGTATCACAACCTGCACTTGATACAGCTAAGCGTAATGTAGAGCATAACAACCTTGATCTAAATAAAGTCGACTTTGTTAAGCAAGATGTATTTAAGTTACTACGCCAATACCGTGATGAAGGTAAACTATTTGATACCATTGTAATGGATCCACCTAAATTCGCCGATAATAAAGCACAGCTCACCGGTGCATGTCGTGGTTATAAAGATATCAATATGATTGCGATGCAAATTCTAAAACCAGGTGGAACATTACTCACTTTCTCGTGTTCTGGTTTAATGGAACAGAATTTATTTCAAAAAGTCGTGGCTGATGCAGCCCTCGATGCAGGAAAAGAGCTGCTCATCATGGAGCGATTAAACCAAGCAGCTGACCACCCTATTGCTGGCAGCTACCCAGAAGGTTTTTATCTAAAAGGCTTGATATGTAAAGTTTACTAGGCACTAGTTAAAACTGATAATTTCAAGCCCTGCACTTAAGGAGCCATCAGGCTCCTTCGTTGCTCTAATAACTTTGGCTGTTGCATCAAATGATGTAATTGACGTGCTCGTTGAAGCAATAAGCACGCGGAACATGCTACCTACTTCCACTACGTCATCAAGGTTGACTGCAAGTCCTGTGGCACTTAAATCTGTACATGTTGCCTCTATTTCATTCCCACTTTCTAAAGGGATGAGTTTTGCAGGTGTGTGGATTTGCATACGTCTAAAATCGCGTTTTTCATCATGAAACATAAATAATCCTTCCTAAACCACTGTTTTTATTTTCTCAATGAGTGTTTTCACAGAGAAAGGTTTTACCACATAAGCGTCGCAACCAGCCTCAAAGCCTGCTTTTTGCTCAAGCTCTGACTCTAAACCCGACACCATAACCACTGGAATTTGCTCAGTTTCTGGTGTGTTTTTTAATAGCCGACATGTATCATAGCCATCCAGCCCTGGCATACAAACATCTAGTAGAATTGCATCTGGCGGATCAGCAATAGCAGACGATAAACAGGTCGTGCCTGAGTTTGCATAGCTTAAAGAAAACTCGAGGCCCAGTGATGCTTTGAGCATTTCGAAATTAAAATACTCATCATCCACAACTAAAATTTCAAGCTGTTGCTTTCTTTGTGAGCGCTCGGGAACAGCAATCGGTTTTTCCTTTTCAATGCCCACATGACCTCCTTAGTTAATGTCTGTGGTTTATGTGTGCAACAACGCAAACTTTATTGCACATACACGCCTATAATGAATTATAACTCAGATTCTTTAATTGCGTTTAAAACTCGCTTTGCAGATACAGGATAAGGCGTCCCTAATGTTTGTGCAAATAAAGAAACGCGTAATTCTTGTTGCATCCAAAAAAGCGTTACAATCTCTTGTGGTATTGGCATCCCCTTTGGAATTTTATTAGCAAGTTTTTGATATTGCTCAGCCACTTTTTCAAGCTCAAGAACACATAAACGATCACGATTAGGATCAACAGGCAACTTCTCTAAACGTCGCTCTATTGCTTTCAAATATCGAATTAAGTCAGTCATTTTAGCTGCGCCATGTTGACTAACAAATCCCTTAAAAACTAAACTTTGCAGCTGTGTTTTAATATCACCATGAGCTGTGATCATGGTTAAATCAACACGCCCTTTCATGCGCTTATTAAGTCCATGAGCAATACTTAACACTTGCTCAACTTGCGTGGCAATTTCTACAACCGTATCGCCAAGCTCACCACGAATTTTCTCTTTGGCTTGTTCAAACGCCTGCTCAGTACGAATATTGCCGTACTTAATTAGTAAGCTATCAACAGCGGCCGCAATACAGTCATCAATTAAGTCATTGACCTTACCAAACGGATTAAAGTACAAACCAAGTTTCGACTTATTTGGTAAGTTTTGTTGTAAGTATTTAATCGGAGATGGCACATTTAAAAGCACTAAACGACGCAAGCCTTGTTGATGGGCTTGTTGTGCTTTTTGTTCGTTATCAAATAGCTCAACGGCTGCGGAGTCTTTTTTGTCAACCAAAGCAGGAAACGCCTTGATTTCATATTGACCTTGCTTTTTAACATAGGAAGAAGGTAATTCACCAAAGCTCCACTGTGTTAAGTCCGTCTTCTCTATGCCTTTATCAGCTACTTTCGATAAAGTATCGGTTACTTTACCTTGTAATTGCGCTTTCAGCTTCTCTAAATTTAGCCCACGAGCAAGTAACTTATCGTGTTCATCACGTACTTCAAACTGTAAACGTAAATGTGGCGCGAGCGTTGTTAAGTCCCAAGCATCAGGGTCAACGCGTACCCCTGTCATACGCAATAAACGCATACTTATGACATCAAGTAAGTTGCCCTGCATTGGCTCAATTGCCGCAAGTACAGCATCGGCGTAGTTTGGGGCTGGTACAAAATTACGGCGTAGTGTTTTTGGCAATGACTTAATTAATGCGCAAATAAGTTCATGTCTAAACGCAGGGATATGCCAATCAAAGCCGATTTCTTGAACTTGGTTAAGTAACGCAACAGGAATTTGAACCGCTACACCATCAACCGCTTGCCCTGGATCAAAATGATAGGTCAACGGCAATAATAAATTATCTTGTTGCCATGTATCGGGGTAATCAAACTCGGTGACATGATCAGCGCCATGCTGCATTAGCTCATCGCGTGACATATGCAAAAAGCGTTTATCTTTTTGCTTTTGTCCCTTCCACCATTTATTAAACGCGGCACGATTATTTACATCCGCAGGTATCTTTTTGTCGTAAAACTCATACAGTGTTTGCTCATCAACGAGGATATCGCGACGGCGAGACTTATTCTCTAGCACCTGAATATCGTCAATTAGCTCTTGGTTGTACTGTAAAAAGCCTTCATTTTGACCAAGTTCTTGTTCAACCAAAGCGCTGCGAATAAACAGCTCTCTGCTTACTTTAGGATCAATATTGCTGTATACACAACGACGCTTATTAACAATGAGTAGACCATATAATGTTTGCTGCTCAAAGGCGATAACAGCACCTGGTTTTTTCTCCCAATGTGGCTCACTGTAGCTGCGCTTGACTAAATGCTGCGCAAAGCCCTCAACCCACTTCAGGTCGATACGGGCATTGATACGAGCGTACAGCTTACTTGTTTCCACCAGCTCTGCAGCCATGATCCATTTAGGACTCTTTTTAAATAGCGCTGAACCTGGAAAAATATGGAACTGACTATTACGTGCACCTTTGTACACTTGTTTTTCGTCTTTAAAGCCAATATGACTTAGCATACCGCTCAATAGCGACTGATGAATACGATCGCTGTCAGCTACGTTCGTCGTGGCTTTCATGCCCATTTCGTTACACACAGTAGAAAGCTGATAAACAATATCTTGCCATTCACGAATTCGCATATAAGCTAAAAAGTCTTTTTGACACAGCTTTCTGAATTGACTATTGCTTAACTCACTTTGCTGCTCTTCAAGGTAATTCCACAGATTTAAAAACGCAATAAAGTCTGAATCAGGATCATCAAAACGGCCATGTTTTTCATCGGCTGCGCCACGCTTTTCTTGCGGTCGCTCACGCGGGTCTTGAATTGACAGTGCCGCGACAATAATAATTACTTCGCGAAGAGCGCCAAGCCCATCCGCTGTAAGCACCATTTTTGCTAAACGGGGATCAACAGGTAATCGACTTAAACTACGTCCTGATTTAGTTAATTCTGTTTGTTTGTGGCGTTTAGCGGGTTTAACTGCTTCAAGTTCTTCGAGTAAGGTTAAACCATCATTGATGTTACGACTGTCTGGCGCTTGTACAAACGGAAACTGCTGCATGTCCCCTAGCCCAAGACCAAGCATTTGCAAAATAACCGAGGCTAGATTAGTACGTAAAATTTCTGGGTCAGTGAATTCTGGTCGTGAATTAAAATCATCTTCGCTGTATAAGCGAATACAAATACCCGCTTCAATACGACCACAACGGCCCTTACGCTGGTTGGCACTGGCTTGTGAGATTGCCTCTATTGGTAAGCGTTGTACTTTAGTACGGTAGCTGTAACGACTAATTCGTGCAGTACCTGGGTCAATAACATAACGAATACCTGGTACAGTCAGTGATGTTTCGGCTACATTTGTCGCTAAAATAATGTGGCGGCGAGAATGCGGGGCAAATATACGGTTTTGCTCGGCGTTCGAGAGTCGCGAATATAAAGGCAATACGTCGGTGCCCTTTAAGTTACGCTTTGATAACGCATCAGCTGTATCGCGAATTTCACGCTCACCATTCATAAAAATTAGGATGTCACCGGGGCCTTCTTCACACAGCTCATCAACGGCATCAAAAATGCCTTGCAACTGGTCGCCATCGGCTTCCATCTCGTCTTTATTAATATCTGTGGTTGGGCGATAACGTACTTCAACAGGGAAAGTACGTCCCGATACTTCAATTATCGGCGCGTCATCAAAATGTTTCGAGAATCGCTCAGGATCGATAGTTGCCGAGGTAATAATGACTTTGAGGTCGGGGCGTTTTGGTAATAAGTTCTTTAAATAACCCAAAATAAAATCAATATTAAGGCTACGCTCGTGCGCCTCATCGATAATAATCGTGTCATATTGATTTAAATAACGATCTTGTTGGATTTCAGCCAGTAAAATACCATCGGTCATCAACTTGATATAACTGTTGTCTGAAACCTGATCACTAAAACGAATTTTAAAACCGACTTGCTGACCAAGCTCGCATTGCATCTCTTCTGCGATACGGTTGGCAACGCTACGAGCGGCCAAACGCCGTGGCTGTGTATGACCAATATAACCCTCAACCCCACGGCCTAGCTCTAAGCACATTTTCGGTATTTGTGTCGTTTTACCTGAGCCGGTTTCACCTGCAATGATCACCACTTGGTTATTGGCAATCGCCTGTTTAATATCCTCTTTCTTTTGGCTAACAGGCAGCTGTTCAGGGTAAGTTACTGTTGGTAAGGCTGCTACACGCTGAACACGTAATTGCTGCGAGCGGGCAATATCTTCTGCGATTTTTTGCGCTATGTTCGCTTGCTTTGTTTCATCGTTGATTTTTTTGATGCCATGCAGGCGTTTTTTGAGGATGAATTGATCTTTGCGTAAGCATGTTTTTAATTCGCCGAACAGCGGACCTAGGTTAACCACCCGATACCCTTATATTTATCTACTTTTAGACTGAGTATTGTAACAAACAATTTATAGCCAAACTACTTGAGTGCGCGAGAATTAAACGCACTCAAGAGAATTTGAATAGAGGGTTATTTAACTCGCTCTGTAGGAATAGGCATGGCACATACATCAATATAATTTGCACTTTGCACAAACCATTCGCCCATCCGGTTTTTACGCGCCTCAATGAGTTCCACAAATGACGACGAGTCAGTTTTCATTACTCTAAATTGGCTTGTATCTTCCTCACTAATATCAGCTAACACTTGCATGTCAGTGATTGGGTTAAATACTTCACCTTTTGTGGGCGTTCGACTCAACAAGTTAAAATGCTCCATCCCCTCCAGAACACGGCCAAACACCGTTGTGTTTCGGTCTAAATAACGCTGCGCGTTACCTATCGTCACATAAAATTCGGTTCCGCCGCTATTGACATCATTATCGCGTGCCATCGCAAAAATACCAGGACAATGAGCCTGCCAAGTTTGTGTTTGCGCTTCATTCTGAGCAACAGCAAAACCATTTAAAAAGCCTGTTTTTGTGGCATAACCATCAGGGTCTTGAAGCTGAGTAATGGATAACGGTTTTTTTGTTTGGTAATAAAATTCGGCGGGAAGTGCTGTTTTTGCTGTTTTGGGTGTTTTTGTTTCACTTGAATCTCCCCCTTGCGCGACAAAACCTTCAACAAAGCGGTAGACATTCAAGCCTTTGTAAAAACCTTCTCTGGCGAGCAGCTTCATATTTTCTGCGTGCTTCGGCGCGAGCATTTCATTTAACTCTATATACGCAGCCCCAGTCGGTAAGGTGAGTTTGAGAATGTTGTTTGCTGATACTGTTCGCCACTGTGACTTATCAGCCGTTTTAATGATATCTGCTGCCGAGCGCTTTTCAACTTGCTCAGCAGCGTGTAAAGAGACAGATAAAAGTGTGCTAAAACACACCGTTAATAGAGTTAGTTTCATTGTTATTATCTTTTAAGTTGTTGACAACTCAGCCTATTAACTTCTGCTTTATTACGCAAGTAAAAGTGTACAAAAATGCTAAGAGAGACTAGTCCCAATCAAACTTATAGAGAATATCAACATTTTGATAGAGCCCACTGGTTACTTCTATGTACAGTTGCGACAACAGTTGGTAACGAACAGCCACCTCACTTAACGAGTCAAAAATTCCCACACTGTATTTTACTTGTATACCTGGGGTTAGATAGCCCGAAATTTCTACTTTAGTATCATCGCCACTGCCTTTTGAGCTCAAGCTGACATCAGATAAACCAAAGCTTTCTCCTATTTTAGAAACGACCCCTTCACTACGGTTCACCCCTTGAGCTAGTAAAAGTTGCGTAAGCATTGCATCCGTTGAACTATCCCCTTCGTCTAGCGGTTGACCATTCAAAAGATACGCCAGTGCTTGTGCTTGGTCCATGGCAGGCTCTGAATAAACTTTCAAGGAGGGCTG
Source organism: Pseudoalteromonas sp. N1230-9 (assembly GCF_032716425.1). Classification (NCBI taxonomy): domain Bacteria; kingdom Pseudomonadati; phylum Pseudomonadota; class Gammaproteobacteria; order Alteromonadales; family Pseudoalteromonadaceae; genus Pseudoalteromonas; species Pseudoalteromonas sp. N1230-9. Next base: position 2,221,375 of record NZ_CP090419.1, read on the forward strand.
CTCAACATTCCCCGTTAACGTGATCCCCGCAATAACCCCATTTGAAGTGTTTTCTGGATTTCTAATTGCTTTAATATTGAGATAAGGTTTATCAATCGAACCACTGAAACCAACCTGCCCTGTACGAATTTGCAAGTCTTGACCAAATGCACGATAAGTACCTTCGATTAGATTTAACTCACCCGTTGCGATCATAGGAGTGGTTTGATCCATACTAATATTTATATCACCTGCTACTTTTGATTTGAGACCAAATGAATCGATACGTACATCATTCTCCACTAAAAGCTTCAAATTAATAGCGTAATCAAACGGGGCTTTTTCAGTTTGTTGCTGCTTTATATCTACAATGACTTCATCATCACTCACTTGCACAGCACCTTCGGGAAGCTCTTCTATTTCAATTCTGCCCCATGGCACAACAACCTGACCATCTAAATTAAATGCGCGATTTTTTAATGACATAGTAATTTCTGGCGAGACCTTAAATGTGACATCTTGCTGCGCACGAACGAAAAACTCATTCCCCTCTAGTTTCACATTCACATCTGGCAACTCAGCTTGCCAATCAATATCACCCGACAAATTGAGTGAACCACCTTCTGCGTCTTTCAGCTTGCCAGTGATCTCTGCGCTTTGGTTATTAAATGCAATATCAACGTGCGAATCTTGCAATGAAACGGGTAAAGTCGCACCATCTAAGTTAACTTGTTCGATATTTAACTCACCATTTAGCAAAGGCTCTTTCAGTGTGCCTGCAACGTTCAACTTGCCTTTAATTTCTCCGGTTAGTTGCTCAAGCGAACCAATAAACGGCTGAATATTTGTCAGCAAGATCTTTTCAATTTCTAGCTCACCAGATAAATTTTGATTAGCTTGTATATCGTCGATATTAATGTGTGACGTCACTTTACCAAGTACCGAAGAGTCAAGCGTGGCCTCTAATTTGCCAATACTGGCATCACTCATCGCCGACAAGTTAAGCTCTTCAATAGGCAGTTTATAGACACTTGCGTCATCTATCAGTGTAGCTGCAAGTTCGCTAGTACTCATATTGGCACGCAATGTTTTAAGCGCGCCATCAGCCCAATTAGCCACAAACTCGCCGTTTGCTGAACCGCTGACTTTAATATTCTCAGGTATAAATCGGTTAAACTCTGGGAATGATAACGCTGCTAACTGCGCATTTAGCTGACCAAGCTGCTTAGTCTGCTGAAGTGTATTAACACAAAGCTTTGAGCTTGCACTTTGCCAACAATGATCAGCAATATGAAAGTCGAGCGTATTTATATCGACATTTGCTTTAATCGCTTTATCTGTGGTTAAACGTATATGATTATCGGTAATTAAAATATTACTTAAACTACCTTGCCATTTATCTTTTTTAAGTTGCCCATTGATATCCAGAGATGCTTTTCCTTGATCCACATCTAAAAGCAGCCTCAAATGATGATCAACCTTGTCACCAGTCACATTGAGCTCTACCTGATTAATCTTATTATCTGCGATGTTTGCAGAATCTAGAATAAGCGATATATCTGTTTGCCAGTCGGCAGCATAGTCGAACTGACCTTTAAGTGTTAATCCATCAATTTGAAGATCTTGATAGCTCAAGGTATTAAGAGCTAAATTCAAATCAACCACAGGGGCTAAGCGCTCGCCACGAATAACAAGGTCTGCATTCCCTTTGCCTTGCATGAGTAAAATTTCTTGCTCGGCGGCATCTAAGCGTAGCTTGCCATCAACACGCCAACTTTCATCAACTTGACCAGACAGAGCGAGTTCATTACTGCCACTTTTTAGTTGCAGTTTATCGAAGCTCGCATGCAGGCTGCTATCAAGTTTAAAGTCTGATTCTAGACTTACAGGTACATCGTTTACGGTACCATTAATTGTGGTATTCTCGACTGCCAACTGCCAGTCAGTACCTGTTAAACCAAATGATCCTTTGAAACCACCTGATAAATCACTACTCATAGCATCAGTTAAATACTGTGCTTTTAAGTGTTCAAGTTTGCCGTTAAATTCAGTATTTACACCTTTTGACCAATCAACCGATGCGTGAATAATTGCTTGGCTTTCATTAGCATTTAACTTTAGTTGCTCAAGCTTTGCCCCTGTTAAACTTCCTTGCAATTGGCTACTAACTGACACCTGAGGATATGCGCCAAGTTGGCTAATTAAATCAACTTTAACCTTATAATCGTTTGCATGCCCTTGCCCATGTAAATCAAGCTTTGAAAGATTTAGTTGTTCAGCGCCTGCGTCCAGCGACCACTTATCCACACGACCCGTTAAACTAAATGGAAAGTTATCTTTTTGCAGGTTGACTTGCGCATCCACGTTCAAAGGGTACTGTCCTTTTGTTAGCAACGTCACATTTAAATCAGCTAACGTCCCTGTTAGATCAAGTTTTAACTGATGATTAGGGTGAGTTAGAGCAACATGACCTTGCACTGAGTTATGCGCATTAAGTTCAGCAAATAAATCAGTATTTAACTGCCAATCATTGTATTGTGCGTCAAGCTTTTCAACTCTCACTTCATGACCTTTTGCGGTCGCTGAAAGGGCAATATTGTTAATAACCTCAGCACGTTCGGCTGCTACTGGTGTCACCGCTACTTTACTGATATTTAAAGTATTTAGCTGTATATTAAGGGGTAAAGTTAAGTCCAGAGTTGGTAATGCAGGCAGTACCGTTAATGGCTGGCTTTTGGGCTGTTCTTTAACGTCATGAAGTTGCACTGTAACAGTATTAATTTTCAGCGCATCAACGAGAATATCAGATAGCTCAGCAACAGCAGAAAGGTTTAGCTTTTCAACAGTAACATCAGCACTTGGATGCGTTAAAGTTAATTGATTAATTGCGACACGCTTAACGGTTACTTTCAGCGGCAATGTGATTTGCTCATCGCTGGGAGCGGTATCTTGTTGTAATTGCTCTTGAGCGGGTTGTGGTTGTTGATCTGCGACCGCTTGTTGGCTTTTAACATTTACATCAATGTTCTGCGCACTAATATTATCAAGGCAGATGCCATTACATCCCCACCAAAAAAGATCAACTTTGAGCTGTTTAGCATCTAGCTTTATAGCCTGGTTTTCATAGCGCACATCAAATGGGTCATTATATAAAAAACGACCTGAAGGTAACTTAATCTCTAAGCCATCCACCAACTTATTGGCTGAGTATGCAATAAAGTGATTACCAGGTGCGGTGAATAGCAAACAAAAAAGTAAAACGCCAATGCTTAAAAGCGTTACCGTGAGTACTGAGGTTATTTTTTTAAACTTCGTCATTAAATTTCAGGCCCTATGGTAATACTTAAACGCGTGCTTTTACTCTCTTTTGTCACTCCCCATGCATGGTCTATACGAATCGGTCCGACTGGCGTTAAATACCGCAAACCAAAACCAGCCCCCACTTCTACTCGATCACTAAAATCATTGGTTGCTGTACCGCTATCAACAAACAAAGCTGCACGCCAGTTTTTGGCAAACTGATAGTTATACTCCATGGTCCCAGACATTAAATATTTACCGCCAATCAAACGCCCATTTTCATCTTCAGGTGAAATTGACTGATACGCAAAGCCGCGCACGCTTTGATCACCACCCGCATAAAAGCGAAGTGAGAAAGGCACATCGTCAATGTCATCAACTAACATGGCTCCCAAATTAGCACGTACGAAAAATAAATGACGATCAGCCACTGTCGTTAACCATGCATTTTGCAACTGTAAACGCAAAATATTGGTGGTCGAAAACATATCCTTTAAACCAAACTCAGCGGAGATCAGCCATTGATAGCCTTCATAAGGTGTTGTGCCACCCTCGGTTTCTTTTTTTGCGTAACTAATGCCTGGCATCAGCATTTTTGAGCTTTGCTCTTCATCACCGATACGATAAGTTTCACGATCACGACGAATAAAGGCGGTACGCACCCAATCATCGTCAGTTAACCATTGGCGTTGTATTTGGCCTGTTAAAATTTTACTGTAAACATCGTTTGTCAGCTCATCTTCTAACTTATAACCCACAGAAAAACGCCATAAGTCGTCATTAGGGTCATCAACAGGCACGGTATAACCGAGTGAAATATCTTGTTGTCTTTGTGACACATTCAGATTACTTTCTAAATAGTGACCATCACTTGTGATCCAAGGCTTTGTCCATTTAAAACGCACTTTTGGCCCAAGATCAGTACTATAGCCACCACCCACTTCATAACTATTTGCTGGTTTATGAAGGACATCTACTTTTACAGGCACATGTTCATCTTTACGATTGGCGATATCAGCATAAACCCTAACGCTGGCGAAGTACGGCGTACTCGACAACGCTAAGTTATAATCAGACACGTCTGTAGATTTATAAGGTTGGCCATTTTTAAAACTCGCTAGCGAGCGAATATATTTCTCAGCGGGTGTCTCATTACCAATAATAATTTCACCAAATTGATAACGAGGACCTGTGTCTACGTTAAACGTGATATCTGCACTGTTTTTTTTCAAAGACACTGCTAATGTGTGTTGGTGCCACTTTGCATCAAAGTAACCAAGTTCAAGGAGCTGGCCTTCAATTCGCTTTCTAGCCGCTTCGTAATTACCATGATTTAGAAAATCACCTTGCTTTAATTTAATGCTGTTAACTGCCACCATAAACTCGGGGTCGCTTTTTCCCGCACCGCTAATGGTTACATTGATATTTGCAATACGAGTAACAGGTCCTCGCTCCACATCAACAATAATAAGCTGTTTTTCTTGGTCGAAATTAATTTTAATGACGGGTTTATAGTAGCCAAGTGCTTTTAGACTTGTTTCAACTTGACTTTTTGCATGGCGTTTAAGTGCTTTTGACGCTTTTTCATCGATTAACTGGTTAACGTAAAGTTCAACGTTTTTTTCAAGTTCACCACTGAGTCCCTGAATTTTATATTCTTTTATGATTGTTGCTGCACTAAAAGCTGGATGGCTAAAAGCGGCGCACAAAAGTAAAAAGACAAAAAAGAAATGCCGAGAGAACAAAAAATATCCTTACCTTTTTGAAATGCCTGAAGCGAAAATGAGTACAAACTAATTTTAACACAGTGAAATAATGACTGACATAATGGAAATAGTAAAATTAGTACACGTAACGCTATTATTTTCGCTACAATAGCGAACAATAACTAGATTTAAAATGAATGAGCGATTAAATGCATTTCCCAGACGATGAAAATGGTCAATTATTAGCTGAAATTGCGGCTGCCGGTGTCGATTTAAACTGTTTACAAGAAGTCGACTTTTATATTTTGTTTGAGCAAAAGCCAGATGCAGAAAAGTTTGCAACGGCCATTGAAAGTGACGAGTTAGCGCCGAGTACAGAACTCAATAAATGCCCTGATACTGGCGTATGGGAAGTGATTACTCGCGTTAAAATGGTGCCAGATCACACCTTACTTTCTCAGACAGAACAATACCTTGAAAGCATTGCCAACGGTCATAATGGCTATGGTGATGGTTGGGGTTTGATGGCTGAAGATTAATTAATTTAGTTTGTTGCGCGATGCAATATCGCGCAAAGCCCTAATGTGACAATTGATTTGCTTTTCTGAAGCTGCCTTCATAATCAAACAATTTCTCAGCTACCTTCCAACCATACTTCTTATTTTTACGCGCTATCACAAAATCGGGTGCAACTAATAGATGCTGCGCTGATTCAACTTGTTCAGCAGTTTGCCACTTTTTGCTGCCTGCTCCCTCTTTATGTCTCTTAAATTGTTTATTAAAAATAAATCGCCCAGTATCATTCGCTAGATTAAAAACCTCATCGCAGCTGGCGCCATCTTCATCAAAGTAACTTATTTTTAAAAGCCCATTTGGCAGTGCCTTCGCTAACAGCCCGCTACAACGAAGCACTAAGGCATCTTTTAAATTAAGGGCTTCTCGTAGTTTATCATCAGGGTCAGCCATCATTGCGCCGCATGACTGACATTGTCTAGCAGCAATATCATTTTGCTCACCACATTGCTCACACTCTTTGAAGCGAAAGCGATAATCACATTGTTCTTGTGTGTCTCCATCGTCAAGTAACCCTTGGCAGCGTCGCCCAAAATGTTCTATCACTTTACCGCTATCGTCTGTTTTGCCCCAAAAAATATTAGCAAAACCGCAACCAGGACACAGTACCTGCACTGGTTCATTATCACTTTGTCCCTTTTTACTGCCTACTTCTGGGTAAAAGAGATCAAAACCATTCCCCGCATAATCAATGACTAAGCAATTTTTTTTCCCTTCACTTAAACGCAGTCCACGACCCACTATTTGCTGGTATAGACTCACTGATTCTGTGGGACGTAAAATAGCAATATAGTCGACATGAGGAGCATCAAACCCTGTAGTTAACACCGACACATTGACCAAAAACTTTAACTGTTTTTGTTTAAATTGAGTAATAATTTGGTCGCGTTCGTTGTTATCGGTCTCCCCTGTAATCAACGCAGTTTGCTCAGCAGGTAAATAGCCAACAATTTCTTTTGCATGCATAACAGTGGCTGCAAAAATCATCACTCCATGGCGATTTTCGCTGTAATCAATCACTTGTTTAATAATGGCTTTGGTTGCCCGGGTACTGTCCTTGAGCAGTGCATTCATGTTTTCAACACTGTAGCGACCAAAAGAGTCACTGGGTAATGAAGCAAAGTCATAATGACTAATTGCAGCATCAATTTCATGAGGAGGTGTTAAATAGCCATGTTTAATCATATAGCGTAGTGGTAATTCAAAAATACACTTTTTGAATGGTGCTGTTTGCTCCCCTCGAACAAATCCATGGTAATGATGATGATAAACCCAACCCATACCCATTCTAAATGGTGTCGCAGTCAACCCTAACACTTTGAGTTTTGGGTTTTGCTTTTTTAAGGCACTGATCACCTGTCCATATTGGCTTTTATCATCGCCACTTACACGGTGGCACTCATCAATAATTAATAATGAGTAGGCTTCGTCAAGCTGTGCAGTATTTCTAGCAAGTGACTGGACGCTGGCAAAGGTCACTTGTTCGCTCAGTGATTTTTGCTTTAAACCTGCCGAGAAGATACTCGCCTTAAAACCAAAGCTGGCATATTTTTGCGCATTTTGCTCAACCAGCTCTTTAACATGGGCGAGCACTAAAATTTTTTGCCTGGCTATTCTTGCAAGTTCTGCAATGACTAAGCTTTTACCCGCTCCCGTGGGCAACACGATCAACGCGGCATCATTTGTCTTTCGAAAATGTGCAACGGTTCTATCTACGGCTTCTTGCTGATAAGGTCTTAGTGTGTATTTCATACTAGTATGATGGCGACAAAAAAGGGAAGCATACGCTTCCCTTTTCAATCTTTAAAGTGAAATTATGCTAGGTGTTTAGTTAAATCAACACCTTGGAATGCTTTAGGTCGTTTACCACGGCCAGTCCACTCAACGATTTCACCATTATACTCAATGCGGTATTTAGGTTTTACTTTTGTGCGCTTATCAGTGCCTACCACATCTTGTAGATCTTCTAATGTAAGTCCTTTTTCTTTTAAAAGATCGAGTACTTCTTTTTTAGCTTCTTGCTGTTGAGTATTTTTCTCGATAGCTGTATCAATAAGTTGCTTTGCTTTTTCTAGCTCACTTAAAGACGCAGTTTTTACAAAAGATCGAATTTCTTTCATTGAAAGCTCTCTTTATTATAAAAGTTAAGTTACATATAGAACCTCAACCAGTATATGAGGAAAATATAAAATAATCTATTATATACCCTAACTTTATCTATTTTATTCAGACCATTCTTTTATTTTATCCACGATATCATTCAACTGTACAATAAGCATTCGAACAATTTCTGGGTCTTGGTTTTTGCTAAATTCTTGCTCTGTATTCACTATAAGCTCAGAGAGTGTTGGATACTGAAGCATCACGATAGCTCCTTTAAGCTTATGAATAGTTGAAGAAATCTTACTATATTCGCTATTTTCGAGTTGTTCGTTTAACGTACTTAAATCAATGTGCAGGCTATTTACAAAGACATCTGCCAACATTTTTGCATCTGCCTCATTCCCAAAAACATTTAACCAATGCTGTTTACTTTTTATTCCTGTTAACGATGACTCTATATTCGTTTCTTGTACCTGGTTTTTGTCTTTTTGTAGATCAATAAACTCTACTAGCCTGTTATATAACTCGTTAAGTTTGTATGGCTTAAATAACACACAATTCATCCCTACTTTCATAGCTTTATCAAGACATTCTTGAGAGTCATCAGCAGTAAACCCAATAATTGGTAAGGATTTAAACTCAGGCATGCCACGAAGCTGCTCAGTTAATTTAAAGCCATCTAGGTGTGGCATATGGCAATCGGTCAATAACAAATCAAAATGACCATTACGCAGAGTATTTAATGCTGCAATACCATCTTCGACCATCACAGCTTTTATACCCAGCTTCTGGCACTGTTTTTCTAATAGTAATTGATTAGTTTTATTATCCTCAGCTATCAGAATCTTTCCATGTAAACTACCCGTGCCTTTTGAGGAAATAAATTGAGTATTGGCATGAACATTATTGAACAGTTCACGTAATAGATCTGGGTATATAGGGCTAACCCCCAAAGTATGACAACAGCATTTTACCTGTGGTTTTGTCTCACCAGAGATAGCGACAATAATATAACTGTTGCTTGAGTGCGGTATAGCTTGTTGCCAATCATCCCCCCATAACTGCTGCATATACTGCTCATCAATGAGGATGTTCTGCGTATTGGTAAATGTATTTTTATCAATCGGCCAAGATAGCTGATTATAGTTAATACCCATAGTCGATAAGTTATCAAGTAATTGACGGTTATTACTATATACTGACCAATACAGGGATGGTAATGGGCTTTTATCTTTGAATACATTAGTTAATGGAACCGAAATATATACATTTGTCCCTTTTGAGAAAGTGCTGGAAATCGTAATTTCCCCTTTCATTGCTTCAATTAATTGCTTAGCCAATGTAAGTCCAAGCCCTGCCCCGCCATAACGCCTTTGTGTGGAGCCATCAGCTTGCTCGAAAGGGGTATAAATATCTGCAAGTTGCTGTGCAGTCATTCCTGTGCCCGTATCCGACACCTCAATTTTTAATTTATGTTTATCGAATAATACGTCACAATTAATGCTACCTGATTCAGTAAATTTAACCGCATTATTAAGAACATTTGAAAGCACTTGCATTAAGTGAGTTACATCAATTTGTGCAGATGTATAAGCTGCTGTTCGCCAAGAAAGCGTAAAGTCTAAACCTTTTTCTTTTGCTAAGTATTCATGAGCACGAAAAACACGACACAAGTGTGATTCAAGATCTACATCTTGATAATTTAATTCAATGTTACCGGAGTTGGTATTGGCAAAATACAAGATATCATTCACTAAGCTTAGTAGCTTAGAAATAGAGCTATCGATGTGCTCTAATAAATAGAATTGTTCATCTGTTAAAGTAGATGACTTTAGTAGTTCAATAAAGCCATTAACCCCTGATATTGGCGTACGTAATTCATGGCTCATTGTGGCTATAAAGCGGCTTTTTGCGAGCTCAGCCTGATGCGCTAATTGATTTGCTTTACTTAAATCGGCTTGCTGTCTTTTTAATAAGCTAATATCGAGTAAAATTCCATTCCAACGAATTCCTTCATTTGTCGAAGTAGTCATACTTTCAGCGTTGGCAATGTAACGACACCAAATTTGTTGACCTAAGTTATTTACCCGAAATTCTATGTCGATTATTTTATTTAATTTACTGGCTGACTTAAACGCTTTGGCTATTTTGATACGATCAACATCATCAATATACGGTGAAATACAACCGGTCATGCCACGCTGGTTGACTGTACGGGAGGTAATCCCGAGTAAACTTTGTGCGCCTTTACTTATATAGGTATAGCAGCCCTCTCCATTATCATAATACTCATACTGAAATACACCGCCCGGAATCGTATCTGTTATCGTTTGTAACAAACGCTGCACGGATTGTGTCTCTCGTTGTAAATTGTGGTGCTGTGTTACATCCGTTATAACTGTCAAAATTCCAGCCAATTGCTCATCAGTTCCGAAATAAGGCTTCTTTGTATAGAGCAAATCAAGCTGCTTTCCTTGTCGGTTGGTATATTTAATTTGCTGATTAATAGCTTTTCCTGAGTCTAAACTATATTTGTTTTGTGCAATCAAGTCTTTAACAACTGGTAAATCATCGCGCAAGAATTGCTTTTGCTCATCCCATAAATGCGCAAAGTTCTCGCGGTAAGCCTTATTCCACATTAGGCGTTTTTGATCTTTATCTTGTATCACCACCATTGTAGGTAAATCATCAATTAACTTTTGGGTGAAATTTAACTTCTCCAACGCGACTTGCTCTGCTTTTTGTCGCTTGGCTATTTCGCGATTGATGGTGTAGCGCCAGCCAATAAAGTACACAATAGAGACAAAAATCAATATTAAGACCAAAATAGCTGTCGTATTAACCGTTTGCCTGTCATAACCTCTCTCAATACTAAAAATCCCATGCCGATTTACAATATGAGTGAAATCATTACTTGTTAATGTTTTAAATAAGCTATCAAGCAATGTAGCAAAATCTGGCAAATTTTGATTGATTAAAAAATAAATAGGCTGTGTGTATTGATATCGGGGGTTTATATAAAACTCACCAATATAAAATTGGTTAAGCTGATAAGCCGCTATACTTTGCGGTAACATCACCCCATCAATGGTATCGTTTCTTAGGGCATAGAAAAGTGTTTTGACTGAGTTAAACGAGACAGTTTCGATAGGTTTATTTGTGATTAATTTCTGTTTAGGATCTGCAAATACATCAAGATAACCAATGCGAGAACCATTGTTTCTTTGTTTAGAAATCAAGATCATCTCGAAACTATAATGTGAAGGAAGAGCAATCAGAGTACCATGATCAAGCTTATCAGGTGTCATGGTAGGAATAAGATCAATTTTATTAGCAAGAAACAACTTTGCCAACTCATCACTATTGGCAGCAGGAATATATTTAAATTGAATACCACTTCGCTGTGCCAGTAACATCATAGTATCGTTTAGATAACCCGTTGCTTCACCATTATTATTCGTCGAATTGACTGGAAATAAGTCATCTACAAACGAAAATGTCAGTAATAGGTTTGTTTCTTCATCCCCCCCTATTCGGTTAAAGTCTCGCTTAAACTGACTATAGGCTTTTGATGCTAAATATTCCTCACTTGCCGAGTTTTCCCATAGCTGTTTGGTTGTCGGTGAGATAGAGGCAAGTAAAGAATTAACTTGGTTTCTCAATACGACCTTCTGCTGGTTAAACATGACATGAAGTGTTTCACTGGCAAGCCAAATTGGGCTTACTATTTTTAAGTTCTTTTGTGGGCGCTTTTTTAAATAATGGGAAAGTACCGAGTAATCCCCCAAAAAAGCATCAAAAGTACCGTCTGATACTTTATCAAAGGCATCTTCGGGTTTTATAAAACGATTGATAAATAACGCACCATTTTGTGCTAAATATTCACAATGAGAGCTTCCGGTTATACAAACCCAGCGTAAACTTGCCAAGTTTTTTAACGCATCATTGGCAATAGATTGGTTGGCTACAATACCTTGAGGTGCTTCCATGAACGGAGCTGAAAATAAGAAATGCTTTTTACGCTGTTCAGTTTTATTTAAACCAACCGTAAAGTCTATTTCTCCAGCTTGTAGGGCATCGAGGAGAAGATCTAAACTATCGAACACTTGATACTCTAGCTTTGAATCGGTTAGGCGAGCAATTTCATCACTGTAACCAACGATGACTCCTGAGAATTGCCCCTCCTCTGTACGCGTATGGTAAGGGAAGAAGTTGTAATTGACGATACCCGCTTTGAGCTTTGGTTTATCCCCTTGTGCGGCTTGCGTAAAAAAAGTACAAAAAAATAAAAGCGCTACAACACACAAGTAAGAAATAAATAGTCTTTTCAGAACATGACCATTAAAAAGAAATAACTAGCTACATTCTAGCAGTGTAATTTAAATACTCAATTTTTGTTTGTTCAGAGCTTTGAATTGAAGTGTGATTGAGCTGTAAATGTGCAATAGAAAACGGCTTTATTAAAGTTAATAAAGCCGTTTTAGGTAACTAAGATTTAAAATTAAAACTTAGTAGTAAAGCTTAACTGGAAGTATTGACCAGTTACGTCATATGCTTCAGATACTGTATTGATACCTGTACCGCCGCTAGATGAGCTTTGGTTAGCAACTGGAGGTTGCTTATCAAATAAGTTTCGAACTGTTAGTGTAATATCTGTGTTATCAGAAATTGCATAAGAGCCAGAAAGATCATGATAAACCACTGACGGGAAATGGTTATACTTATCTAATGGTGTAAAGTCAGTGTAGTTGAAGTTACCACCATCAACACTATCTACTGAACGATCCCAGTAGCGCATACGCCACGAAACACTTAAGTCATCAAGAAGGTATGTTAAGTTTAAGTTTGCGCGGTTATCAGGTGTAAATACTTGACCTGCATACTCAATTGTTTCACCACTTTCGATACCAGTCACATCATATTTACGTAAATGGTTCCAAAGTAAGTTCGCTCCAAACGTACCCATATCGGTATCTAGCTTATAGGCTAGCTCAAGGTCAATACCAGAAGTTTCGATGTCGTTTTCATTACTTGTACCTGAATGTACTTCAGTTAGAGCACCATTACCATCTCGAAGTGCATTACCTTGACAAGAAGCATCAAACTCACCTGGGGCAACATCGAAACAACGATTCAGTACTGTAGTACGGCTCGTAGTTGAAATCGCATCTTCAACTGAAATATCGTAGTAGTCAACAGTCATAGATAGGTTGTCAGTTACTTGCCAAACGAAACCTAGGCTGTATGTATCTGCAGTTTCCTCTTTAACATCAGGGTTACCACCGACAGTACCACCTGTGCTTTGAGCTTCGATTTGAGTAAGCTCAAAAGAACCATTAGCCGCTACACGTGCTGCAACTTCAGGAATTGATAGACAGTTCGTCGCAACATTACCTGTATCTGAAGCTGTAACACCACTACATGGATCAGTTACATTAGCAAAAGTCTCACCACGACCGCCAAATAAATCTGCGATATTTGGTGTACGAACAGCTGTCGCTGCAGAAGCACGCAGTTTTAATGTCTCAATTGGAGAGTATTGCACGCCAGCATTCCATGTAGTCTGGCCACCAACAATTTCATGATCCGCATAACGAGCAGCTAAATCTACTTCTAAGTTATCTAGTACAGGAAGGATAGTCTCAATATAGATATCATTTGAATAATAGCTACCATTTGTTGGATCTGCTTTATTAGTACTAGATGCACCTGTTTGCGCTAAATCACCTGGGCTATAAGAACCTTTCTCTAAACGATGTTCGTAACCCATTGCCATGCCTGCAAAGCCACCAGGAAGCTCTAAAGGTAACTCACCAACTAAAGAAGTTGAGAAAATAAACTGTTCTGTTTGACCTGCTGTTTTTGCTGGCACTTTTACATAATCAACAGCGTCTTGTGAGATAGTTCCTGCACCAAATAAGTCTAAAGGTACACAACCTTGAAGAACAGCTAGCTCGTCAGCACACTGCAAATCACCATCCGCATTTCTGATAACATCGAATGCTTTCGCTGCTCTTTCTACGTTAACTTGACCACCGTTTTCTTGGCGTTGATCTGTTTTACCCCAAGAAACATAGCTGTTCAGAGACCATGAGTCGTTAATAGCCCAATCTACACCTGTTGCAATTCGGATTGTATCTCGTTCTAGATCTGTTGAGCGTGCTCCAAATTCAACCATACGACGAACTAATGCAGGGATGTTATCATCCATTGTATAACCATCAGCAAGTAGGTTCTGGCGTAATAGCTCTGGAACCAAAGGGTTGCTCATAGAGATACCACCTACGCCACCACGTGAAGGTAGGAAAACATCGTCAGTTGTGAATGGTGTTGGTTCAATTGTTGAATCGTAAGTTTTAGATGAATTCCAGTTAACTTCTGCAAAATATTGAATATCATCATTTATCTCTTGCTTGATATTCATTGCTGCATATTTACGCTCAAGCGGAGTTACTAGTTGTCGAGCAGAAGCACGGTTGAACGCTTGGCCACCACCGATACCTGTATACGGAGTACCATCCGCATTATAACCACCTACACGGCCTTGTGGTGGGTATGAAGAGAAAACCTTATCAACGTATTCGTTGCCGTTTTCATCTAAAAGAATTGCTTCATCGAATTCTGAAAAGTCTCTGTCAGATGACTTAAGACCTTTATCGTCATCATAGCCTAATGCTACAGTTACACTACCAGTTCCCCAGCTATTACCAGACGTAATATTTACTGTGTACTTTTCACGATCGCTTTCAGATGAAATACCTGTTTGAGCATTGAACTCAATACCTTCAACATTATCACGAGTGATAATGTTAACAACACCTGCTACAGCGTCTGAACCATAAATAGCTGATGAAGCGCTTTTTAGAATTTCGATACGCTCAATCATAGAAGCTGGTATAGCATTTAGATCCACTGCATAACCAGATGAAGGCGAAACACCAGAAACAAATCGACGACCATTAACTAACACTAAGGTTCTAGATTCGCCTAGATTACGAAGAGAGGTCGTATTCAAACCAACACTTGTAGTACTGAATGATGAGTTAGATTGGTCTGATCCTGCGATTGCAACTGGAGTCTGGTTAAGAACATCAGCAACGTTTAACGCGCCCATTTGAACGATATCGCTACGACCGATGACAGTAACTGGAACAGGCGTTTCCATATCTGTTCTTTTAATGCGAGACCCTGTAACCTGAATTCGTTCAACACTTTCTGCGCTTTCATCTTCCGCAGCAATTGTCGACGCTGAAAACGCAGCTGTTGAAGCTGCACCAAAAGCGATAGCTAAACGAACCGCCTTTGAAACTTGATTATTTAACATTTGATTCTCCCTGGACCACTATTACTGTGGCTATATATTGCATAAACTTGTTTATTACTTGTTTATTATTTACATCGTATAGAACTACGACAAACGAATAATAAACAAAAAAAACAAAATATCCAGCCCTTTATTTACAGTTCCTTAATTAAAAACCAAAAAATTTACTTTTTACTATACTTTGTATACAAACATAAAATTTAGCGTTTAAGTTTAAATTGACAATAAAAAAATTAAATAAACAAGATATTAATAATTATTTAACTTATCAGGTTTTATTTGGCAACTTCTTAACAGAGCCGTTTTCTTAACCACATTTAAAGCAACAACTTCAATGCGTTAGAACAAGACTTCAGACTGAAACTGTAACTACTTTAGTAATTACTTACATAAATTGGGATATATACTTATTTTTCTAAGCTTAATTTGACAATGAGAGTTGTCAGCTACACATTCCATATAAGCTTTGCCATAGAAGGGATACTTTCTGGTAATCTACTCAGTGTACAACCTAAACGATTACAAAAAAATAAGTAGCTCGTCGCGTCTGATATTATTGTTATTTTTGGAATTATGAGAAGGTTTGTATGATTGACTTTAGGAAGCGCGAGTCGCTAAAAAGCTCCTCAAAAAACTGAAACTACGTTTTATGATCTAAAAACAAACAATTAATGCAACAAAGAAAAAGGCCAAAACATAATGTCTTGGCCTTAGTAGGGAAAAATATTAACAGTTCATTAGAACTTAAGGTTAACACTCATATGTACAAAACGACCTAAAGTGTCATAGTAGCCGGCCACTGTATTCGCGTTTGACGAAATAGTGTTACCAACCATAGGTGGCTCTTTATCAAAGATATTATTAATACCACCTGTCAGCGTTACATGCTCATTGACTGAGTAATTACCTGAAAGGTCGATGAAGTTGTAAGAATCAATACCACCATTTTCAATTAATGATGTATCTGCATCACCTTCATAGTCTACGCCACCGTAGTAACGCCATTTAAGGCCTACTCGCCAATCACCTGCAATATAATTTACATTCGCAGTGTGACGCCATTTTGGTGATGCAAAACAGTCCGTACTTACATTACCAGAACAATCATAAGCCAGTGACTCATCACCTAGGATTGGCTCCACTTCTTTTTTGATGCTGTAATAACCATTAATATCAAATTTCAATGTTGCTTCGTTAAGCTCCATTGTGTAAGCAGCTGTTAAATCAACACCTTCCCACGTACGACCACCAATGTTGTCACTTAAGTTTACAACATAACCATCTTGGCCTAACCATAGGCTACCTGATGCACTTCGTTGAATATTATCACAGAAGAAAGCATCACCGGTTGTAGCACAGTTATTTAAGATGCGCTCAGCACCCACAACACCCACTACTTTTTCCATTTCAATTTGGAAATAGTCAACAGAGAAGTTGAAGTTATCAAATGGGTTTGCAACTAAACCAATCGTAATGGTTTCAGCTTCTTCCGGTTTTAGGTTTGGATTACCACCAGCAAATTGATTGTATTGACCTGCAGGCGATGCAGTAACGGCACCATATTGTGAACCAGTTACGCCCGTGTTCGCACACTGCGCTGAATCATATGCAGGGCTGTCACTTGCACAACCGTCACTACCACTCCAAAGGCTGATGCTTTGTGCTGCGAATAGCTCACCAACATTAGGAGCACGAACCGCTTTTGCAAAGCTTGCACGGAACTTATACGCATCGGCTAGCGTATAATCACCACCAATTGAGTAAGTTGTATCTGAACCTGTTGTTGAGTAATCAGACCAACGTGCAGCCGTTGAAATATTAAACTCATCTAGCACTGGAATTTGCAGCTCACCGTACACTTCATTTACATCAATCGAGCCATATAAGCTTGGTGATGGACCACCTTGACCTAATAGCTGACCTTCTTCATAAACCGTATCTGATGTACGCTCATATTCTTGCTCACGGCGTTCCACACCAAATACAGCTGCAATAGGCAAAGATGCACTTGGTAGAGTCAAATCAAGCTCACCTGATACATAACCACTATAAATTGTTTGTGTTACTAAACCAGTTTGCGTACCAACACCTGCTAGCTGCGCTGCTTGCTCAGGTGTTACGCCATCTAGTTCAAATACATTATAGTAAAGACAACCATCTGCTTCTTCACATGACGTACCAACAGCGCCAACACGTGGACCAATTTTTGGTGCTAATAAATCATTTTTATACACTGAGCTCGATGTTGTTGCAGAGTAGTTATAGCTAACATCATATGTCCAGTTATCGTTAATCTCACCTTCCATACCCGTTAGGATACGATATGAAGTATGCTCTAGGTTATCTGCACGCGGGCCACCTTCAACATTACGTTTACCGATATAAGCAACAAATTGATCACTTCCTGTTTGACCAAAAAGCTCTTGCAACTGCTGTTTTTGTAAGTCCGACAATAATGGGTTGTTGTAATCCATTAAAAACTCTTCGTTAAAGAACGTCCCCGACTCAGCGATTTGACCAGCTGTTCTATTGTGCATAAATGAGAACTCTAGGTATGGTCTAAAGTGCTCATTGATTTCATAATCAATGAAGCTACCTAATGTAAAGCGCTCATTTGGGCGTAAGAAGTGATTCACAGGCGCATAGTTATAACGATAGCCATCATCTTCAATAAAACCCTGACCATTTGGGTTTAGATAGCCCCAAAACTCTTGTGTATAATCCACTTCGCCATCAACTACAGGGAAGATATCAAAGTGTGGGTTTGGTGTATTTGCTGAACCACCACACACGTTACCCGCACCATTTAAAGCACATGACGAATAGTCGCGGCTACCCTGCAACAGCTCTGTTTGACGGTTGTAAGTTACGTAACCAACTGCATGGCCTTTACCTGAGTCAAACCCACTACCCACCGTTAAATCTAAGCTATATGACTTCCCATCGATTCCCGTATTGCCCGTTTCATAATCATAGCCTTGGTCATCCATCAGGCCTTGAATATACCCATTATCATTATTATGTTGATAGCCTGATGCTCCCATGTTGAATGAGATACCATCAAACTCATCGTTCATCACAAAGTTAACAACACCCGCAACAGCATCAGCACCATAAACTGCCGCCGCACCACCAGTTAGTACGTCAACACGCTTAACTAATGATGCTGGAATTTGGTTAATATCAGGAACCTGAGATGTAATACTACCAGCCTGCATACGGCGGCCATTGATCAATACCAATGTTCTGTTTGAGCCAAGACCACGAAGGTCAACGGTTGCGGTACCCGTTGCGCCATTCGCAAGAAATGAACTTTGCGCAGCTTCAATTTGTGGTAATTGGTTTAATACATCCTCAACACGAGAGAAACCGCTCAATTTAATCTCTTCAGCAGTCATTACAGTAACAGGACTAACCGTCTCAAGATCTGTACGTTTGATACGTGAACCTGTTACTTGGATGCGCTCAACTTTTTCAACACCGTCATCGGCTGCATTTGCAGCCATAGAAAAACCTGTCGAAGTAGAAGCAACGCCAAAAGCAAGCGCAAGGCGCACCGCTTTTGAAACTTGATTATTTAACATTTGATTCTCCCTGGACCACCAATAGTGGTTATAATTAGTATAATTATGTTTATTTTTTGTTACCCAAACTTGATTTGGCCAGAGAATAATAAACAAATAAAAATAAATTTCCAGCACTTTATTTACATTTATTTAATAAAATGAATTTATACTGTAACAACCTTACTTTTTCGCTCAAAAAACAAGCGACCAGTAAAATCAGTACTTACAACCAACAATTCACCAAAAATAACTAGAAAAGCTGTATTTGCTTGTCTTCAATTGACGCAAATTTTGCAACTAAATTACCAACAATCATTTCAGCAATTGGCAATAATTGCTTATTTACATAAACAGAATAATCATATTGATGGTTGCCGATATAAAATTCAGCCCCCTGTGCGGTGTACACATATTCAATAGTTTGTCCGCGCTTAATTTCACGGTGAGGGTTGTCAGCTAGGTATTGCTTTGCAGCTTTAACATGAGGAGGGATATTTTTTTGGTAATCAGTTAAATGTTGACCTAAACGTTTACGATAAATAAGCAGCTCATCGTATTCGCCGTTATAGAGCTTTTTTACATACTTATCAAATGTTTGTATGATTAACTCTTGACTGTATGAGTCGCTAAATAATATTTCAAACAACTCAACTTGAAATTTATGAGCTAACTCCGTCCAATCACTGCGCACTGTCTCCATTCCTTTGAACACTAAGTGCGTGGCGCCATTTTTATCTATCTTACCTACATAGCGCTTTTTTGAGCCCGTTGCTTTACCACGTATTGTTGGCATAAAAAATGGGCTATAGTGGGTTTCATATTCAATTTCTAAGTAGCTGGTTATATTATAATTTTTTTCAAGCTCTGCGTGCCATCGCGCATTAATTTTCGTAGCAAGTTCAATACCTATTTCATGACAACTGGCAGGATTTAATTCATCATCTAGCTTAACAAATGTCGAATCTGTATCACCATAAATAACTTGGTAGCCCCACTGCTCAATCCATTGCTTTGTTGTCTGCATGATCTCATGCCCGCGTAAGGTAATCGAACTTGATAAACGCGGATCGTAAAACCGGCAACCTTTAGAGCCTAATACGCCATATAAACTATTCATAATGATTTTAATGGCCTGCGAAAGCATCGGTTGATTGTTATCTTTAGCAACTTGTCGGGTTGTGGCTAATTGGCGAATTAATTTAGGTAAATGGTGCTTCGTTCTTGAAAACAAGGCTTGATTAAACCCTTCAATCGCTAATTCTGGTTGCTTTAGTCCCTCGACTAGACCTAAAGGGTCAATGCAAAAAGTACGCATTATTGACGGGTAAAGACTTTTATAATCAAGCACCACAATATTTTTATATAACCCTGGTTCAGAGTTCATAACATAGCCACCAGGGCTGTCAAAGCTTAAGCCATGATCACCCAAATTCGGTGCCACATAGCCACTACGGTGTAATAAAGGGAGGTAAAGGTTGGTAAAGGCAGCGACAGAGCCGCCCATCCTTTCAAGTTCAAGACCTGTCATCTGACTGCGAACGGCAGCAAATTCGAGTAACTTTAATTTTTTGAAAATACGCTGTACTAAAATACAATCTTGTCGATTGTATGCTGCAAGAGAAAGCTTATCCTCGTTAAATTGACGAACAATCTCATCTAACCGGTTATCCGTACTAATTAGCTTTTCTTCACCAAGCTCAATACTGGCTACATTAGCTAAGCTAAAACTATCATAGTGATACGTGGCATTTTTGAGCGTATCAATACCATCAATAACAACTCTGCCTGGGACTGTGACACGCGTGAAATTGCCGACCCTTAACTGCATTTTTTCATTGTTACGACCTAAGGGCAGTTCAACACCTAGCGCCTCAGCACGCTCATGCAGCACACTGAAATCAAACTCAATAACATTCTTATCCGTAGGGAATTTGTTGACTTTAGAACTATTAAAAAGAAAAATACCAAACTATACATAAACTTAATTGCTAAGTCCGGATGTCCGTGGTGCTAATGATAAGGAGTCAACGGTGACTCATTTATTACTAAGTCGAATGACTGCTAAAATTTGTAAAACTAGAGTAAATTTAGAGAATTTGTTGACCTTAATTCAATTCATATTAAAAACTTATAGGGCAGTAGAATATTCACAAAAGTCTAGGAAGTGCCAAGTTAGTTGGATTAATAAGTTATATCCTCTAATTACCCGTTATTAAAATTCCCCTTTTCTCCAAGGATTTTTGATATCATCATCAAGGTAGAAATACATTTCAAAGTAATTCAGGAAGTCGATTGAACATCAATGATGGTTTTATTTTAACCCGGCATGCAAAAGACAAAGGCGACAGAACAGTTATCGAACTTTGGATTTCAACTTTTCACGGGCCTGTAAAGCTTGAAATTGAGGGAGAGCGCCCAACCTTTTTTATCGAAATTAGCGATGTCCAAAGATCTAGGACATTATTCATTTATCAAAGCATCAAGTTTGAAATAAAATCTTTACCTCTGAAAACGTTTCAAGATTACTCTGTTGCAGCTTGTTACTTCTCGACTATTCGGGATGCGAATAAAGCTGTCAAAATCCTTGAGCAGAACAGCATCGTTGTTTACGAAAGTGATATTCGCCTTGCTGACAGATATTTGATGGAAAGGTTTATTAATGGAAGTATTGAGTTTATAGGGCATCAAGTCATACATCGTGATCACAGCTTTATTTCTGCCTACAAATGTCGTCCTGGACATTTCAAACCAAACCTGTGTGTTGTATCTCTTGATGTTGAGTGTTCAGAGAATGGGGCTCTCTATTCTATTGGGCTGGATTGTGAAAGGGATAGCCGAGTAATTATGATTGGCCAACCTGAGCCCGCGGAGACACCTATTCATTGGGTAACAGATGAATCATCTCTTTTGCTCGCGCTCAACAAATGGTTTCAGCTATTCGATCCTGATGTCATCATTGGCTGGAACATTATAGATTTCGACTTTCGCCTGTTAGACCAGCGCGCCTTACATAATAAATTATCACTGACCATTGGTCGAAATAACAGCAATGCATTTTTTCGTTCAGGTAATAACCAAAAAGGCTTTATTACAATCCCAGGACGAGTTGTAATCGATGGAATAGATATGCTCAAAACAGCGACCTACCATTTCCGCTCCTGGTCTCTCGAATTCGTCTCACAAGACTTGTTAGGTGAAGGCAAGATTATTCGAAACAAAAATGATCGAATGGAAGAGATAAATGAAATGTTTCGCTCGGACAAGCCTTTACTCGCAACTTACAATTTACAAGACTGTATTTTGGTCAATAAAATCTTTGATAAAACCCAGCTGTTAGATTTTGCAATAGAACGTTCCTGCTTGACCGGTCTTGAATTAGATCGCGTCGGTGGCTCGGTCGCTGCATTCACTAACCTATACCTACCACAACTACATCGTGCGGGTTATATAGCTCCAAATATGAATCCAGAAGGTTGGACTGCTTCACCAGGGGGGTATGTTATGGACTCCATTCCTGGACTATATGATTCAGTTATAGTTCTTGACTATAAGAGCCTTTACCCTGCAATTATTCGTTCATTCCTTATAGATCCGGTTGGACTCATAGAAGGGCTAAGACTACCTGTAGGCAATACAAAAGATAGTGCTATCGAGGGGTTCCGTGGTGGACAGTTTCATAGAACAAAGCATTTTTTACCTCAAATGGTAAAAGATATTTGGCAAGCTCGTGACCAAGCAAAGAAAAGTAATGAACATGCTTTTTCTCAAGCTTTAAAAATTATTATGAACTCCTTCTATGGTGTGTTGGGCTCTTCAGGCTGCCGCTTCTTTGATACTCGTTTGGCTTCAAGTATTACTATGCGCGGGCACGAAATAATGAAAACTACTAAGCGACTGATAGAAGAGCAAGGCTACGAGGTTATCTACGGCGATACTGACTCAATTTTTGTCGCTCTTAATAGAGCCTATTCTGATCGACAAGCTGATAATATTGGCAAGAAGCTAATTGAAAAAATAAATGCTTGGTGGAAACAAGAGTTAAAGCAGCGTTTTGGGACTAACTCATTTTTGGAGTTAGAGTATGAAACACATTACCGTAAATTTTTGATGCCAACGATTCGCGGCTCAGAAACTGGGTCAAAAAAGCGTTATGCTGGATTAGTAAGTAAAGGGAAAGATGAGCAAATTGTCTTTAAAGGTCTTGAAAGCGCTCGTTCAGACTGGACGCTTCTCGCTCAAGAGTTTCAGAAAAACCTTTATATGATGGTATTTCATAACCAAAATCCATGTGATTATGTGAGAAACATAGTTGAACGAACCCAAATGGGCGAATTTGATCACATGCTGACTTATGAGAAGCGGTTACGTAGACGATTGCATGAGTACGAAAAAAATGTCCCACCTCAAGTTCGTGCTGCACGGATAGCTGATGAAAAAAACGCCCAATTAGGACGACCGCTGCAGTACCAAAACCGAGGCAGTATCGAGTATTTAATAACAGTCAATGGCCCAGAACCAAAAGAATTTTTGGAAAGCTCTATTGACTATCAACACTATGTAGATAAACAGCTTAAGCCTATTGCTGAGGCTATCTTACCTTTTGTTGGCTACAGCTTTAAGCAACTTATTGAGCCTCAATTAGGGCTATTTAAATTTTAAGTCGAATCAGCTCATATCTGAGCTTACAATTGATGAAAAGGTTTAGACTTCATCTAACAGGCTGCTAGAAACTTAAATCGGACGTTCTCTCTAACTCGTTTCTGAACATAAATGAGTTACAGCTTTCACTTAATTATTAGCAGTTAACGAATTAGCAAAGGTATTATAAAACCTCAAATGGGTGGACAAATTCACTATGCCACTACATGTGGTGGAAGCACATACTCTTGAACACCAGCAGTCGCCAACAACACATAAAAATCTGCGACTTTGATTCGTTGCCCCCTTTCCTGACAATAGGAAAAAATAGCCCTTTGTTTCGCGCGAGACAGTGCTACAAAAAATGTCGATAGTCCTTCCGTATCACCTTGCCTATAGGACCACCAAGCGTTGTCATCGATCCCCATGAAAATGGTTGTATCGAATTCAAGCCCCTTGCTTTTATGTATAGTCATAAGCGGAATATGGTTCGTGCCTTCAAACTCATCTAGCAAACCTACCCAAGAGATCTGAGTATCAATACAGCTTGTAAAAAACTCTTCAAGTGCTGCCAAGTTTATTTCAAGCAAATCTCCTGTAGCGTAACGAGAAAAGGAGCTGCGAAGATCGTCTGAGTTAATAAATTTTATAGTTCGCTTAAATACATCGCGACCCTTTATCGAAGTCAGAGGCTGTCGCATTAGCATCCGTAATGTAGAAATAAACTTTGTTAGTTCAAGTTCAACCTGTCGAAGTGCTTTTTCATCTTCCTGGTTCGTATTACGAAGAATCTGTATATCTGATGATAATTGATTCCACGCTCGTGCATTTCGACAGCCAAGTCCCAGCCTTAGCAGGGTAGCGAACAAAGTGGTCAATTCCTCAGCAAGCAAATCCTGTAATGTAGTTTGACCTATCTTCACACTCTCATTTCGTAAACTCAATCCATGTTGAGCGAGATAATAAGATAGCGGTTGTTCATAATCCTCTGGTTTTTGACGTACCAGAATCGAATAGTTTCTTGGATTCAATGACCTGCCTTGTATATCATTTGCTATCCATTGAGCCAAATGAGCCGCCTCTTGATTTATATTGTAACTACAACAAATCCAAGCAGCATCACCAGAAACTAAATTGCCATTGCTTGTCTGAACCTCTCTCACCTCTTGGTCAATAGCTTGTGCAATAACATGTTGTATCCTGACTAATTCAGGTGAAGAACGATGATTAAGGAGAAGAGAATATCGGTGTGCCGAAAAGTCGGCCTCGAATTGATGAAACGCATCCCCCCTAGCACCGGCCCAACCCATTATCCTTTGCTTGTAATCTCCTACAGCTGTGACTTCAGCTGTACTTGACTTAAAAACAGAGGATAGAAAATCATATTGAGCAAACGTGGTATCTTGGAACTCATCCACAAAGACAATAGGGTATGATGCTCTAATAGATCTGCGAACATGATCGTTATTGCGAACAATGCACTCAGCTAATCGGTTTAGTGCCAGAAATGACACTCTAGATATACCGTCAGCGTAATATATTTGTTGACTTAGCCAAAAAGCTAAAAACTGTTCTTCCAACCATGTCAAATTAGGATCACCTATTTGCACACTACCAATGAACAGATTCATGTTTTGGAGTCTTTGCGTAAAACTATAGATACCCACAGCATTGCTAAAATTATTTTTGAAACTACTAATAAGTTGCTTCTCTTGGCGAAAAGTTGGAAAAGAGATTTCATATCGCTTTGATGGACGATAACGCTCGGGCAAGGCCATGCGAAATCGGTCCACTAAACTTTTAGTGAAAGCGTCAAAAGTAATCGAAATAAATCGATTACTAAGTTCTTCTGGACAACGCTCTTTAACTCTATCTGCGAGATTTTTTGCTGCGTCAGTCTTAAATGAAATGGCCAGAATTTTTTTGTTTGGTGGACATAGGCCTGTCTCAAGTAGATATGCAGCCTTTTGCGCTAAAAACTCTGTTTTTCCGGCTCCAGGGCCAGCGATCACGCTTGTGGACTCTCGTCGTCTTAGTGCTTGCCAAGCATTTGGCTCAAGATCGTCAATCCCTTTGGGCTGCCAATGATTGGGTTGAATAAACTTCACCTTGCCTCCTAGCTTTGAAGAGCTGCGTGAATAGACTGAACTAAAGCTCTCAGTTCTTCTGGTGCATTCTGGGCCAACTGTTCTGGCGAAATAGTTCCAAGCACTCGGATGTGCGTGCTAGGCTTACCTCTTCCTAAGAACAGGTATCTGTACCAGCGCAGATTAAGCAGGTCATCAGCATAAAATTCAGGGTTTCCCTCGTCGCCCATGACGGCATCACCTGGCTCTCCACGACTAGATGGCCCAGTAGAGCTTTCGTCGGGAGCAATCCGATATTGTTCGGGAAATGCTTTTAGCATCGAAAAATCAATGTCTAATGGGCTGGAGAAGTATAGGTTAAAACGGGGCTGACGAAGATAGCTAACCCAACGACTCATGAATGCATAATCATCACGACCGAAAGTATCAAACTCAGCCAAATTTTCAGATACCCCGTCAGGATGCACTCCCTGAGTAAAAATATTTTCAGCCGGTATTCCATACTCTATTAACTTGGCGACTGCGTTCTTAATCCTTCCCCAGCCACCGCCGTGCCGCCCCCAATCCAGATCGAGTAACGTGATAAAGGGGATCTGTAAATCTGTAAGCAAACGCCACATGTGGTTTACATGTCGGCCCCCCAATGGAACCATAGCGACAAAACACTTATCAATTGGTATTCCCATCGCTTCTGATATAGCAGGAAGAATTACCTCCTCGGAAGCCCCCTCCCCGAGAACTACGACCTTAGCGAAATACAACTCTGGATAGGCTCTCACCGCCTGCTGGATGTACTTTGCAGCTTCATTCTCTTCATCAGGTAAAGTCAGTCGACGAACAACTGTAGTGTTTGATTCTGTTGCTAGCCTGAAGTGTCTTACTTGCGTTGGTTGGATCCTGGCGAGAATACTCGGCGAATGGCTAGATAGTACGGCTTGAGCTCTTAAGCCATTCACTAGGCTGCTGATCTGGCTTATAATTCGAGATAGATAGTATGGGGCTAGGTTATTCTCCGGCTCCTCAAGTGCCAAAATAGTCAATGAGGGCAATGGCAAGTCTGCACCTAGAAAATCTTCACTCTCTGGTTGAGCTAAGATCTCGGTTTCAACATCAAGAGTGGCTGAAGTCATGGCGATGTGAAACAACGAACTTTGGCCATCACTTAGCTCATCAATGCTCCGATCGCGACCACTTTCATCAGGGTGCAGCAGTACCTCTACCTTACGAACAAATTCTTCAAAACGTAGGTCGACTGGACGAAACTTCGGTGTACTATCAGTGCCGGCAGAATGCAGCTCCTGCCAACGGCCTGTGAGCTTTACAGTAACGGTACTAATCGCATTTTCACCCTCAAAGGATTCATTCAGCTCTGTAGCCTTTTGAATAAAAGATGACCGTACTTTCTCTGACCAGTTAATAGCTTTCCAAAGCCGACCTTTCAGAAAGGCTGATACCTGGGAAACTGCACATCGTGTGGCAGGTACGTAAATTAATTGGATTCGAGAACGATCCGCTGGGCGCACATTGTGAAAATCCGCATCTTCTGGCTCACCCCATGTCGTAACCGCGCGAAACTGGCTCGTAATGTACCCATCTATTGAACCATCATCTTCCCATTCCGCATCCAAACGCAAACGGCATTTCAGCTTGCCGCCCTCATCAGTCACGCTCATATGGTGAAAGAAGTCTGGTATCACAGAGTGGTCTTCATCTTCATCATCCAGTTCAGGAAAAGCGACAATGGCTTCAAGCGTGAGAGTCCGCTTACTGGGTGTTTCTTCTTCCAAAGAGGGAATATGAAAATCCTGGCGGCGAATCGTCCGTTGTTCATTTGATATGCCGAACATGCGCTGCAAGGCCTGCATTAAGACCGTTTTCCCAGTGCCATTAGCTCCAACCAAAGTGGTTAGATCCGGATCGACAGCTATGCTCTGCCCCTCTGGCCCGAAACTTCTAAAGTTCTGTAGATTTATTCTCTCGATATGCACAGCAGATCCCTCCCTAAATGCCCAAAGATTAGATGGGGCTTACATTGCAAACTTTCAACTGACAAAACACAGGCATGTTATCGAATATCGGTTACTGGATCAAAAACGACCACCTTAGGGACCGTAATAAGAGCAACGTTGAAGTCGCTTCTCAGGAGTGCTATCGGGTTAGTTATACCCCTTGAAAACTGTTTCCAGACTCTACAATAGTCACCTCCAGACGTCGTATGCCACGGTGGGAATAGGCAAAGTTATCACAAAAGCTCTACCTTAATGGCTTTATCGAAAATTGACAGCATCAACGCTTCAAGGTCCACTATTGACACTGCGCCCCCCTTTCGGCCATGACTAATTTTTGTCCAAAAGTATTTCATGGTTAGGGGCTTAATCGAGCGGATTGCAGCTATTTGCTTGCTTCATTTTTAGCTGTCCATTTACAAGTTTTCAGGCACTATCAAGAAGATGCAACGGTTGATATCCGACTGAGTTAGCTGCATTAACGAGCTTCTTAAATTCAATAGGTTATCCTAATTGTAAGGATTGAGAAGGGACGTGCTGCGCGGTTAAAAAAAGGTTGCCTACAACCCCTGAATTCGCTGTAATATAAACTAAAAAAAAACGACTGAGCGATGCTAGGAAGCGAAAAGTAGGTTAAGGATTGAGCAAATCACCCACTTGCCCCCTTAGGATTAAAAAAGCAAATTCCTATTGCATAAACTACACCAAGCTACGTGCAGGTAACACCTCAGTTCAACAAGGGGTTATGTGACACAAATAACGAATCCCATAAATACTATTACGTTAGCACCCTATGTGATTCATACATTTAGCGATGAGGAAGAATACAATGGATATTTCTCCAATAACGGAGTTCAAGCACGAGAAAAGGATGGTTCCCTTAACTATCCCGTATGAGAGCGATTACTATGAGAACACTTTTACTGTCATCGTAGGAAAGAATGGTGTGGGTAAAAGTCGTTTGCTATCAAACATGGTTAGTGAGTTTGTGACAACTAACAAATCGCCTCAAGGTTATGAAGACCTCTATAACTTTGATTTACATAGCAGAAACGAACGTCGTGTCATTGCTGTATCAACAAGCCCATTTGATAAATTTAAGTTGCCACCAAAGAATCGAATCAAAGAATCTGTTGTTAGAACAAATTATAGATATATTGGCATGAGATCTGGCGGACCCTATGGGATCTCATCGATTTCGCTAATTTCCTCTGCCACAAAGGGTATAATGGAAAGGTTTCTCAAAAATGAAGGTTATGGCAGGCTAAAAGATGTATTCCACACTTTAGGGTTTCTTCCTGAGGCGCGACTCATATTTAAACCGAATTTCAGATTTAATGTGAACTCAATTAAATTAGATAGAACAATTTCAGAAAGAAATAGCTTCGAAATTGAATGGTTAAAGGATCTTTATATCGAAGTTGGACCGAGAGCCTTGGAAGGTTTAAACGAATTAAATGAAAAGGATGTCTACAGAATAAGAAAGGCATTAATTGATTTGCGCCCTCTTTTTGTTTATGAAAAAGCGATATCAGTTGATATAGATTTTGATCATGGTGAAGCATTTAGTATTAATAAGGAAGTCTTTCACAATATTGAATTTTTAGAGTCTATTAACATTCTTCTAAATTATGATTTGATTCGTCTTATGGATATGAAGTTACATAAGAGAGAGTATGGCGATATGTCTTTGCGTCGCGCCAGCTCTGGAGAACAATGTATGCTGGTTATGATGCTGGGTATTGCGGGGCATATAAATGATTCTTCATTAATATTTATAGATGAGCCTGAGATTAGTCTGCATCCAAAGTGGCAAGAAGAGTTTATGTCTTTATTAATCAGAACATTTTCTCAATATCGATCATGTCAGTTCTTTATTGCAACACATTCGCCTCAGATAGTTTCTCAGTTAGAAGGGAAAAATTGTTTTGTCACTTCGTTAACAAAGAACGAAATATTCCC
The DNA here is from genome assembly GCF_032716425.1 of Pseudoalteromonas sp. N1230-9. Classification (NCBI taxonomy): domain Bacteria; kingdom Pseudomonadati; phylum Pseudomonadota; class Gammaproteobacteria; order Alteromonadales; family Pseudoalteromonadaceae; genus Pseudoalteromonas; species Pseudoalteromonas sp. N1230-9. The sequence goes on from NZ_CP090419.1 coordinate 2,250,619, forward strand.
ATCGTCGTATTTCAATGATAGATCTTCTGATTTTCAGTTAGCAGAACTTTTTGATGCCCCGGGCTCAAGAAATGAATATATAACTAGGCTGGCATTTTCTCTACTATCCAAAATAAAGAGTAGGAAAGCGGCTGGTGAGAATGAGGTTAAGGAACTAGATAAATTATTAGTATTATGTAACGCAATTAGCCAAAATGATCCAACCTTAGAACTTGTTAAATCGGTAGAGGAGATAGTTAAACACTATGCCTCTTATTAATAATACAATTTGTTTCAGCGGAGATGATAACGCACTCATCGAAGATAAACTTCGATTAGCTACTTTCTCTCATTTGGACTGGAGTGCAAACGAATTAATGCCTATTCGCAGTAAAATTAGAAATTTTTACAGAGACGAACAAAGAGGAGTTTGCGCTTATTGTAAAGATGATGTATCTCTAAGATCTGCCAGCAACGCTCATGTTGAGCATATAGCTCCCAAGTCTTTGTATTTATCTTTTATGTTTGAACCAAAAAACCTTTGTGTTATCTGTGCTGATTGCAATGAGATAAAAAGAAATCAAGAGGTTATGAATGAAGCAGTTGATACGTTTTCCAATAACGTTAAGAGCTACCCGAGATCTTCAGGCGCTTTCAAAATAGTCCATCCATTGTTTGATAATTATGATGAGCACATCTTGAAAAAAGGTCGTGTATATATCGACAGAAGCACAAAAGGTGCATTTACCATTGGTGTTTGTAAGCTAAACCGCTACTTTCATGAGTTCGGCGTAGATGACGAATTTGTTAATGACGAGGAATTGGTTGGCCAAATGAACGAATACATTGGCTCTCAGAGTACACTGCAAAAAGCAGGGATATTGAACAGGCTACGAGATATACTATTTAATTTGTGACAAATTTTATCCTAACAAGCCGAGGCACGTTTGGCTGGATCACACCTTGCATTGCGCATGATATAGGCCGTAACTGTTTGCTATTCGCTCTATTGAGACCTTAACTCTAAATCATTTTGGGGCAAAGGCGCGTTAAATTTATAACCCGTCTATGGAAAGTTAGAACCGAAGACGGCTCTGTCCCAAAAGCGGGCGGTGGTAACGCTGCATTAAGTTGTAAGCAACGCTACCACAAAATTTGGCCAAACTATCGTAAACACAAAGCCAACGATAGAATGAAAAATACCATGTGTTGGGAAACACTCTAAAACGCATTATCAAATATCAAACATATTCGACTGAGGTGGCTCAATTTTCTTTTTATCAGCTTCATAGACAAAGCTAATGCTTTTGCCATATAACTTAAAATTATCTATTTTAAGCGGAGCCACTGACATAAAATTTTCTTTATTATTAGCTTTAATATGCTCTCTTAGTTCCATTAAAAGCCTCCCAAGAGCATTTACGCCTAAAAATATACTCCCCTCTAATGGCTTAGCCCCCCAAAAAGGGTCTTTATTAGATAGTTCTACAATTTCTTTATCAGCAGTTTCAAGTAAAACTTTCGCAAAGGCGTCCCAATTTTGAGCTAGCTTTACGCGAAGAACCCACTTCATAATCAAGACTCTGACTTGATCCCAATCTTTACGCGTTTCGGCTATGTGAGGCTTTCCTACCATTTTTGCCGTCATAGGACTACTTTGCTCTAAAATTTTCCGCTGAACATCAGGCAAGTCTGGAAAGCGACAAGCCTGATACAATGCCTCTACACTTCTGACTGGGATATTGTTCACCACAACAGAAAAGCCTGCACACATATTAGATAACTCTCCCCATTTTTCAGTTGTTTTCTTAAATGCGACTACGTTTCTAATATCGTATTGCTTCATCTGATGATTCTTCATCTCAATCCCCGTAAGTATCTCTTTGCAACAAAGGGTACCATTTACTGAAAGGATGCCAATCAGGTGCTTCAGGATCTCCCCACCAAAAAACTAGAGGGTTATTATTTGGACAGTTTCTAAAACTAAATATGGTTGAACCAAACCCAAATTCATTAAACTGATGATAGCCGAGCGGCTTAACTACCCGACTATTGTTCTTTGAAAAGCCAAGGATTTTCAAACCGTGTTTCAGAAGTATTTTTTCATACTCCTCTCTTCTAGGTCTTGAAAAAACACTATTTTTAATACCATTTTCAACCCTGTATTGAGGATCATAACCGTGTTCTTCAATATAATTTACAACTTCTGGAATCTCTTCGACACAAGATGTCGGCCAAAAGACCTCAGAAAAATCCTTACGAAAAAGTCTATTTTCAAGTCGACGATTTGTAAATGAGCAAAATTCAAGCTCAACGTTTATCCCCAGTAAAGAGATCAGGGCTTCTAGTCGTTTTTTTAAACTGTATTGACCATATAGGTACCAGCCAATAGTTACGATACATATTCTACACTCATTAGGCATTGTCTCTCTAAGCCAGAAGCTCAAATCACTATAGACTCTCCCGCCTGAAAATATGAAATCATCAATATATAGATATTCTCTTGATTCGCAGTTAATTATATTATCTATGTTGTATACTTCACTCAGCTTGGAGCAAAATATATCATTCAGTTCTTTTTGGCTGCTTCCTTTGCGCTGAATTTCCAATAGTGAAACAGAATTCCAATAATTATCTTTATTCTCACCATAAACAACTTGTGAAGATATAATCGCATCAACCAATTTGTTGAATGACTCTCTAGAGATGAAGTTTTTCTTTAAAATTCGATTCGTTTCTTGTAGTACTATTTGCCTTTCATCTACATCAAATTGCTCTACCCACCGCCATACATGAGCCTTATCATATTCACCAAACTCACCATTGCGGTAGTTTGAGATAACAGTTGCTATACTTAAACATAGTTCTTCATTTGTCATAATCATCTCCTTACTATTATGACGTTTAACAATATTAACCAACTAGCCGCTGGGTAGTTTTCCTACCCTGAGATTCCTAGCTGTAATACATTGTAAACTTTTAACATTTATCCTAACTAATTACTATTACAGTATTTTACATTTAATAGAGAAGCTATGGCTTAGTTGCTTATTGTCAGTCGACAATTATTTGTAATTGGGCTCATCTGGAAACTAGTTTATTAAAATACAACTAACTAGGATAAACTGTCCACTTTCTGCTAGAGGGCTTGTTAACTCATTGGTAAGCCAAGCTTGTCGAAGAATGCGTTATTTCGTTCTTTCGCCAAGTTAACTAAGCGATCAAACGAAATAACTTCGATATATGCTTTAAAGCCCTTGTTGTAACCGAAGTAGCCTAGATGGTCATGAGTTACTTGCAAATCTAGCATCTTACATCTCTTAAGCAAAGATGATGTGAGGTCAGCAATCACATAGCAATAACCTGGAATGTCACTAGCATGTGGAATAGGACGACCTTGCGGTGTTTTCGTTTCACCATCTCTCACTCTCTCTAGGTAGCCAAGTGCCTGCTCAATAGGATCTTTATCTTCTCCTGCCTTAGCATCATTACGCATAGGTCGTTTTATCTCGACCACCGTAATTGAAGCAAGCGGCATAGACTTATTATTCGACACTAACATTGGATTATCATAGATGTTCATGGCCAGTAAATCAGGTTCTTTAGCGCTGCCAGTATCGACAATAGGCATAGCAGAGAGTGGTTTATCGGATGCTAGATAATTGTGGAATGCCAGACGCTCATCAACTAGCCATAGGTTGCAAGAGTCTAGGAAGACTTCACTTGACTCTTTTCTCATAGGCATGATTAGCTCATGGATGATTTCTTCCTTAGCATATTTACCCTCAGAAGTACGCTCGATAGACTTTTCTAGTAAATCGATGATAACTTTACGATGAGATACGTAATTGGCTAGGTCAGACTTTTTCAAGTCTTCTACTTTTTGTAAATAGCTCTGGATACGTTCTTCATACTCTTCAGCTTGCTCATTGCATTTTGGGGTCATGATATGCTGGCCTTCGAATAGCAACTGACGCTCTACTGCATACCATTGCTCATGAAGATGCAACTCAACATCTTTATCAGACTTATCAGGATCAATAATCAAGTCTTTTTCTTCAATGTAGTTAGTAATTGGACGATAACGAGGAGCTTGAGTCACGATATACTCATCGATCCTACGCTTACCCGCTGAGATATTCTCTTCTAAGACATCTTTTAGGTAAGCTTGTGCTCTCTTAAGAACATCTTCACGAATAACCTTTAGTGAAAGCTCTTGGTTAGCAAAAAGACCATCAAAGCTTTCCGCTATTTCAAATGATGTTCGTTCTGCCCGAACGTTGTCATCTAAGAACTTAGACGATACGTAACAAGTATATATAAACTCTCCAGAGTCATCAGAAATCTTCTGATATAGGCCCGGAAGTTTGCCTTGAATACCCTCTTCTTTTACTAAGCGATTCGCAGCACATAGAGATAGTTGGTGCTTCTTATTAACCGAAGCCCTGAACTTGATATGTGTAAGCTCAAACATCTCTCCAAGAATTTCAATCTGTTCATGTGCTGCCTGTGAGTGCATGTGATCATCAAACAACTGATATAGGTTGACGGTTTCTAAACCATCTTCAACAAAGATCTGAGGTACACCACCTTCACGAACAAAATACCATAGACAGTGTTCTAGCAGTGCATTAGCAATTGTTTCAGTACCTGATGGGACAGCTTTTCTATACGCTTTATCAAAATTATTAAGTGATACTACAGAGCCAGTTTGCTCCTGCTTTGATGGTGAAACCTTATTGCCATGCACACCGTTACTACTGTTAAAAGCGAACTCACGGTGGCTAAAACTTTCTTGTTCAGAAAAGACACTAGATACACTTACTTGGTCAAATACCTTAAGCCACAATAAGCGGCCAACACCACGACACCCTTTATCTATCTTGTGGTCAGAGTCTAAGGTCTGGAAGGAGTTAAAATTTATGTCGTTGAAACCACAACCATTGTCTACGACTTTAAATCCAAGAATAGGCGCACAAGACCCACCAATATCCATCTCCCCTTGTGGTTCACGAATTATGGTTAGAGTTATTTTGCCTTGGTCTATGTTGCCTTTTTCTTCAATAGAGTGAATAGAGTTAACAACCGCCTCAAACACTGGCATCAATCCATGATTTCTTGGCAAAGAAGTATTTCTAAGTCGACCTCTTAGGTTCGTGTGTAAGCTCATCGCCAGTCCCTTGAGTTTAATATCGTGTTTTTAATTTTAGGTTAGGAAAGTATGTTATTGCATAATTGGTTATAGATTAAGTGATATTCTCAAATTTACCGAACTTAATTACCATTTTAGGACTTAGCTTCTCAAAAAAAAATTTTATTTGCTATTTCATACTGCATTACAATTCAACCTATTCGTCAATGCTACTAAAGAATAAAGTCAGTGGATGACTATTCAAATACGCAATTGAAAAGTTGTAACTCGTAGTAGGTAGAAAAAATTACGCCTGAAAGTCCGGTCCGTTTATGCCACAAAGCAACTATTCGCAATTATATTTCATTCAAAAAATCAACTGTGACAGTTCAAGTTAATACTTATTCAATTAAGCACGTGAAAACAAAGCAAACTAGTTCATTCAAACCAATCCCATAGCCTTTGCTCACGCTTCTAATCAAATATATTAGTGAAGCTCTTTAGCAAATATTGATGCAGCTTTAATCAAAATATCTCGCTCTCTTGATAACTCTTCTAGACGTTTTTCAAGTGAATTAACAATCAAGCTATATTTCGAGTTTTCTAGTTGCTTCGCTAATTGTATCCAATGATACAAAGTGCTCTGACCTATGTTCAAATCTTTAGCAACATCTGCAACCCGCTCTCCTTCGGACAATACCCTTCTTGTCGCTGATAACTTTATTTCATCTGAGTAAGTCTTACTCACAATTATATTCCTCGATAGTTGCTTAGGATTCCTAAGTATACATGATAGAGTAAAACTTAGAGAATCTAAGTACCAGCTTTTTATTATGATTAACCTTTGGATTTTATTAACCCCCTTCCGGTTCGGCTTAAAGAAGCTAGGACAAGAGCAAAAATTTCTCAAAGAGACTTGGGAATTAAAATTGGTCTGGAACCGAGCTCTGCGAGTGGGCGTATGAACCATTATGAAAAAGGCAGACATACACCAGATTTGCAAACTTTAAAGCGAATAGCTGAAGAACTACATGTTCCACTAAACTATTTCTTTTGTGAAAATGATGATATGGCCAAGCTTGTTATGTTATTCGATCAGTTATCTCAAGAAGAAAAGCTGAAGCTTTTAAATCAACTTGAAAAAAATAAAAATTCAAAACATCGTCCAACAGGAAGCATCTAGTCAATCAAAACTTTCATTAGTTGTATAAGTCTTAACTTGATCTGTCAGGTTTAATTTTCAGATCTTAACCAAACCTGACAGTCTCAAGCTTGCCAAAAGGAGAAGTTCAAGAAATTGAAGTATAATAAAAGCTAAACGCTGAATCGACACGCTATAAACATAGGTTAAATTATGATTGTTACTGTTGGTAAAAACGGGGCAATTCCTTTGCCCCCTGATGATGATCTCAATGAAGAAAACAAATTAAAAATTGGTGACATTCTGCTATGTACACTTATGAAAGATAAACGCTCGATTAAGCTTGAAAAGTTTTTAGATCAATCTTTAAATGATGAACAAATTAAAGCTCACGGCTATTTATGTCGTGTAGAAGAACTTAACCCCGCAGATTTTGAGTAATTTATTCTGATCTTTCCGAAGATAAGTTAGATATGGCTATCACATCGATAAAATCAATCAACTCAAAACAAGACTTAGAAAATGCACTCAAGCGTGTAGATGAGCTTTAGGACGCTGCTGAACCTAACATTCTTGAAGGAGAAGAGCTTGTTATACTTACGCAATTAATCGAAAATTACGAGTGAATGAGCGTTGTTCGCTCATAGCTGTCTGTCAGATGAAGTCCAAACTTATTCATCGAAATTGTAAGATCAGATATGAGCTACTACACATTAGTAAATTGAAATAGCATCGTTTATATCTTGTCAAATAAATCATGTTTTAACTAGATATTCCTGAACACAAGCTAATGCTAGCAAAGCGTAAAAATCAGAGACATAGTAACTTAGCCAAGTTCAATACAGGGCTGAAGTAAGCAAACTATAGAACATTGACACATTCTGGGCTGAACAATACGGTTATTAATTATGCTTCTGAGGTGAGATATTGATTGATTTTATTAGTTGCTTATTAGTTTCACGTAATTCAGCAACTTGATTTTGTAGAGTTTGATTCTCACGTCGTAACTCAGCAAGTTCCGCTGATATGTTTTTATGAGACTCAGTTAATGTACTACTTAGCAAAGCCTCGGCAATCTTAGCGTAATCATGATTTCTATACTCCATTATCTGATGTCTGATTAATGCATTTTCTTTACGTACCTCCTCTGCTGTTTTCTTTCGGGAAGCTCTAGAGCGAAGCTTTTCTTGAGCTAAAGCAATTAGCTCTTCCGTACGGTCTTTAATCCACTTATGGAGATCTGGGTTTTTTCGCTCACTAATATTACTTTTGTCACACCCAGCTGCCAAAGCGACTTGAGAAGCAACAATCTTACGACATTTCCCATCGGAAGCTTTCCCAGCTAGTATTTCAGCTTTCTTTGCTTCGAACTGTTTTTTAGCTTCTAAATAAAGCCTTCTCTGGAGTACAGTTGCATTGGTAATCCATTCTGGTTCATGGAGAGAGGAGCTAGCCGTTTTCTTATAATTTAAAAGTCTACTCATTGTCCATTTCCTTTAACCGACTTTCACCAACCCTTATATGCTTTCTACTTGCATCAGCTAAGCGTGAAAGTTCTACAGGTAGAGCCTCTATGAACTCCTCATGCGCTATTAACGAACGTTCAATCCCTACTCTTTGTAATTTTGTATTGCAACTATGAATACAGCTAGCACAGACCTCAAAAGAGCGTAGCTCTTCGACCATTGTTGTTCCTAAATCTTTATTGAAACATTTTGCGTATTGCTCCTCCCCTTTCCTGAGTAGACAGTAGCCCCACTCATCAACAGTAATAATAATACTCTCAGAGAGGTTTGCTATAGTTAGTTCAAAGTCGTCTGGGGAGATCACGCTGGCCTTATTCAGCTCCATCCGAGCACGCTTTGCAGCTGGTCCGTATAATCTAATCATTGATTCATCACTTCCTCCGATACTACGTAAAATTTCTTCGATATAAGAGTTTTCAATAGCATCGCGTTCGCGTTCTCTAAGAGCCTTCTCATAGTATGCTCTTATAAAGTTATCAGACAATCGGTGCCGGAAATGCTCTGAAATCCGCTCTATAACAGCGCCATCAAATCTACGTATACAATATTCAGCCCAAAGATGCCTAGCCTGATGAGGACTAGTTTCACTATGAATACTGGCCAATTCTGGGTGTTGGTTTATAACTTTACTGTAAAACTTTTGAAATGCTCCTCTAATAGTCTGTTCAGGATGCTCCCCCCAAATGCCAACCTTCAACAAATCGGAAAGAGTTGCTCGTTTTCCGAAAGTACATAAATGGCTACATCTAAAAGATCTAAGAAATACAGGAGCATTTTCTGAGACTTTATCAACGTATGAGCATTCTATTAACGTATTCAAGGCAAAAGCTGTCATACCATGAAGAAATCTAGGAGCTTTTATAGAATAATTCGTTTTATGGATCTGATTTCGAAACTCCCATGTCCCATCTTTGTGGTAAATAAAATCTTTTGTATTAAATGTCGTCCACTCACTGATACGAAAGCCGCTTAAAACCAAAAGGATGTATGTAGCTGCTGCATATAGATCTGCAACGAAAGCACTAAAAGCTCCTTGCCTAAAAAAATCGACAGATTCTCCAGCTAACTCTTTCTCTAAAATTAATTTCAATTCAGTTCTCTTTGCTGAGAGCGCTTTAAAATTCCTTCGATCTGAGTTATGTATTCTATTTTCTACAAACAAGTTATCTTTTGAAGATAACACGTTTGCTGCGCTTATATCATGATTATCTCTAATGAATTTGAAATATGCTCTAGCCGCATTTGCATGGGGAGATTCGATAAGTTCTATTGCATTTGCTAATACAACCATGCCATTTTCGATAGGAATAGATCCGAAACTACCGCCTTTAAGCCAAGCGCCTAAACTCACACCAGATTTAGACAAATAAGGCTCAAGTAGACTCTCAGAAAAACGTTTACTTACTTCTACGCGTAAGCCATCTACAATTGATGCATCCATGAAGTACTGATGACTTCGATACAATATATGCCTATACCCTTCTTCCTGCCCATGGTGTCGCACACATATATCACCCTCATCATCGACATATAGCATGACGTATTTCAGGAAAGAGACAACATCGGTCTCAGTCCACCGTGACAAAGGGATGCGGGAATGATTCAACTCCCAATATTCACAGAGATCTCTCAACTTATTGATAATAGGGTTCCAAGTACCTTGATCACTAACTACAATTTTTTGGTCATTGTTAACATATCCATCAGCACGCCTTAAAATAAATGATTGCGCCCAAATAGTTTTATCGTCACTACACTCCCACTCCGAAAAATCAATTCTGCGTATCAGTTTATCCTCATCATGGATGTACCAAGCTGGATCACCCAGATTATTAGGAAGTTTGTTGGCATTCTTTTCAAACAGTGAAGGACTGATCCCCTCGAGATTCTTGGCTCTCATAACTTCTCCACAAAGATAGGTGGTGCAGGGATATCAAAGCACTTCATAAGCTCAATGCCAGCCTTAACTGTATGCGGCTCAAAGCTATTTAAAATTCCATCGATATAGATATATCGAGATAGATAGTAAGCTTTTTGGCGATTGGATATAACTATTTGCTCTTGAAGTTTTTTCTTTATTTCTGCTTGATATGACAGCATTAAAGCAGCTGTTATTGGAAGCTCAACTATTAACTTTTCTGATCCTGTTTTTATATCACCAAAACAACCTACCTCAGTTTCGTGTTTCTCGCACTCTTTAAGCAACTCAGAAAAAGCTACCATATCTTCAGATTCTTTTTGAAAGCCTTTAAGGCCAAGCACGTTTCTGGCCTCTGACAAAGAAACGACTTTGGTTTTAGAGTTTGATAGAACTGCAATCAGGTTCTGAGCATCTTTGATCATCTCTTCACTGACTATCTCTGAAAACCACTTACGTTCGTTGATTCTTGTCAGTGCCTCACTTCTATTAATATAGATATTCTGCCTCACATCTGATGTATGAGCATTCAAGGCAGCATTCACTTCAGATTGACTAAACATCTCATACGCACTTTGCTTTTCCCGAACTCCACGCTTATCGTTAATAATTGCAACAGACTGAGCCACATATGAAAGTCCTAAAGATCTTAAGGCTAACTCTGTACTTCCTTTAGTTTGCCCTTTATCTTTCTCGAGATACCAAATATCATTTTGGGTGCATATATCTGTTATAAGCTCAATAAATGGCTTCGTGATTGGGTATTTTTTTAAGAGCCAACTTCTTAAATATGACCCTTTTAATGCTACAGATAGAATCGGATCTAAATGGGAGCATCGTTCAAATGTTAATCTTAGTTGAGTTGGTTGAGGATTTACTCCTGCTAAGCTCTTAATTTCATTATCAGTGCTAGCCAAAGCAATGTATTCTTTATATGCATTATGTACTGCTGAGCCTTTACTATACATTTGCGAAGTATACTCTGTAGCTGTGGATCTATTCTTGCCAAAGTCCCAAGATCCTGTTTCTCCTGAAATATAATAATCTCCAACCTTTAGTTCAATTTGGCCTGATAATTGTATTCGTTCACTTGCAAGAAGCCATGAAATCAAAACCTTTTCTGCTTGAATTGGTTTGTCTAGTGATTCATATGAACACCTGTCAAAACTTGCTGAGCTTACAACTTTTCCCTTTTTCGCTTTATGAAGTAGATAGTTCCGATCTCGCCTCAAGAAGCCGTTTCTTGTTAGATGCAATTTCATAAGTTCCTTTTGCTCTTCTAGCGTAAAAGTACCTTTGCTATTTTGTATAAGTCGACGAGAGAGAGGACAATTCAATAATAAACGTTCTATTAGCAATGGGTTGTCAGATGAACTTATAGCATTCCATAGCGGTCTTATAAACGCCTCTACAACATCAGCTTTTACACTTCTTATATAGCCATGCCTAACTTGCTTAGCAGTCGCTCCTGTTAATTTGTTAATATTGGCTCTTGCCTCTTTAACCTCAGCATTTGAAAGAAGGTAACTTCTTTGTTCTCTTAAGATTTTAAGCATGACAACACAAAACATACGTAATGATTTTACAAGTGTTTGATCGTCATACTCTAATTTACTCAGTTCTGATAATGCTTTTCGAGTGGCTGATGATTGGCGAGAAATTTTAGGAACTCTCTTCTGGGTTGCATTTACTCGAGCATGTGCCATTGTAGCTCGCTTATTGCCTTTTTCTGTTGCCAAATACCATTTCAGCGCTGTATTTACAGTGGCAACATCACCCTGAATAGACACTTTTCGTTTCTTTAAATAGCTGGTCCAGTCTGGGTGGAGTGCTGTTAAATCACATTCTCCTTCTTCTCCAAACTTTTCATCAAGAAAATTGAATAACTTTATGAAACATTGGTACTTCCCTTTCCGAGTGATACTAGCTTGACTAAGGAAAGGCTCCGACTTGCAGTAAGCTACTATAGCCAGACACAAAGGATCACTCTCGAGTCGATTAGGTATACGGAGTGTATGGTAAGAAGGATTATGTCTCTTAGAGTTAGAAGCTGTAAATATTGCAAATGTTGGATCACTATTAATTGGTGTTACGTCACCCAAAGCATAGGCGGCTAACCAACTTTTATCTTTCACTTACATCTTCCATTGAGATATCAAGATCTGATCTATTTGTCCTACGACCAGATGTGAGTGCATCAACCGTAATATAAGCAGCCAAGGTTTTTTTATCAACATGACCGAGACGGACTAATAAAAGCTCTTTTGGATCTGTACCATCCTCGTATGCCTCTCCAACTAAGTCAGTTGCATAACTATGCCTTCCTGAATGAAAGCTGATGCCTTTAAGGCATTTCTTCGCAAGAATGAACTTTCGCTTGGGGTTTGTGCAATAGTCACCGTAGTTAGCCAGCAATGATGGCATTGCCTTATTCCGTGCCTGTTTGAACCAACTAGTTGCTGGCGTGCTCTCGCTAGAAAAAGCAAGTCCATCGCTACGACACAGAAGTTCTCCTTCCGGAAGCTTACTGCGAGGACCATTCAAAAAACGCTTTATAAACACAATATCCTTTTGTTTTATCACTATAGGCCTCTCTTTATTCCCCTTTTCCGAACGAATATCCATTTCTATCTCCGATTCACCTCGGACATGCATCTCAGAAATTAGAGCTCGTAACCCCCTAGTTGTAAAATTTCCTTTAAGAGTTACTTCGTGGGCTCTGAGACCACTATTCCTACCAAGACGAATCCCGATAAGATTCCTCATTCGAATAAAAGCTGACTTACTTGTGACGTTATTTTCGATTTCATCAAAAAGCAATCTATCTATGTATTGTGATTTCACTCTTCTTGGAGTAATTGATCCTGAACGGTACTCCGTTACTGATACACCTTTATTAAAATAAAAAGAGAAATCTGTATATGATTCTAAAACTGGTAATCGCTCTAGTGAGAATTTGTAGAATGCACTGAGCGTTGAGGCTGCCCGCTGTATAGTGGCATCAGAATTACCACGCTCAACTTTTAAAAAAGACAAGTAGCCAGCGCGCTCTGCATCTGTCAGCCGTCGCCAATCTAGAGAAACCTTTTCGTGAAGGTTTTCTGGGAATTCGAGAGTGTTTAAAAACAAAGCCAGATCACTAGCTCTAGATTTCTGTGTACTGAGCTTTTGCCCTTTAGAAGAACCGAGCAATAAAAAAAGGCAAGCAGGAACATGGAAATGCTCTTCACCAAAAGACTTATCGTCACGAATCAAAAAGTATGTATCGATCAGACCAATTGGGCTATTAATTCCAGTAATTTTGAGCTTTTTCCACATAAGAAAATATACGTAGGCGATTTATGTTGACTTTAGTAGGTAATAAATATAAGTCAACAAATGAACTTAAAAAGTACTCATCTTGATAAACATTCCAACCAATAATAACATCAGGGTCAACTGTTTGAATTTGTTCACATAGCTTAGTAAGCAGGTCTATTTCATCAACACACCATTGAATATCAAAATCACGCTCTGATGTATCAAGCGGCTCACCTATCATTAAAACAGTATCGACATTGTCCCCCACTAAACCAACAGAAAATAAGACTCCGTCCCCACTGCACTCAATATCTAATGAGAGACTTGTAAACTGAGGTGTGAAATCATTATTTTGTTTAAACTTAACATCTGTTAACACGCGAAGCGGTGAAGATTGTACGACGCGCCCCTTTGCCCACACCGCACCTTTTATAAAACGCTCCATCAAAAAGCGATCTACCGGCCTAATATCGTCTTCATAGACATTCACAAAGTGGGCTTTAAGTTGTTTCGCTGCTTTATAGTAATGTTTTAAGGACGAAAAATGACAGGCTACAACAGGGTGTTGTTGAAATGTTTTTAACGATATATGTTTAATTTCACAGTGAATTTGGTACTCATTAAAAAGGCGGTTGACAGTGTTCAGATCTTGCTCACGAACAAAAAATACAGCCTTTTGCGGCGAACTAATAAGTTTAACAGGCCCTTGCTCTGACAAGATCCATATTACGATAGATATACCTTTGGCATTATCAAAACATTGTGTAGAAAGAATAAAGCCAGAAGTAAGCTGCATGTAAAAACCTTTTAGCCTAAATAAGAGTAAAGCAAACGCTGAGCGACAAAATTAACCACAAGTTGCTTGTAGTTACCGCGTTAAATCTCTAAAATTCATTACTGTAATTATATACATACTTTAGGTTATCTGGACATGCTTTCTGACTCTTTAAAAAAAACAATTAGGCAAATTCATAAGCATGTTGCTGATAACCTAACTGATTATCGCCCTCGTAGCAGTCAAAATTATTTAGTAGCAGAAATCGCTAAAACCTTGGCTGGCGAATACCACAAATCGCAACGTATCTGCGTTATAGAAGCGGGTACTGGCACAGGTAAATCACTTGCCTATTGCTTGGGAGCCATCCCTCTGGCAATGGCAAAAAAGAAAAAGCTGGTTATTTCAACCGCAACAGTCGCCCTTCAAGAACAGCTCATTAATAAAGAACTGCCATTTTTTAAAGAACACTCAGGGCTAGATATAAAATTTGACTTGGTTAAAGGTCGTCAACGCTATATTTGCGCACAAAAGCTTAGTGCTGCAGTCAATGGTGATAGCCAGACACAAATGGAGTTTATGCCGACACTGTCATCTCCATTATCTGATATGGAAACCAAGTGTTTAAAGCAACTTTATGATGCTTACTCTAAAAAACAATGGCAAGGCGACCGCGATAGCTGGGCTGATACAATTCCTGATAAAGTGTGGAACTTAATTGCTTGTGATAAACACTCATGCCAACGGCAGATGCGTGCTCATCAATTATGCCCTTTTCACATGGCACGTCAGCGTCTTATGCAAATGGACGTGCTCGTCATTAACCATTCTTTATTGCTCGCTGATTTAGACCTTGGCGGCGGTAAAATTCTCCCTGAGCCTGATGACACTATTTATGTTATTGATGAAGCACATCACTTAGCCCACATCACCCGAGATTTTTCATCTGCTGCTGCAACGATTAAAGGCACTATAGATTGGCTTGATAAGCTGGTTAAATTCGCTGGGAAAATGGCAAATGTATTGGTAGGTCAAAAAGCCATTGGACAAAACTTCAAGCTCAGTGACAGTATCAATGATGCCGCAAAGAATTTAAAAGTGGTGCGTGATATTCTTGATAATGCAGATTTTAACTACAACAGTGACGATACCTATCGTTTTGAGCACGGTGAAATCCCAGCCTCTTTACATGCCAAAGCAAAAGATATCAGCGATGCCACTTTAGATGCTCTACGCGCTCTTAACAAAATGCATGACACCTTGGTACAAGATGTCAGTGATGGTGATATAAAACCTTACGTAGCCGATCCTATTTTGGCTGAAAGCGGTCAGTATATTAATCGCTTAGAGTTACTGAACAAATTATGGTTTAGTTATGCCACAAAAGGCGAAGGTATTCCCCATGCACGGTGGATAAAACGCCTAGAGTATAAGAACCATCATGATCATTTACTCAGCGATTGTCCTATTGAAGTCGGTTATTACCTAAAAGATAAATTATGGAACCAATGTGCAGGTGCAGTGCTCTGTTCAGCCACACTAACGGCGCTTGGTTCATTTGATCATTTTGCTTACGAATGCGGGCTTGCAAAAGAAGAAGGCGTAAAATACATCAAAGTGCCTTCACCATTTGACTACCCAAAACAGGCGACGTTGCATATTCCAAGCAGCCATATTGAACCCACAGATAAATCGTTTAGTGATCATCTCGCTGAGCAATTACCCAAATTCCTAGATGATAAAAAAGCTAACTTAGTCCTATTTGCTTCATATTGGCAGATGGATCACGTTGTAAAGGTGCTACGCAGTAAAGGTATTGATGTGCTCGTACAAGGCGAGATGTCACGTGAAGCCTTACTCAAAAAACACAAAGCGAATGTTGATCTAGGTCGCGCTAGTTACTTATTTGGCACACAAAGTCTCTCAGAGGGGCTTGATCTGCCTGGCAAGTACCTCGAAAACTTAGTAATCACAAAAATCCCATTTGCAGTGCCCACGTCACCAATTGAAGAAGCCCAAGCGGAATTTGTACAAAGTAAAGGAGGCAATCCTTTTTTATCGATCACTGTTCCTGATGCAGCGAAGAAATTAGTACAAAGCTGTGGTAGACTGCTGCGCAAAGAAAATGATCAAGGTCGCATTACCATACTTGATCGCCGTTTAGTGACCAAGCGGTATGGCAAAGCCATGCTTGATACCTTGCCACCCTTTAAAAGACAAATTGATTATTAATGTTTGAATTAGCTTTAGATCCAACCACATGGGCACTACTTTGCGCTGTTGCCTTAGCCGCAGGCTTTATTGATGCAATTGCAGGTGGTGGCGGTATGCTAACAGTACCTGCACTTTTGACCGCAGGCCTTCCTCCTCATCTAACCCTAGGTACCAATAAGTTAGCTGCGAGTTTTGGCTCACTAACTGCAAGTGTTACTTACTTTCGCAAAAAGCTATTTAACCCTAGGTTTTGGGCCGCTTCCATTATGGCCACAGCCATAGGTGCGCTGTTAGGTACCTTAATCGTTGATTACCTTAGTATCGACTTTTTAAACAAGTTACTTCCTATCGTTATTATCTTAGTCGCATGCTACAGCCTCTTTGGTAGTTTAAGCACGACAGAGCATAATGAACTGCCTAAACTCGATGCAAAAACAAAACTTAAACAATGGATACAAGGCTTAGGACTAGGCTTTTTTGATGGCCTAGCAGGCCCAGGCACAGGTACTTTTTGGACCGCGTCAAACAGCTTACTTTATAAAATGAGCTTGTTGCTAAACTGCGGCCTTGCTCGATCAATGAACTTTGTTTCGAATTTTATCTCGTTGATCACCTTTGTCGCACTGGGCCATGTTAACTTTTTACTTGGTATCACGATGGGCTTTTTTCTTATGTTAGGTGCGTGGATTGGCGCTCATTCTGCAATAAAATTCGGCAGTAAAATGATTCGCCCTGTTTTTAATACTGTGGTAATCATTTTAGCTTTAAAGTTAATTTATGAGG
Organism: Pseudoalteromonas sp. N1230-9; assembly: GCF_032716425.1. Lineage (NCBI taxonomy): Bacteria > Pseudomonadati > Pseudomonadota > Gammaproteobacteria > Alteromonadales > Pseudoalteromonadaceae > Pseudoalteromonas > Pseudoalteromonas sp. N1230-9. The sequence goes on from NZ_CP090419.1 coordinate 2,267,386, forward strand.
CCTACCTATAAATGAACTCACCTGCTTTAAACAAACTACATGAACAAATTGCTAGGCTTAAGCACCAAGCTGAACAATTTGATAACGGCCACTTTTTTGCTAAAAACCGTTATATGCAAGCGCAACCAAGTTTGTTTGATAAGGGGGTCTTTTCGACAAAGAGTATGAAACTCGTCGATTATGTCATTGAGATAGAAGAAGAGCTTGCCACTTTACCACCCGCTGAACATCGTCATGCCTATCAATATGCACTAGAGCGCATAACTCAACAGGTGCAGGCGGTATTTAATGTCATGAAATCAACGCCTGTGTGGGCAAAAGAGAATAAATTCACTTATAAAGCAAAACCAAAACAGCATATTTTTAAACAAGCAGTAAAAAAGATTATGCAATCATCGCATGAGCTGTATGATGAACTGAAACAAAATCATGAGTTCGAGCGCAGATTGGTGTTAATGATTGAAGAAAGAAAATTAAAACTCGATGCTGCTAATACTGCCCAAGCGAGTGAAATAAACAAAGAAATATTAGCTCTTCATGCAAGGCTTGGCAGGTGCCGAAAAGCCATTTCGGCCACTGAAGATAAAATACAGCAAGTCGAAAAACAGCAACTCAAATAATGTACTACTACCACCCTAGCTACTCTGCACTTGATTTACCAGAGCGACACCGCTTTCCGATTCAAAAATACCAATTGTTAAAAGAGCAGCTAAATCACTTTATTGATGACGATTTTTTTATAACACCCAAGCAAGCAAATAAAGAACACTTAGCCCTGTGCCACGATCAGCATTACATAGATGCATTTCTCGCAGGTACACTTGCACCAAAAGCCATTAAAAAAATGGGCTTTCCTTGGTCTGAATCACTTGTTGAGCGTAGTTTATATTCAGTGGGAGCAGCGATTCAAGGCGCTGAATATGCTTTAAAGCATGGTGCAGCATTTAACTTAAGTGGTGGTTATCATCATGCATTTAGTGATCATGGCAGTGGTTTTTGCATTTTTAATGACTTAGCGATTGCCGCCGCACACCTTATACAAACTGAACAAGCTGACACCGTACTTATTTTTGATTGTGATGTACATCAAGGTGACGGCACTGCCGAGATTATTAATCAACACGAGCAGATTATTAGTTGCTCTATTCATTGCGAACAAAATTTTCCTCGCATAAAGCAGTGCTCTAATTACGACTTTTCTCTTGAGCATGGCACGAAAGATAGTGACTACCTAAAAGCTGTACAACAAGCCTTTGAGCTTACAACTAGACTGCATCAACCCGATATTATCTTATACAACGCAGGTGCAGATATTTTTAGTGATGACGAATTAGGCCATTTTTCGGTAAGTTTATCGGGTGTTTATCAACGCGACCATTTTGTTTTAAGCCAAGCCAAGGCATATAACATTCCTATTTTTGCAGCATTAGGTGGCGGCTATCAACGTAACACCGAACGTTTAGTTAATGTACATAAACAGCTTTTTAAAGCCGCTGTCGATTTATTCTAAAGCTTGGTATACACTAAAAATACTAATTAATCAGGGTCGATATGTATGAAGTTACACGATGATATTCACAACTATTTTGAAAAGCTCGTTGTAGATGATATTGCAAAACGCAATCTTGAATCAGTGTACAATGAAGACATCATGGCTGACTTGTGCTGCACTGTCCTTAATCAGTTACCTGCGCGTTATATTCGTTACGATGTAGATATGGAGTTTTATCTGCCACAATCAGAGCGAATGCTAATGGAACAACAAGTACAAACCGCTATCGATGTTGCCATCACTCAAGTTTCAAAGAAGAAGGAACTCAATAATGAGTCGTGAATTGGAGGCTGCGCCAAATCATATTAAGCTTGCTGTCGATTTAATCATGCTATTAGAACAAAACAATGTGCCAGCAGAAGATGTACTCGCAGCCCTTGAAATTGTAAAATCTGATTTTGAAAAAAAGTTAACACAAGCTTCAGATTAACCTAAGCAGTTTATTTATTGTGCTGCTTTAACCGTATTTATCTCCTCATTTTTATTATCATCTCCACCGTTATAGCATGACACAGGAAATACCTTGTAACAGAAACCCCTTTGCTTTTTATAATGCAAGCTATACTCTATTGAATAAAGTACAAGTATAAAAGGAGAATAAATTATGTCAGGTACAACCATGGTGGTATTAATTGTACTCATTTCAGTCAGTTCAGGTGTTATTTACGATATGTATAAAAAACACCTCGAGTTTAAATCTCGTACTTTAAAAGACAGCAAAGAAGCAAATGAACAAGTGGCTGCTGTTACCGCTGAATTACTTGAATTAAAGCAACGAGTACAAACACTTGAAGCGATTGTTACCGATTCAAGCTATAACGTAAAACAAGAAATTAATAAGCTGTAATTAACAATCTAGCGCTTTATATTCATCGAGCACACCTTGATAATACTCAGCATCTTGATTCAGCATGCGGCCGTAGTGAGCACGTAATTGCTGTAGATATGCTTTGTGTTCTTTGCTATTCAATTGCCACATCTTGTTGCCTATCCGTGAAAGCGGCTCTGATGACAGTGGACTAACAGCAATAACCTCATAAAAGCGCTTATTTTCACAAACAATTTGCTCATCGACTAAGCCCATATTTAATGTTTGCATATGGCTTCGCACTTTATAACTGTGATGAACGGGACAAACAACAAAATCAATTTGACAGTGTGGATTACGCAATACTATTTGCGATAAAAACTGCACGAGTAAATCTCCCCCAACCCCTGCAATTATGACCAAATGACGCTTATTAGGGCTGGGGTCAATTCTAGCAACATCTTGACAATGAACCTGCCAAGCTGTTCGTTGACTATCTGTCGAAAAGCGTTCAAGCATATTACGCAATGACTGCATTAGCTCTGGCACAATATCCACAAAGTGAATCTTCGGCGCCTTATTTTGCTTTAGTAATTCAATGCCTAAAAAGCCATGATCGCAACAACAGTCCCAAATTTCGTCGTACTCAGTTGTGACCATCGAGGCAATAGCAGATAAACGTTTACTCAGAGCCATTCTTATGCCGATTTATAAACGAGTGCTTTTAAACTTCTATCACTATCCACTTCAACAAACCCATCAGTAGGCGCCAAGCGTTCAACAAAACTAATTGCGCCTTGAGTATGTTCAGTAATTAAATCTTTAAACGCCTGCTCAGAAAGCTCTGGACTATTAGCGCACAATAAAAGCTGGGTGTTTTCGTTTAGCAGCTCAGGTAATCGACGCAGGATTTTTTGATAGTCCTTGGTCAATATGAAGCTCCCTTTTTGGAAGCTGGGTGGATCAACGATGATTAATTCATACGGTGCTGACTTTTTCAACTTACCAAACGATTTTAAAATATCATGGGGGTAAAAACTCACCCCTTGTGTAAAGCCATTAAGTTGATGGTTTTGCTTGCCAGTTCGCAGCACACCTTTATTCATGTCCATATTAATAACTTGATCTGCACCACCCTGCATTGCAGCGACAGAAAAACCACAGGTGTATGAAAACAGATTAAGTACCTTTGCGTTATTACTATTGGCTTGAACAAACTCACGGCCACGACGCATATCCGGAAAAATACCGGTATTTTGTCTGCTTAATAAATCAACTTTAAACTTAATACTGTTTTCGGTTACGACATGTTCTTGCGGTAACTCACCGAAGATCAAAGTATTACGTGTATTAATTCCACTGCGTTGTTGATAAACCAGCGTGTTTACAAGCTCAGGAACATGCTCTTGTGCCCACTGCCAAATTGTATCTGTTAATTGCGTTAGTTCATCATTTTCAATTTCTTGATAAGAAACTAAAAACAGGGCTGGTGGATAAAAATCAAGATTAATATGGCTAAGCTCAGTCACTGAGTGGCCACGGCCATGAAAAATTCGGCATAACTCATTTGCCGCAAGCGGCGCATCTGCTAACGCAGTTAAAATGGCTGAAAATTTATTTGTCATTGCACTTAGTTAATTAATTGTTGTTGTAATTCATGTATTTCATCACGCACAGAGGCTGCCTTTTCAAACTCAAGGTCACTTGCATAAGCATGCATTTTTGCCTCAAGGTTTTTAATCTGCTCAGCTATTTGTTTCGCGCTTAATACCTGTTTTGACTCTTTTCGTACTAATTTAAGATTGTCTTTTGGCGCTGCTTCTTCACCCACATCCATAATATCGGTGATACTTTTAACCAGAGCTTGTGGCTCAATACCATGTTCAAGGTTGTAAGCCTGCTGTTTTTCACGACGACGGTCTGTTTCATCAATGGCTTGACGCATAGAGTTTGTTATACGGTCACCATATAAAATTGCTTTACCATTTAAGTGACGAGCCGCACGACCTATGGTTTGGATTAATGAACGTGTAGATCGCAAAAAGCCCTCTTTATCTGCATCAAGTATCGCCACCAAAGAGACTTCTGGCATATCAAGACCTTCTCGCAATAAGTTAATGCCTACTAAGACATCAAATACACCAGCACGTAAATCACGGATAATTTCAACCCGTTCGACGGTGTCGATATCTGAGTGCAAATAGCGAACTTTTACATCATGATCATTTAGATAGTCAGTTAAATCCTCAGCCATACGCTTAGTTAACGTGGTAACCAATACTCGCTCGTTAACCTCTACACGCTTGTAAATTTCCGACAATAAATCATCAACCTGAGTACTTACAGGTCGCACTTCAATTTCAGGGTCTATAAGCCCTGTCGGACGAATCACCTGTTCCGCTACTTCTCCTGCTGAACGTGCTAGTTCAAAATCACCCGGCGTTGCTGATACATAAATAGTTTGCGGCGCAATAGCCTCAAACTCTTCAAACCGTAATGGCCGGTTGTCTAATGCCGATGGTAAACGAAAGCCATATTCAACAAGGTTTTCCTTGCGGCTTCTATCACCTTTATACATCGCACCAATTTGCGATACAGTAACGTGAGATTCATCAATGATCATTAATGCATCGTCGGGTAAATAATCTAATAATGTTGGCGGTGGATCGCCAGGTGTGCGGCCTGATAAATAACGACTGTAGTTTTCGATGCCAGAGCAATACCCCAGTTCAGTCATCATTTCGATGTCGTACTGTGTACGTTGGGCTATCCGCTGCTCCTCTACTAGTTTATTAGCACTGAGCAATTGAGAGCGGCGGTCTTTAAGCTCATCTTTAATTTTATCAATGGCGTCCAGAATTTTTTCGCGAGGTGTTACATAGTGCGTTTTTGGGTAAATTGTCGCGCGAACAATATGCTTTTCTACAGCCCCTGTTAGGGGATCAAAAATACTGAGACGTTCAATTTCATCATCAAACATTTCAACACGTACTGCATAGGTGTCAGACTCAGCGGGGAAAATATCAATCACTTCACCACGCACACGGTATGTACCACGACTAAACTCTATATCATTGCGTGTATATTGCAGCTCAGCTAAACGGCGCAGCATATCTCGCTGGTCAACGGTCTCACCCACTTTTAGTAACAGCATCATTTTCATGTAAGAGTCGGGATCACCCAAACCATAAATAGCTGATACTGAGGCAACAATAATAGTATCTCGACGTTCTAATAGTGCTTTCGTTGCACTCAAACGCATTTGTTCAATATGTTCGTTAATAGATGCATCTTTCTCAATAAAGGTGTCACTTGCTACAACATAGGCTTCGGGCTGATAATAATCATAATAGGAAACAAAGTACTCAACCGCATTATGTGGGAAAAACTCTTTCATTTCGCCATAAAGCTGTGCTGCTAATGTTTTATTATGTGCCATGATTATCGTGGGACGGTTTAAATCATGGATAATATTAGCCATAGTAAAGGTTTTACCTGTTCCCGTTGCACCTAATAAGGTCTGGTGTGCAAGGCCGGCTTCTAACCCATCCTTTAGCTGCGCTATGGCAGTTGGCTGATCGCCACTGGGCTGAAACTGTGAGACTAGTTGAAAATGATCGCTCATGAATGACACTCCTTCATCGATGCAGAGCTTAAAAGATCCACATCCTTTATAAACCATTTGTAAGCAACAACAGCTGTAAATAAATTACCAGCAGCAGCACCAATAAATAACCCTGTCAGTCCTGCCATAAGGTTACCTATATAGGCAAAAGGAACATAGAAAATAAATAAACGTACAACACTTAAAATTAATGCATTCATAGGTTTATGTAACGCATTAAAAGATGAATTAGATAAAATAATGACCCCTTGCAAGCCGTAACTTAAAGGGAGAATGTAAATAAATAGCTTAATAACATCAATAACAGCTTGCTCTTTACCGAATACCTCAGCAATAAACCCTGATGCCACAATTAGTAATAAATAAATAGCAAACTGCCAAATCATCACAAACTTTAACGTTGTGGTATAAGCTTCTTTTACACGTTCAAATTTTCTAGCGCCAAAGTTCTGGCTGACAAAGGGAGGCAATGTCATCGACAGTGCCAATACAACAAGACTCGCTATTGATTCTATACGACTGCCTACTCCAAAAGCTGCAACAGCCTCTGGGCCATGCTTAGCCACAAGGGCTGTCATCACCGCCATAGCAATTGGCGTTAACATATTTGCGCCTGCTGCGGGTAAACCAATTTTCAGAATCTTACGCACTGCGCTTATGACAGTTTGTTGACCTGCGTGCAAACTTAATAAGCCATTCTTAACCGCTAAAATATAGAGAATAATCACTACAGCAACAGACCATGCAATGACACTTGCAATGGCAGCACCTTGAATACCAAGAGCCGGAACGGGGCCGAAACCAAAAATAAGTATAGGGTCTAAAATAGCATTGATTAAGCCAGCCCCCCCCATAACGATACTCGGTGTTTTTGTATCACCACTTGCACGTAAAACAGAGTTTCCCACCATCGGTGTGATCAAAAAGACACTTCCCAAAAACCACACGCTCATGTAGTCATGTATCAATGGCAATACTTGCTGCCCTGCCCCGAGTAGCTTGAAAATAGGCGCAATGAGTAAGTAACCAAGCAGCGATAAAAAAAACACCATCACGACAGAGATCAATAATGCAATGCTCGCATCAAAGCGTGCTTCCTCAAGCTTATCGCTACCTAACGCTTTAGCTATTACGGCTGAAGTACCTATGCCCAAACCAATTGCTAAGCTAATCACAGTAAATGTTACAGGAAAGGTAAAACTGACGGCCGCAAGAGGTTCTGTACCCAGCAGGCTGATAAAGAAGGTATCAACAAGGTTGAACATCATCAGTGTGATCATGCCAAAAATCATTGGAATGGTCATTTTTTTTAACGTAGGTAAGATTGGCGAGTTTAAAAGATCAGGTTTAGATTTGCTTTGCGAAGTCACGCTCATGGGAATACTTTAGCCTCTTTTACTGAACCTGTAAGTTTAAAGCATCCTGCCCTTGCAAGCCATGCTTTATTCAAAGAAAGCTTCACTGCCATTGCTATATAATGTGAAGCTAGACGCTTGCAACGTTTATAAAGAAGTACCCTTTGATGAATTAGTTTTTAAAACAGCTATACGCTTAGTATTAGCAAAGAGTATTTCAGTAAGATTATTTCAGGATGTCACTTACAGGTTATTAAAGTGCTACTTTTGACACTTTGGTGCAAAATTAACCACCAACCCCATCAAAAAACAATATAAAAACACTATTAATAGCTTTATTACATTTAAAATGCAGTAAACGCTGTTTTTTTACACAATAAAATAGACCATTTAATAGCCTGTAAAAAAATTACCTGCTAATTCAGCCTTACTTCAGTTTAAAAGACTAACTATTTGATTTTAAATACTATAAAAAAAATCATTTTAGTACTTGAAATTGCTGTAGCGCCCTAGAAACCTAGCACTATAGCTGTTCTTAAAGTTTAATAAACAGAGTTATCCACAGAAACCGTGGATAACTCTCTGGAAGCCGCATTTATCAAGGCTTCTAAAGGAGAGTTGCAGAGTTAAATAATAAAACAAGACAAGTTTAGTGTTTGACGCTTTTAGTCTTGAAATTGATAAAAGCGATAATTAGCTCACCTACCTAGCTTGCTAAATAAGCGATTAGAATATTCATCTCTTTTTTACAACACCCATAACAACTTGATTAACAATAAGAAAATATTAAATAATCGATATTGTTACTTTGCGTTTCGCGTCATAAAAACTAACATTTTTCAAATCATATTCCCACGCGACAGAAAAAATGACTCCCTTAACTGCACACTCTAGCCCGATTGCGTCATCGATTAGATTGAATTTTCCACACGATAAAAAAATCTTAGATAAATGATAGTTTTCTCTCTTAGAAGATGAAAATCTATACAACGAATACTTTTCGCAATTTTGAAATATCGCGTCGGGTATAAAAACCATGCAAAAAATTCACTGTTAAAAGATGAATGTTGGTATTTCATAGTAAATACGCCGCGATTTTCAGCCAGATTTTGCTCAGATCGAACATAAAAACATCGAATAGCCTTCTTTTTTGAATTTATGAAGTTTTTATGTTGACACTTTGCAAAGCTGTCATTAATATTTCGCCCCGTTGAAAGGCATGACGCTTCCCCCTTAGCTCAGTTGGTTAGAGCGACGGACTGTTAATCCGCAGGTCCCCCGTTCGAGTCGGGGAGGGGGAGCCAAGTTTTTCAGCCATAAACGTTTCCCCCTTAGCTCAGTTGGTTAGAGCGACGGACTGTTAATCCGCAGGTCCCCCGTTCGAGTCGGGGAGGGGGAGCCAAGTTTATGAATATGATTGTTCCCCCTTAGCTCAGTTGGTTAGAGCGACGGACTGTTAATCCGCAGGTCCCCCGTTCGAGTCGGGGAGGGGGAGCCAAATCATATAAGCACTACTCTATTAGTTCCCCCTTAGCTCAGTTGGTTAGAGCGACGGACTGTTAATCCGCAGGTCCCCCGTTCGAGTCGGGGAGGGGGAGCCAAATTTCTAAAAAATATCTTTATCTCCCCTATTCTTACTCAACAAATGTATTAGACTTTCCAATACTTATATTCTACTCTATCTTTGCTTAACTCTTTATTTCTTATAAAATTAGAATAAACTGTACTTAAAGAAATCAATCAGGGAATTGATTCCTTCCTTTAGGCTCTTAAAAGATAAGAAAACATGGCTGGTTTTAAAAAACTTATATTTGTACAATTGATCTCTTGGCTGCTTTTTACACTGCTGGGCGGCTCTTTTATTGCCTTAAGCTTTGACAACGCAGTAAGTGATGCCCAAAAAAAAGCACAACTTACAGTAAATACATATATAAGTAGTTTAACTGCTGAAGAACTAGCTCCTGAAAAAATTAAACGCGCTCTAACAGATGGTGCAACCTTCTCAAAATTCGTTTTACGCGACACAGATGGTAATGAAGTATTTGCAGTGAGAAACTCAGAGCCTTTGCCATTATTTGCCAGTATTGTAAACAGCACATTTAATTCTATTCGTCCACAATTTGCTGTAAACCCGACCTCAGATATCAAAGTTGAATTTACTATAAATGTAAACCACCTTGCTGAATTACTTCAACAATCCCTATTCATCATTATTTTATTTTCGGGTTTAATTGCAATACTCCCTATCTTCTATATGAAAAGCATGTTCCAACGCCTCAACCGGAAGATAAGCACCACTATTGCCGATATTATTGATATCTATATCAATCAAAACCAAGTTGACGGCGACCTTGAAAACGCAATGGACACATCGCGCTTGAAAAAGCTGAGTAAAGATTTAATCCCCTCTTTCAATCGTCTTTCGCACTTTTTGCAAACGAAACATGACGATATTCAAAGAAATGCGATGAGTATCAAAAAAGAAGCCTATAAAGATGTAGTAACAAATTTAGGCAACCGAAATATGTTCGTTGAATACTATGAAAGACACATTGAAAATGCTGAAAAGAGTACATTTGGCTCTCTAGCCATGATCAGGTGTAGTGAACTACAGGCAATAAACCAATCTCGTGGTTATCAAAAAGGAGATGAGTACGTTAAGGGTGTTGCCGACATTATTAAGCATATAAGCGGCACTTACACGAATAGCCAAGTGTTTCGTTTAAATAGCTCTGACTTTGCCGTTGTGTTACCTAATACACCACTTAAAGAAGCAGAGCGTTTTGGTGATAATCTACAGTCTCGGTTTACTCAATACCAACAAAACCAAGAGCTTAGCTCTGTCGCTAATACTGGCATTGTCGGTTATGAGAAAGGTAAACCGCTTGGTGAGCTATTATCAATCGTTGATAATGCGATGAGCATGGCTCAATCTAAACAAACAAATGCATGGCATGTGCAACGAGAAACAGACCTGGTTAATAACGTGAGCGCAGGATTTGGAAATCAAAACTGGCGAAAAGTTATTAACGAAGTTATAGAATCGAAACGCGTTCATTTGGTGATGCAAAATATTATGCCTATCGGCAAAAGCGTGAAAGCCTATGCAGAGATTCAAGTGCGTTTTAAAACAGCTGAAAATCAGATGCTCCCAACCGCTTCTTTCCTTGCTATGGCAGAAAAGCTTGATATGGCAATGGAGATTGATCGGTTAATCATCGACACCACCTTAGAAAAAGTGAAAACTCGCAACTTCTCACAAAAATTCTTTGGTATAAATGTTACAGCATCAAGCGCACATAATGATCAATTTGTGATCTGGTTAGAGCGTCGGCTGTTAAAAGACAGTAATATCGCATCAAAACTTATTTTTGAGGTAAGTGAGTTCGGCTTACAGCAAAATATCAAAGCAAGTAAACGCTTTATTGATATGGTTCATCGTGTCGGTGCACGTATAACGGTAGAACGCTTTGGTGTGGGTTTAACCTCATTTAAATTCTTTAGGGACCTCAAACCTGACTTTATTAAAATGGATGCAAGCTACACGCGAGGCTTAGAAGAAGATAAAAATAATCAATATTTCATGCGCTTAATGGTTGACCTTGCACACCGCATTGGGGTGAGTGTGTTTGCTGAAGGTGTAGAAAGCCAAGAAGAGAAACATATTATCGAAACACTGTGCTTAGATGGCGTTCAAGGCTACTATATCGAGAAGCCAAAAGACATCTAACTCACCTTAAAAGACCTAATAAACCTACTGTTTATCAGGTCTTTAACCTCAATTTAACACTTTCATACCCAACTCCCCTGCTTATTTTAGCTATTCGTCTCTCATGTGTTGTGTCGACCCCAAGAAAAAAGGATAATGGAGGGGTTTTTATTCTTGTGAGGCACGCATGACAGAGTATGTCCTGTTATTGATTGGCACCGTGCTAGTCAACAACTTTGTATTAGTTCAATTTTTAGGTTTATGCCCGTTTATGGGTGTATCGGGTAAATTGGATACCGCAATTGGTATGTCCTTGGCGACAACCTTTGTGCTTACTCTTGCCTCTGTAACAAGCTATTTAGTGAATCAGTATATTTTGATTCCTCTTGATATTGAATTTTTACGTACCATGAGCTTTATTTTGGTCATCGCTGTAGTGGTGCAATTTACAGAGATGGTCGTACGAAAAACAAGCCCAACCTTGTATCGCCTGCTAGGTATATTTCTACCTTTAATCACCACTAACTGCGCTGTACTAGGTGTCGCCTTACTTAACATCAAAGAAGATCACTCATTCTTGCAATCTGCGGTATATGGCTTTGGCGCAGCAGTTGGTTTCTCTATGGTGTTAATTCTTTTTGCCGCACTACGTGAACGTTTAGCGGCAGCTGACGTCCCTACTCCATTTAAAGGCGCATCAATCGCAATGATAACAGCAGGCCTCATGTCAATGGCGTTTATGGGTTTTACAGGATTAGTGAAGTTTTAATATGACCTTGTTTTATGCCTTAATAGCGCTTGGTTCATTAGCGCTCGTCTTTGGTTTAATTTTAGGCTTTGCAGCGATACGTTTTCGTGTTGAAAGCAATCCTATTGTCGATCAAATAGATACTATTTTACCGCAAACCCAGTGTGGTCAATGTGGTTACCCTGGTTGCCGCCCTTATGCTGAAGCAATTGCCAACGGGGATGAAATAAATAAATGCCCGCCAGGCGGCGAAGCCACAGTAAAAAAACTTGCCGATTTAATGGGGGTTGAAGCCAAGCCTCTCGCAGGTGGCGAACAAGCAGACCCTATTAAAACGGTTGCCTATATTCGTGAAGATGAGTGTATTGGCTGTACCAAGTGTATTCAAGCCTGCCCTGTCGACGCCATTGTGGGTGCCACTCGTCAAATGCATACCGTGCTTATTGATGAGTGCACTGGCTGTGATTTATGTGTAGAACCTTGCCCTGTAGATTGTATAGATATGCTGCCAATTAAAGAAACAAAGCAAACATGGAAATGGCAATTAAACGCAATTCCTGTGACTCAAGTAGATTAGGAGCACAAATGGAAACGTTAATCGAACAAATTAAACAAGGTAAAGTGTGGCCATTTCCTGGTGGGATTCATCCACCTGGTCAAAAACACGTATCAACAACTCAGTCAATACAACGTTTGCCATTGCCACAAAAGCTGGTTGTATCGTTAAAACAGCATATTGGCGCAAACGGCAAACTGATTGTCGAAAAAGGCCAGCAGGTCCTTAAAGGCCAAGCATTAACAAAACCAAGTGGAAACTGGTCTGTACCTGTGCATGCGCCTACCTCAGGTATCATTTGTGAAATATCCCCTATGCCATCAGCGCATCCCTCAGCTTTACCTGAACTCAGCGTAGTTATTGAACCTGACGGGCTGGATAATTGGTGTGAACTGAAACCTATTAGTGATGCTGCCGCCCTCTCTCATGATGAACTCGTCGATATTATTCATCAAAGTGGTATCGCCGGTATGGGCGGAGCAGGCTTTCCAACCTATGTAAAAGCGGACAGCCGCAAAGACATCGATTTTTTAATTGTTAATGCCGTTGAATGTGAGCCTTATATTACGGCTGATGATATGTTAATGCGAGAGCATGCGGATGGTATTGTTGCGGGTATTGAGCTAATGCAGCAATTATTAAGCCCTAAGCTAACAATTATTGGCATTGAAGATAATAAGCCAGAAGCCATTGCTGCTATGACAAAGGCAGCTCAGCACAATCACAATATTATAGTGCAAACAGTGCCAACGGTTTATCCTTCAGGTGGCGAAAAGCAACTAATAAAGTTACTGACAGGTAAAGAAGTTCCAAATGGCAGTATTCCAGCAGATATTGGTATGCTGGTACAAAATGTCGGTACACTCTTTGCTATTAATCAAGCGGTATTTGAAGGCAAACCATTGATTGAGCGAGTTGTCACAGTCACTGGTAATACAATCCATAAACCAGGTAATGTGTGGGCTTTACTGGGCACTGAAATTAAGCACTTATTGGATTGCCAAGGTTTCTCTGCTGTCCCACAACAACGTGTTGTTATGGGTGGTCCGATGATGGGCTTTACTTTACCAACCGTGCGTATTGGTATAGTGAAAACCACCAACTGTATTTTAGCGCCTGATCATCAAGAGTTGGCTGAACCTGGCGATGAAAAAGCCTGTATTCGCTGTAGTGCCTGCGCAGATGCATGTCCGGCCTCTTTATTACCTCAGCAATTACAGTGGTTCGCTAAGTCCAAAGAGTACGACAAGCTAAATGAGCACAATTTATTCGACTGCATTGAATGTGGTGCTTGTGCTTATGTATGCCCAAGCGAAATTCCATTGGTACAATATTACCGTGTTGCTAAGGCTGAAATTAAAGAGCAACAAGCTGAGCAAATTAAGGCTGAACGTGCCAAAGAGCGTTTTGAAGCACGTAAAGAGCGTTTAGAGCGTGAGCAGGAAGAGCGCCAAAACCGTCACAAACGTAAACCCGCTGCAAAATCAGATGGCGAAAAACAAAAAGTAGCCGATGCACTTGCGCGTGTTAAATCTAAATCTGATGATAAAGACAGTAAGTCGGCTGTCGCTGCTGCTATTGCCCGTGCGAAAGCGAAAAAGCAAGGTGCAGAGCTTGAACCTGATAACTCTGAAGTAGCTAGAGAGCGTGCAGCGCGTAAAGAACAGGCGCGTAAATACAAAGAGCAAAAAGCACAAGAGCAAGGTGAAGAAAGCACCGATAAAGACGATAAAAAGTCTGCTGTTGCCGCCGCTATTGCCCGTGCTAAAGCGAAAAAAGCCGCACAGGCTGCTGAAGATCACATAGTGGCAGACGCTGCTCCTAAAGATGACAAAAAAGCGGCTGTTGCTGCTGCCATTGCCCGTGCTAAAGCGAAAAAAGCGGCGCAAGCTGCTGAAAATCAAGATGATGCTGAAGAAGACAGCGCACCAGTCGATGACAAAAAAGCCGCTGTCGCTGCAGCCATTGCTCGTGCTAAAGCGAAAAAAGCGGCGCAAGCTGCTGAAAATCAAGACAATGCTGAAGAAAATAGCGCACCAGTCGATGACAAAAAAGCTGCTGTTGCAGCTGCTATCGCCCGTGCTAAAGCCAAAAAAGCAGCTAAAGAGCAAGCACAGAGTGACGACTCTTCAGAGCAAACTAATGATTCAAGTGCTGAGGCAGATGCCCAGCCACAAGCTGACGCTCCTGAATCTAACGAAGATAAGAAAAAAGCCGCCGTTGCAGCTGCCATAGCTCGAGCCAAAGCGAAAAAAGCCGCTAAAGAGCAAGCGCAGAGTGACGATTCTTCAGAGCAAACTAATGATCCAAGTGCTGAGATTGATGCCCAGCCACAAGCTGACGCTCCTGAATCTAACGAAGACAAGAAAAAAGCCGCCGTTGCTGCAGCTATCGCACGTGCCAAAGCGAAAAAAGCCGCTAAAGAGCAAGTGCAGAGTGATGATTCTTCAGAGCAAATAAATGATTCAAATGATGAGGCTGATGCCAAGCCGGAATCTGATGAACCTGAGTCTAACGAAGATAAGAAAAAAGCCGCGGTCGCTCGTGCAATTGCAAGAGCTAAAGCGAAAAAGTTACAACAAGAAGGAAACGATAAGTCATGAAACTAACCATGGCGAGTTCGCCGCATAATCATAGCCATAAATCATTAAGCCGCTTAATGATCACCGTGATTGCTGCGTGTATTCCTGGCTTAATTGCCCAAGTTTACTTTTTTGGCACCGCAGTTTTAATTCAGCTTACACTCGCTTTAATCACGGTTAGTGTATGTGAAGCGGCAGTTTTATTGCTACGTAAGCGAAAGGTGTGGCCAACTCTCAGCGATGGCAGTGCATGGCTAACTGCAGTATTGCTAGCATTGAGCATTCCGCCTTTAGCACCTTGGTGGATTATTGTTATAGGTTGTTTGTTTGCTATTGTTATTGTTAAACAACTATACGGTGGACTTGGCTTCAACCTATTTAACCCAGCAATGGCCGCTTATGTATTACTGCTTGTCTCGTTTCCGGTGCAAATGACCAGTTGGTTACCTGTGAGTGATTTACTTGCATCGCCTATTAGCTTTTCACAACAGCTGTCTGTTATTTTCAATGGTTTTACTAGCGCTGGATTTAGCGTAGATCAACTTCGCGTGTCCATTGATGGCACAACGATGGCAACGCCGCTTGATACCGTTAAAACGGATGTAGCCCATCACCTAACGGTAGCTGAGAGCATGAGTAAGTCTCTTTTTAATGACTGGTTTGGTCTTGGTTGGGGCTGGGTTAACCTCGGCTTTTTAATCGGTGGTCTTTATTTATTAAAAGCTAAAATCATTAATTGGCATATTCCTGTAAGCTTTCTGGGTGCTTTAACTATATGTAGTGCTATTGGCTATATAGCATCACCTGGGACAGAGCCTGGCGTGGTATTTCACTTATTCAGTGGTGCCACAATGCTAGGGGCGTTTTTCATCGCGACCGATCCTGTGTCAGCATCAACCACAAATAAAGGTCGCTTAATTTATGGTGCCTTAATTGGTCTACTTGTTTACTTAATTCGCACATTTGGTGGTTACCCTGATGCTGTCGCTTTTAGTGTGCTTCTGCTAAACATGGCAGTACCATTAATTGACTACTATACACAGCCACGCACTTACGGCCATGGAGTGAAATAATGATCCTTTCCTCAATGACTAAAAACGGTGGTATCTTAACCGCTTTTGCACTACTTACTACAGGAGCTGTAGCGCTCACTCATAGCCTAACGGCCCAGCGTATAAGTGACCAAGAAAAGAAGCAGCTCGCCGAGCAACTACAGCAAGTGCTTGACGCTCACCATTACGATAATCAGCTGTATAAAGATTGTGTCATTATTACAGATGAACGTTTAGGACCCAGACCCGAACAAATTATTTATCGAGCTTATAAAAGCGATAAACCATACGCTCTTGTAATGCGCCATGTTACGCCAAGCGGTTATAGCGGCGATATTAACTTGCTAACAGCCGTTTTTGCTAATGGTGAAATTGCTGGAGTTCGTGTTACAAAACACGAAGAAACACCTGGGCTTGGCGACAAGGTCGAAGTAAAAAAATCTGACTGGATCACCTTATTCAAAGGTCAGACTGTGTTAGGTGAAGATGACAATCGTTGGGCTGTTAAAAAAGATGGCGGCCAGTTTGATCAATTCACTGGAGCAACGATTACACCACGCGCTGTAGTCGGCTCAGTAAAAGAAGCTGTGCTATTTGCACAAGTTGAATTTGATAACCTATTTGCAGCAGCTAATGCTTGCCAAGGAGGTCAGGAATGAGCCAAGTAAAAACCTTATTTAAAGATGGAATGTGGGCTAATAACCCCGCCCTTGTGCAGTTATTAGGCTTGTGCCCTCTGCTAGCAGTGACTTCTACAGTAACAAACGCTTTAGGTCTTGGTTTAGCAACTTTATTGGTACTTGTTGGTTCTAATGTAACTGTATCGATTGTGCGTAACTGGGTACCTAAAGATATTCGTATTCCTGTTTTTGTGATGATCATCGCAGGCTTTGTAACGATTGTGCAGCTGATGATGAATGCCTATACATTTGGGCTTTATCAATCTCTTGGTATTTTTATTCCCCTTATTGTGACCAACTGCGCAATTATAGGTCGCGCTGAAGCATTTGCGTCAAAAAATACAGTCCCCCTTTCAGCCTTTGACGGCTTAATGATGGGCTTAGGTTTTATGCTAGTGCTTGTTGTGCTGGGCGCTATAAGAGAATTAATTGGCCAAGGCACCCTTTTTGATGGTGCTGATTTGTTGCTCGGCCCATGGGCACAAGCACTGCGTATTGAAGTGTTTAGTTTCGACAATCAATTTTTATTGGCAATTTTACCCCCAGGTGCCTTTTTAGGTCTTGGTTTGTTAATTGCTGCAAAGAATGTGATTGATAACCAAATAAAATCAAAGCAAGTAGTTACTCCAGAAGTAGAAAAAGGCCCTCGGGCCCGGGTAACGAGTTTAACCTAAAGGAGAGCACGCACCGTCACTGCGTGCTTTACACTCACCATGAATAAAGAAAAACGTTATGAGATCTTATCTCGTCTTCGTGAGCAAAATCCGCACCCAGAAACAGAGCTTGAATACTCAAGCCCGTTTGAATTATTGGTTGCTGTAACCTTATCAGCACAAGCAACGGATGTAGGTGTTAATAAAGCTACACGCAAACTGTTTCCTGTTGCCAATACGCCACAAGCGATTTTAGATTTAGGCCTTGAAGCCCTACGTGACTACATTAAAACAATTGGTTTATTTAACTCAAAAGCCAACAACGTTTATAAAATGTGTGAGATTCTGGTTAATAAGCATAACTCAGAAGTGCCCGAAAACCGTGAAGCCCTTG
This sequence comes from Pseudoalteromonas sp. N1230-9, assembly GCF_032716425.1. NCBI lineage: Bacteria > Pseudomonadati > Pseudomonadota > Gammaproteobacteria > Alteromonadales > Pseudoalteromonadaceae > Pseudoalteromonas > Pseudoalteromonas sp. N1230-9. The sequence continues at coordinate 2,285,100 of NZ_CP090419.1, forward strand.
AAGCACTCCCTGGTGTGGGTAGAAAAACAGCGAATGTCGTATTAAATACGGCCTTTGGCTGGCCGACAATTGCAGTCGACACTCATATTTTCCGCGTATCAAATCGCACAAAATTCGCCATGGGTAAAGATGTAGTTGCTGTAGAACAAAAATTAGAAAAAGTGGTACCTAAAGAATTTAAAGTCGATGTGCACCACTGGTTAATCCTGCATGGCCGCTATGTGTGTACTGCTCGTAAACCTAAATGTGGCAGCTGTATTATTGAAGACTTGTGTGAGTTTAAAGAAAAAACGGAATAGTTAAATGTTATTTAGGACCTGCATTAGCTAGTTAGGTGTAGTTGAGCTTTATTAGAGAGTGTATATTTAGCCATTCACATTAAGTTTTTTAGATTTGGATATAATATCTAAAACGGTTAACTTACTCTCACCACTTAGCTCACCTTCTACTAATGCCATTCTAATTACATCTTTTTCACTCTGATTATGGCAGATCAAATCGCGGATATAATCACTTGCATTTGAGAATCGACCTGACTCAACTTGGGCATCAATCCATGAACGCATTTCATCTGGAATAGAGATATTTAAAGTTGCCATAGTTAATTCCTATATATTTACAGTCATTAATTATGGCAGATATTGGCAAACATTGACAACAAATATGGTCGGTGAGCACCAATGGTTAATCGTTTTTAGGCGCTATATGTGTAACATTCTTAACCTTTTCGATCACTCCATAAGCTCATTTTGCACATTGTGCCAAACACAAGACTTGGCACAATGCGCCTAGCCATTATCGTGGGTTTTGGCTCACCTGCTTTTTAATAAACTCTCGCGTATCATTTAACAGCGACACTCTTGCTGGTTCATGAACATACATCATGTGACCGCCGTGATAATAGTGATAGTCAATTTTATCAGCGTATATACCGTGTCTGTTCAAGGTGTATTCTGCATCAAAAAATGGCGTGACAATATCGTAATACCCTGAGGCAACCATCACTTTCATTTGTGGATTGCTGCGAAGCACATAAGATAAATCTGGCGCTGTATTGACGTATCTTGGCTCCCATCCTTGTCCATCAGGAGCAGTACGCCAGCGCCAGTTATCTGATAACTCAGGATCGCCAGGGTTCAGATATTTTCTTTTCCACTGTATGTTTAAATCTGTGCGCATGTATTTCATCAGTGCCGCTTTATATGCTGGCCCTATCACTTTTGACGCATCTTGCTTAGGAGCCGCGGTTAAATCATCTCGTTCATCAAGCTTATAACGTCCATCAAGAAAGCCGATGGCGACTCCCTCATCACGCAATAACTCTTTAGCGAATCTAAAGGCGTTAATGCGTAAATCAACCTGCTCAATATATTGTTTGCTTAACCCTGTATAACGGTGAAGACCGTCAACTATTCGCGTTCTGTCAGTGGTACTAAGCGCATTCCCCTTAAATAATGCTGGTAATAATTCATCAACAGCAAATTGTCGGCTCGCATCAATAAAAGCTTCAAAATCTCCAGATGTGTCTACTTTTTTATGATACCAAGCAGTTGCAGCAAGTGTGGGTATGTAAGTAATGTAAGAAATGATGTTGTCATCAACATAAGGGCTTGAACCTTGATAGTCTAAAGCTTGTGACACAAAAATAATGCCATTTACATTAATCAGGTGTTTATCCATCAGTACTTTAGAAACCGCTGCTGCTCGAGTTGTACCATAGCTCTCTCCCAATAAAAATATTGGCGCATTCCAGCGGTTTTCTTTTGTTAACCACTGGGCAATAAAATCAGCAATAGAGGCTGCATCTTGATTTAAGCCCCAAAAAGCTTTGCTTTCAGTGTCACCTAATGCGCGCGAGTAACCTGTACCAACAGGGTCCACAAACACCATATCAGTCACATCAAGAATCGTCTCTGACGCATCTTTTAATTCGTAAGGAGCCAACCGAGGATCCGTTGCATTACTTGGTACAACGACTCGTTTAGGACCATATGCGCCCATATGTAACCAATTAGACGATGAGCCTGGGCCACCATTCCAAATAAATGTAATCGGTCTGTTCTTGTTGTCGTTTGCGGCAATGTAATCAAATGAAAAGATAGCTGCAGTAGGCTCTTCGTTTTTGTTTAATAAATAAGTTTCACCGGCTACAGCTTTGTATTTCAGCTTTGTACCATTAAAGGTGCCTTTATGCTGGGTAACGAATTCAGTCGCTTTGGCTATCGACTTCTGACTGTTGTTTGACTTTGATATTTCATCTGCAATAACCGCGTTTGTACAAAACGCAAACAATATAGAGATGACTACGGTTTTAAAATTGGCAAAATTCGCCATGTTTTATTCTCCTTCGCAGGCTTATCTTTATTTTTATCTGTACATGGCTGAGTGGCTTTTACACTCACTCTTTACATGAGCATTTTTTCGAGTAGGAAGTCATCCTACTATTTAGCAGAGTAAATGCTCTTTATTCACTCAGTGCTTTATTAATCTTTTACTTAAGCAATTACTTTTACAGCAAGAACATGTAATTTCAACTGTCTCTGCGACTAACGCGCAGAAAAAGCCTATAAGTATAGTTGTAGATTCTTATAACGCTTTTTTAAAAGGTCACTTTGTAAAACATGCCCTAACAAAAAAGCATAACCTGTATCGGAACAAAAATATCAAAGTATTAATTTCACAAGCTCCAATCCTTTCGTTATGCTGTTGAGTAATGTGAAATTTTTATGAGAGTTGCTATGTTACCTTTACTTCGTATCTTGTTAATTGAGCAAGATCCTGCCACCTTGCAAGAGCTTTCAACGAACCTAGAAAAAACAATCCCTAATTTTGAGCGTAATGATGTAGATATCGACATTATTGAATGCAGTGAGCTCAAGCAAGCGTTGAAATGTGTAGAGGAAGATGGCGATATTCAAGCTGTGGTACTTAGTTGGGATGTACTGAACAATGGCGAGCGCACCTATAGTCGCTTTATCGAGCAATTAAAAGGCATACGCCTTGAGCTGCCTGTCTATGTTATCGGTGACGATACGAAAGGCTTGGAGATAGTCAACGAGTCAGAAGAAATTGAATCTTTCTTTTTTAAAGACGAGGTCATTTCAGACCCTGAAGCAATCTTGGGCTATATGATCAATGACTTTGATGACCGTTCAGAAACCCCATTTTGGACCGCTTACCGTCGTTATGTCGGTGAATCGAACGATTCATGGCACACGCCTGGTCACAGTGGCGGTGCTAGCTTTAGAAATTCTCCGTATATTAAAGACTTTTATCAGTTTTATGGCCGTAACGTATTTGTTGGCGACCTGTCGGTTTCTGTCGACTCGCTTGGCTCATTATCAGACAGTACCAACACCATAGGCCGCTCTCAAGAATCAGCGGCGGCGACATTTGAAGTAAAACATACCTACTTTGTTACCAATGGGTCATCCACTTCAAATAAGATTATTTTGCAAACTTTACTGCGTAAAGGCGACAAGGTGATCATCGACCGAAACTGTCATAAATCAGTACATTACGGCATTTTGCAATCGGCTAGTTTACCTATTTACTTATCGAGTATTTTAAATCCTAAATATGGTATCTTCGCGCCCCCTTCATTGGCTGACATTAAGCAAGCGATTGAACAAAATAGCGATGCTAAATTACTGGTTTTAACCGGCTGTACCTACGATGGTCTGCTTAGCGATTTAAAACAAGTAGTTGAATTTGCACATCAGCACGGTATTAAAGTGTTTATCGACGAAGCGTGGTTTGCTTACTCGCTTTTCCATCCAAGTTTACGCCACTACTCAGCTATTAATGCTGGCGCAGACTATGTTACCCATTCGGCACATAAAGTGGTTTCAGCGTTCTCTCAGGCGTCTTATATTCATGTTAACGACCCTGATTTCGATGCCGATTTCTTCCGTGAGATCTACAGTATTTACGCCAGTACCTCGCCAAAATATCAGCTCATTGCCTCGCTGGATGTATGCCAAAAGCAATTAGAAATGGAAGGTTATAAATTACTGAATGCTCTGCTGAATCACGTTGCAGAGTTTAAGCAGCAAATGGCTTCACTGAAACATATTAAAGTGCTCGATAAGCAAGATTTCATGGATATATTCCCACATTTTAGTGGCGATAACATGGGTCATGACCCGCTGAAGATCCTTATCGATATTAGCGAGTTACCTTATTCATTAAAGGATATTCATAAATTCCTATTAGATGAAATTGGCCTTGAAATAGAAAAATACACACACAGCACCATTTTAGTTTTACTGACTCTTGGCGGTACTCGCTCAAAGATCATACGTCTTTACAATGCGCTGAAGAAACTCGATAGCGGTAAAGTAAAACTTGCCACTTCAATGAGGCGCACACGCCTACCAGAGAATCTACCCGCTATAGACTTAGCCTGTATTCCTAGTGATGCATTCTATGGCGAACGTGAATCTGTACCAATTAGCAAAAGTAACAACCGAATTTGTGCCGGATTAGTGACACCTTATCCTCCTGGTATCCCACTGTTAGTCCCTGGGCAACATATCACTAATGAGCATATCGAATATCTTAAGGAGTTGGCGGGTCAGGGCCTGACAATTCAAGGGAGCTTTGATGGCGAAATTTATGTACTTAAAGGTAAAGTGAAAAGCTAAGCTTTCGCTTATACCGCGAATACCTCATTGTTATGCAGCAATACCTATTGATTGCTGCATAACTTCACCCTTTTCATATCAAACGCTTTACGCTTTGTCTCAATGTTACTGTTCAAGCAATTGAAATAACTTATAATCCATTTTTGAGAGTTTTAATACGCAGCCTTACTGCGTTATTAGAGTTGTGCGAATCTAAAGACAAGAAAGAGGATGCTTAAAATGCGCTTATTACACACAATGCTTCGCGTTGCTGATTTAGACAAATCAATTGAATTTTATACGCAGGTATTAGGTATGAAAGAACTGCGCCGTGCAGACAATGAAGAGTACCGCTACACCCTTGCTTTTGTCGGTTATGGTGACGAAAAAGATACAACTGTGCTTGAGCTTACTTATAACTGGGATACTGACAGCTATGATCTAGGTAATGCATATGGCCATATTGCTATCGAGTTTGATGACATTTATAAAGCATGCGACGACATTAAAGCTGCTGGCGGTAATGTTAGCCGTGAGCCAGGCCCTGTAAAAGGTGGCACAACTGAAATTGCTTTTGTTAAAGACCCTGATGGCTATGCAATTGAGCTTATTCAGAAAAAAGACAATAACGCGTTTTAATTGAAATGGCTATTTCTGCTGTTAATTTTGCTGAAATAGCCACTTTGCTAATGCTAGCTCCAATTCCTCAAAGTTAATTGGTTTAGCAATATGGTCACTGATCCCCATCGCAATGCTTTTATTTATATCCTCTTTCATTGCGTTCGCGCTGACAGCAATAATAGGTGTATTAAAACCCTTTTTATTTAGCAAAATCTTGCTTGCCGTTAAACCATCCATTACAGGCATTTGAATATCCATTAGGATTAAAGCGTACTCTTTATTTGATGCTTTCTCGCACGCTACTTGTCCGTTATCCGCAAGTTCATATTTAAGCCCTAATTGTGCTAAATATTTTGTAATCACAATTTGGTTAATAGGGTTGTCTTCTGCAATTAGGAGTGGTTTTTCTACCACAGAAAAATCATTCCTTGACCTATCAGCCGTTTGCTCAGCTTGCTGTATATTAAGGTCTTCTAAAACTGTTTCAAAATCGACTTGAATTGTAAAAATAGTGCCCTTACCAAGCTCACTATTAATGTTTATTTCCCCTTCCATTAAATCGATTAAGCCTTTACTTATGGCAAGCCCAAGGCCTGTACCGCCATATTCTCTAGTTATATTGCTCTGAGCTTGGACAAAGGGGTTAAATAACGCGTTAATTTTATCTTCAGCAATACCTATACCGGTATCTTTTACAGCAAATTCAATCCTTGTTTTTTCATTGCTTTGATGAACCACATTAAGTGATAAGGTGATTTCTCCTTGCTTTGTGAATTTTACTGCATTGGAGAGTAAGTTGATCAGCACTTGTTTAACACGTATCTCATCACACTCAACGGTTAAAATTTCAAGTTTATCGACATCAAGCCGACATACGATCCCTTTGGCATCACAACTAGGTTTAAACAATAAAATAAGATCATTGCACAGAGCGACTAAATCACATTGGCGGTGTTCAAGCTCAATTTTATTGGCTTCAATTTTCGAGAAGTCAAGAATGTCATTAATAACGGTTAGTAAAACATCACTGCAATTATTAATTTGCCTAACAAAGTCAGTTTGCTCTTGGCTTAACTCACTTTTATTTAGTAACTGCAAAAACCCTACAATCCCATTCATTGGCGTTCTAATTTCATGGCTCATGTTTGCCAAAAACTGACTTTTAACTTGCTCTGAGTGCTCAGCCCTAATTTTCTCTAATTGTAATGACGTAATTTGTATATCAATAGTTTCGGCCATACTATTGAGGGAATCTGCAATATCTTTAAACTCTTGATAGTGAAAGTTATTTTTAACTTGTTTGTAATTCCCTAACGCAAACTCCCGACTTATTGCTGCAATGCGATTTAATGGATTATGCAGCCGCAGAGTTAACCAACGAACGAGAAGAAATGAGATTATAAACAGCGTGATAATCAACCCTGCTGCCATCACAGCGGTTTGTTTGACCGCGGTTGTATAGGCTGATTCAGTTTCATTTATCTTAAAAAGTAAAGGGCTCAAGGCATTGTCAAATATCACACGATTAATAGTCGCTTCTGATGACAATTGAGCTTTATCTAAAGCATCCCCTAGGCTGTATAAGACTTGCTCTTTCACCTTCAACTGAACTTGCTTACCCGTTTGATAAAGAGGTTGTTCATTATGTTTCGCAAGCCACTTAACGGCCTCTGACAAAGGAATAAATGATACTAAGACACCTGTTTTTTTAATTGGCTCACTAAGTGAGTCTTGCTCATTTAACAGTGTTGAAGTAATCGCTAACAAGGCACTATGCTTTGTGTCTTGTTGAGTAAAAAGTTCATTAAGGTGTACGTTATCCAAAACTTGAATCGTGTTTTGATTATCTAGAATTTGGCTGTTTTCTAAAATTTGTTTGGTCAGTGAATAATTAAGTGTTAGCGATGTTATTGGGTAACCTTCGACTATAAAGCCTTGATTATCTATCACAATCGCAGCACTTATTTGCGGGTTAGTATTCACAAATTCCTGTAACTGCATGAGTGCAAACTGTGAATAAACTACTTTGTCAGGTAGTTCCGCAATTGCCTTTGTATTGCTAAGTACCTGGCTATTCTTTTCAAGTTTAAAAAATAATTGCTCTAAGCTTGCTGCGTTATTTCTTGCTTGCCATTGCAAACTGGTGTTTGCTTGCTCGATTGAATTTAAATAGAAACGCCCTATCATCAAAGCAGCAAGTATAAGTAATGGGGTGATAACAAGTAGTAACACACTAAAAAACAGTGCCCGACTAAAACGAGGGTTTTTCATTGCACCCCATCATTTGCAATTGAACGTTCAGCAAGGCCTTGCATAAATTGCCCCGTTTGTTCAGCTGTTAACGCTCCGCTGCCAAAACGTGAAAAACCTTTATTAAGCACCTCCCAAACAATTATCATGGTTGCCGTTGAGGGCATAGGCTTTGTTTCTTTTAAAGCATCAACTAAAGTGCCAAATACAGTCCCTTGTTCGTTTTTAAGATGCTCTAACACCTCTATATTTACAGGTATATCACTAATTTCCTGCCAGATTAAGCGCTGAAAAGATGCTTCTTGAGCCAACTTGGCAAACTTACGTAAATTATCTTTATTTGGGCCATTGAGGCTATCGTTTGGAAAGGCAAGAACAAAGGTTGAATAGTAAGGTTGCATCACTCGCCCATTGAGAGAAGGCAAAGATTGCACTGACAGATTTTCACCAAGTGCTTGCTGATAAGTGTTGAGTGCCCATGCTCCGTTAACAATAAACGCGGCTTGTTGTTGCTGAAATGCTTGATGAGAACACGCATAGTCACACTGACTATCAACAATGTCTCGCGCATTTAAACCCCAAACAAAACGTAGCGCATCATGCATAGAAGGTGTGTTAAGTTGAGCTTGGCCGTCAGCTATCAAATTACCTTCAAAAGCACTTAAAAATGGAATAAACCAATACATTTCCATGAAACTCCACGTTATTAATTTTACGTGGCTTGGCAATGTAGGTTTCAATTTTTCAATATCTTGCCAATCGGTAACAGGAGATTTTATAAATTTAGAGTTATAAAAAAGTAGCAGGTGGTTACCTTGTATAATAGGAATGCCGATTAGCTTTCCTGACACCCTTGCTGTATCTAAAGTTCGTTTATCTGTTGTTTGAGCGATTAAAGAAGTAGGGATCTCACTAAAGTTAGCATACTCACTAAGCCCTAGGTGATCTGCGGGTACAATAATAACATCAGTCATGTTAGAAGTATGTGCATTTTGCACCAAGCGCACTTTTAACGCTTTTTGATCAACTAAAACTGAGTGAATTGTCAAACCACTTTGCTCTGCAAGCTTACCGAACAACTGACTAAAGTTTTCATGCTTCACTGTATGAGCTAAATTAATGGTTTTTGCATGACTATTAAATACTGCAAATAATAACAATCCCCAAACTACTTGCTGCACGCTGAAATCTACTTTACAAAAGATAAAATTATCTTTAGTTAAGCACAATTGTTAAAAATTGCCTAGTTTAATCAAGGGTTTTCTTAAACCGGAAGGCAGCAACCGCTAAACCAAAAAACGTGAAAGCTGTTAGCCAAAGTAAATCGCTGCTCATACTTATTAAATTGACATCTTTTAACACTATTCCTCTTATTAACCTTAAATAGTGAGTTGCAGGTAAGCACTCAGCAAGCCACTGGGCCACCTTTGGCATGCCTTCATAAGGAAATACAAAGCCCGACAATAAAATCGAGGGTAACAGAATGAAAATTGTCATTTGCATTGCTTGAAGCTGGTTTTTAGCGATGGTCGAAAGTACTAAGCCAAGCACTAAACTGGCACATATAAAAGCAAAGGTTGCGACAACCAATGCGACTAAACCACCTCCAAAAGGAATATGAAACAAAAGCTTACCCATACCTAATATAATAAATAACTGAATAAAACCAATGAAGATATAAGGCACCACTTTACCGATCATTAATTCAAGTGAGCTTAACGGTAAGGTGATTAAAAGCTCCATATTACCTCGCTCTTGTTCTTTAACAATGGCAGCAGAGGTAAACATAATCATGGTCATGGTTAAAATGACAGCAGCTAAACCTGGTACAATATTCACCGCTGAGCGTTGCTCTGGATTATAAAATAAGGTCGTCTCAAAGGTTGGGTAAGTTCTATTCGCAGGCTTATCGAGAAGCTCTGCAAGCGGCATATTGCGCAGCGATTTTATGCTCGACGCTACCATTGTATCTGAGCCATCCACTAACCAATGTGCAATTGGCCTGACCAACGACTCATTACTGCCATCAGGCAAACCAAAACCAACGGTTGGGTGCTGAGCAAGTCGGTTTGCCACATCGTGGGGTATAAACAGCACAGCACGCACTTTCGCACTGGCGATTGCTGTTTGTGCCTGCTCAATACTGTCGTAATAATCCGTCACTTTAACTACATTTGTCGCCGATACTGTTTGTACTAAAATGCGACTGAGGGCGGTTTGGCTATGATCGACCACTGCAACAGGGATATCTTTAACGTTGGTGTTAATAGCGTAACCAAATAGAATCAGTTGGATAAGGGGGATCATCACCACCATCGCAAATGTCATTCTATCGCGGCGTAATTGTAATAATTCTTTGCTTACAATTGCTTTTATCCGGCTTAATGAAGTCATAATATTCATTGTCTGCCCTGCCCTGTACAGGTGACAAACACGTCTTCAAGGCTTGGACGCACACTATTTACTTGCCACGTATCCTGACAGAATGATTGCTGCTTTATGAACTCAACGGGGTCTTGAACATCTTTTTTCACTAATACTCGCAGCTGTGCACCTAACTGAGTTGCCGAGATAACATGGTCGATTGTTGCGAGTTGTTTTTTTAATTCTCTGGTTTGCGCCCCTGCGATCTCTACAACATGAGCGTGCATGTCTGTCATTAATTGCTTTGGAGAGCCATCCGCGCGTTTAATACCAGATTCTAAAATGGCTAAACGATGACAACGCTCAGCTTCATCCATGTAATGAGTGGTGACTAATATCGTGGTACCGGCATTACTTAAATCAAACAGTGTTTCCCAAAAATCACGGCGATTTTGTGGATCGACTGCCGATGTTGGTTCATCAAGAAATAAAATTTTCGGTTTATTAATCACTGCAGCAGCCAGTGCTAAGCGCTGCCGTTGGCCCCCACTCATACTTCCAGCCATTTGATCGACTCTTTGATCAAGACCATAAGTATGGAGCAATTCGTCAATTCTTTGTTGTTTTTGCTGCTTTTTAAACGGGTAAAGCGCCGCCATGAACTTTAGGTTTTCAAGCACGGTCAAGTCACTATAAAGTGAAAACTTTTGCGTCATATAACCAAGTTGTGTTCTGAGCTTTTCAGCATCTTTTGGCAGACTTAAGCCAAGCACATTGATATCACCAGAGGTTGGCTTCAATAGCCCCGTAAGCATACGGATTGCGGTCGTTTTACCACAGCCATTAGGGCCCAAAAAGCCATAAATTTGCCCTTGTTCAATGTCTAGATCAAGGTTATCAATCGCTTTTAAATCGCCAAATTGTTTTACTAAACCTTTGGCATGGATCACCGATTCAGTCATGGCATAATCACTTGAGCAGGTACGCCTGTCGGTAAATTATTTTCACTTGTCGGTAGTGTTACCTCTGCAAGATACATTAATCGCGCACGCTCTTCCTGATTAAGGGCATAAAAAGGCGTGAACGCAGGCTCTGTGGCAATCCAGGTCAGTTCACCCTGAATATCTTTATCTATGCCATCGACACGAACCGTAAGTGTCATGCCCTGATTAAGCTTGGCACGATATGGTTCAGGGATATATACGCGCGCGTATGGTGCGCTGTTTGCTTGAATTATAACGACTGGGCTGCCTTTGGTAACTCGCTCACCTACGTGCCACGGTAAATTATCGACCCTGCCAGCACGCATCGCTTTAATTGTCAGATCTGAGAGGTATTTTTGCTGTACTTTTAGTTCTGCTTCTGCCGCCTGAACTTGCGCTTTCGCACTATTAATATCTTCAACGCGAGAACCATTTGTTAACTCATTTAAGTTCTGCTTTGCTGATTCTAAATTAGCGAAAGTCTCATCTCGTGCAGCGGTTGCACTGTCTAAGGTTTCTTGGCTTGCGAGTTTATCTTTAACTAAGGTTTTTGCACGGCGAAAATTAGCTTCGCTTTGCGTATATGCAGCATTAGCTGCTGCTACTTTGGCTGATGCGGCAGCAACTTCTTCGGGGCGAGCACCATTCAAGGTTTTATCAAGAAATGCAGTGGCTTGAGCTAGTTGAGCTTGTGCTTTGGCAACAATCGCTTGTTGTAGCTCGGCATCGAACTGTGCAATCACCTGCCCTTTTTCGACCAACTGGCCTGCTGAAACGGGTAAATCGATCAGTATTTCGTTAGTCGTTGCAGGATGGATCACACGCTCACGCTCAAGCGTTCCTAGCGCTACTCCCTCATTTGAGTCTGAGCAAGCAGTAATGACTAAAGAAATTAGTATGAGTACAACACGTTTAGCTAACATTTTAATTTCCTTATGGTTAGCTGATGAGTTGCTAAATACTATAAAGTATTAAAATGATCTGTAAAAGTGATCTATAGGAATTAAAGTTTTAAAAATATATGGAGAATAAGGAATATTAAGTTGAAAAATCTTAGTTCTATTTGAAATGATATATAGATAGTCTTTCCAACACATCAACTTACTTAAAGTAAGTGGCGTCCCCAAGGGGATTCGAACCCCTGTTACCGCCGTGAAAGGGCGGTGTCCTAGGCCTCTAGACGATGGGGACGCAGAAATTGGTTTGCAAATCACTGATTTGCTATTTCTGCGTAAGATGAGACCGAGCCTGCGAGGCGAATGGCCTTAGCTTATACAGAAAGTTTCTGTGTCACTAGGACAACTGAATAGTTAGACTCGATTCAGACGAGCTTTTAATAACACAACACTTTTAGTAAGTGGCGTCCCCAAGAGATTCGTACTCTTGATAACGTCGTGCATAGATTGCGCGGTGTTCACCGCCCCACTACACATAACCTACTTGAATAAGTGGCGTCCCCAAGGGGATTCGAACCCCTGTTACCGCCGTGAAAGGGCGGTGTCCTAGGCCTCTAGACGATGGGGACACAAAATGTGTCACTAGGACAACTGAATAGTTAGACTCGATTCAGACGAGCTTTTAATAACACAACACTTTTAGTAAGTGGCGTCCCCAAGGGGATTCGAACCCCTGTTACCGCCGTGAAAGGGCGGTGTCCTAGGCCTCTAGACGATGGGGACACAAAATGTGTCACTAGGACAACTGAATAGTTAAACTCGATTCAGACGAGCTTTTAATAACACAACACTTTTAGTAAGTGGCGTCCCCAAGAGATTCGTACTCTTGATAACGTCGTGCATAGATTGCGCGGTGTTCACCGTCCCACTACACATAACCTACTTAGATAAGTGGCGTCCCCAAGGGGATTCGAACCCCTGTTACCGCCGTGAAAGGGCGGTGTCCTAGGCCTCTAGACGATGGGGACACAAAATGTGTCACTAGGACAACTGAATAGTTAAACTCGATTCAGACGAGCTTTTAATAACACAACACTTTTAGTAAGTGGCGTCCCCAAGGGGATTCGAACCCCTGTTACCGCCGTGAAAGGGCGGTGTCCTAGGCCTCTAGACGATGGGGACACAAAATGTGTCACTAGGACAACTGAATAGTTAAACTCGATTCAGACGAGCTTTTAATAACACAACACTTTTAGTAAGTGGCGTCCCCAAGGGGATTCGAACCCCTGTTACCGCCGTGAAAGGGCGGTGTCCTAGGCCTCTAGACGATGGGGACACAAAATGTGTCACTAGGACATTAAATGATAGTTTGACTCATATCGGAGTTAAGGTTACTAAAATAACATGCAAGTACTCGAGACTAACATATTTATTTTCTTGGCATTGCTCACTTACTTAGAGTAAGTGGCGTCCCCAAGGGGATTCGAACCCCTGTTACCGCCGTGAAAGGGCGGTGTCCTAGGCCTCTAGACGATGGGGACGCAGAAAACTGCAACCCTAGGACAAACACTATGCAAATCTGGTGGAGCTATGCGGGATCGAACCGCAGACCTCTTCGCTGCCAGCGAAGCGCTCTCCCAGCTGAGCTATAGCCCCGACTTGCATACACACTACCAATTAACCTTGGCTGTGTATCGCTGAGTGCGGGGCGCATTCTATGCAGCCCCCCAAATAAAGTCAACAGTTTTTTATCGATGTTTATTTAAATGATTTAAATTTCAACAAGCTGACTAAATAACAGGCCATCGAGAAGATATTTTAAACACTTTGACAAATATCGATACCTTTTCATGATCAATGCGTGAGTTTGCATTGTCGATGCTCTTACTCGTCTGTATACGTAGTTATAAAAGGTATACATTTATATGCAAAATAAGATTAAGAAAAAATAGCCGTTAAAATAGCACTCTCCCCTACTGGGCTGCTTAACACTTTTAATGCAGCTTAGATTATCTGGTTTCAGAGCCCTCACTATTTTTTATAATTTGGGCAAACTAGCTATAACCGAGCGATCTTTTCGTATATATAAAAAGTAAAATATAAAGTTGAGCCTTTTATTGCTTACTTATCATCTAATAAATAACTAAAACTGTGCAATTGTTCATCAAAACACACACAAAGCCCATGTGATTGTTTATAAAAGCTGCACCTAACACATTTTTACTCATTCAAGTGTTGACACATTTACAACTCTATCTATAATAGCGCCCCACAACAACGCAGCAATGAGTTGTTTTAGATATGGGTCGTTAGCTCAGTTGGGAGAGCATCGCCCTTACAAGGCGAGGGTCACTGGTTCAAGTCCAGTACGACCCACCATTATTCACTAATGGTATTCATATCTAAATTCTTAATGGGTCGTTAGCTCAGTTGGGAGAGCATCGCCCTTACAAGGCGAGGGTCACTGGTTCAAGTCCAGTACGACCCACCATTAAGAAAATATGCTGTATGTAATATGGGTCGTTAGCTCAGTTGGGAGAGCATCGCCCTTACAAGGCGAGGGTCACTGGTTCAAGTCCAGTACGACCCACCATTTTAAAAATGGTGTTTCATATTACAAAAAATCTAAATGGGTCGTTAGCTCAGTTGGGAGAGCATCGCCCTTACAAGGCGAGGGTCACTGGTTCAAGTCCAGTACGACCCACCATTAAATAAATTTTGATGGTGTTTTCATTTAGATTAATCTTCGCGGGTCGTTAGCTCAGTTGGGAGAGCATCGCCCTTACAAGGCGAGGGTCACTGGTTCAAGTCCAGTACGACCCACCATTTACTTTTTGAAGAAAAGAGCATCGCAACTCTTTACAACGGAAAGGCTCGGTGGTTAAGTTCAGTAAAGCCCACCATTATCAAATAATGGAATGCGAAGAAAAAGATTATATGGGTCGTTAGCTCAGTTGGGAGAGCATCGCCCTTACAAGGCGAGGGTCACTGGTTCAAGTCCAGTACGACCCACCATTTAATCTTAAAAAATTTATATGTGGGTCGTTAGCTCAGTTGGGAGAGCATCGCCCTTACAAGGCGAGGGTCACTGGTTCAAGTCCAGTACGACCCACCACATATAAGCCCTCTTCATAAAAAAATCTTTACACATTTAAAAGCATCGCCACTCTTTACAAAACACAGGCTCGGTGGTTTGGCTCCAGTACGACCTAACACATATAAACATTTAACAGCTTTTCAATACCTGAAATTTAAATACTGAATTAAGCCATTATTTAGCATGAATTATCAGTCCTAATTATACTAAACCTGCAAATTGCCTTGTCAGCAGCTAGACTGTTTATTATAGTCACCTTTAATATCACTCGGTCGCAAGTCCAATGCCTACAAAGATTTTTTCGAAAGCTAAAATATTAATAGTGGAAGAGCAGCCGCTAGCTCAAAGCTATATGAAACAATCTCTTGAAGGGTTAGGTTTTCGTCAACTTCGCTTTGCTGAACACGCAATAGCTGCCAAGGAGCAATGCCAAGTTGAACAGTTTGATTTAATTGTTTGCTCATTTAATTTAAGCAAACACCAAGATGGTTATCAGCTCTATGAAGAGCTAAAAGTAAAACGTTATATTAAAAGCTCAACTGGGTTTATTTTTATTTCAGCAGAGACAAGCGGCTCATTAGTTCATAGTGTATTAGAACTACAGCCCGATGACTTTCTTGTTAAACCATACACAATTTACGAACTCAAAAACCGTATCGAAAAAGTACTCATGCGTAAATACCATTTACAGCGTGTGTACCAACTAATTGATGACGATAACGACTCTAAAGCAATTAAGCACATAGACGAGCTATTACAAAATAAGAGTAATACTTATAGTGCTATTTTGTTACGGTTAAAAGGTAATGCCCTACTCCGCTTAAAGCGTAATGAAGATGCAAAAGCTTTCTTCAAGTCAGTACTCAATATTCAAAAATTTACATGGGCTAAAGTGGGCTTAGTTGAAGCGCTTATCGCGAATAACGAACATATTCTCGCTCAGCGTATGCTCAAAACGATGTTACAACGCAATGAAACTCGCTTAGTCGCACTCGATTTACTCGGTCGCTTGGAGGTTAAACTAAACCAATTTGACGAGGCTCAAGCTTTCTTCAGTCAGGCTGTTAATATTGCTCCCCGTAATATTTCTCGCCAAAAAGCACTCAGTCACGTTTCCTTGCTTAATCATGATTATGAGAAAAATTACCTAACACAAAAAGACATTGCCAATTACGCGAAACACTCTATTCATGATCACCCTGATGTTTATTTAAATGCCGCACGCGCAGGCATCGACTTTGCGCTTACGACAGATCAAAGCGATCAAGTTAATCGTATCTCAAGGCAAACTAATCAATATTTAAATGATTTAAAGCAGCAGTTTCCGAACAGTAATAACCAAACTCAAATTGATGTTTTAAATGCACGATTACACTACTTAAAAGATGAACATCAAAAAGCAAAAGCACTGATTGAACAGCTTGATGAAAGTGATACGCAAATTCGCTCCGTCGACGGAGCACTTGATAAAGCAAAAGCTTTTCACGAACTTGGCTTTCATAACAAAGCACAAATGCTTTTTAATCAAATAATTACTCATTGCGAGCGACACCCATCTGTCAGCGACCCTGTTTATGTACGCTATATTCAACAGCAACAAACAGAGCGTCGTGACATCAAAATGGGTCCGAAAGAATTAAACAATCACGCTGTTTCGCATTTTAATAAAGGTCAGCTCAATGTTGCACTCGAAGCATTTACACAAGCTTTTAGAGTCATGCCTAAAAATGCCAGCATTGCTCTAAATCTATTACAGTGTTTATTTGATAACAATGGACAAGGTCAATCCTTCAACCTTGTACTTGCCAAAAAATGTTACCGCTTGCTAAGTAAGCACGCGCTTGAAGATGAGCAAGCCGCGCGTTTTGAAAAAATAAAAGCCCGCGCAGCAAAAATGAACCTACAGCTTACTGATTAAAAACTGATTTACAGGGGCTTCTTTTGAAAACGTATTTAAAACACTTTCTTTTTTTAATCACTTTACTGGGCGGTATTAATACGAGTGCCTCATCAGAGCTACAACACTGGCAACAAGCAAAGATCAATTGGCAAAGTGAAGCTGGTAGCCATATAAACATATTAGCTGATGAGCAGCCTGCTTTTATGGCTTTAAAGCCTTATATTCCTCTATTCGAGAAGCTAACTGGTATTTCTGTCGGCTTTCACCCACTTGAGCAATCTCAAATGCGTATTAGACGCCACCAAGATTTAAGTGAAGGGCTTGGTTTATATGATGTTCACCCAATGGGAATTACTTTTTTAGGTGAAGCACAAAGTCATGGCTGGATTGAGCCCTTAGCACCCTATTTAGAAAATCCACTAATTACCGATAAAAGCTGGTATCAATTAGAGGATATTAGTGAACGAAGTCTTGCGCTCTGCCGCATTAATGGCGCACTGTATTCACTTCCTTTTGATTTTTCTGCGCCAATTTATTTTTATCGAAAAGACTTATTTACACGTTTCAATCTTAAAGTCCCCGATACGTATGCAGATCTATTAAAAACAAAAGTAGCATTACAACGCGCTATTGATACTGATCCTCAATTAAAGGGTATGCACGCATTTGCCTCTCGCACCTTACCTGGTGCAGGATTAAACACATGGACTATTTTACCTATTATGCGCGCTTACGGTGCACAGGTAATTAATGAACATGGGGAATCAGAGTTTGATCGCCCTGAAACAGAAGATGCCTTAAAGATGTATCGCAATTTAGTAACTGGCTATGGCACACCAGACAATAGCCGGCTTTTACATTTTTATGAGTTGCGAAACCAGTTTAAGCAAGGAAAGCTCGCATCCGCTTTTTTAGCCTCACATTTCTACAATGAAATTGATACAGCGGAAGAATCCGATATTTGGAATAAATGGGAAGCGGCCCCTTTACCAGCGGGCCCTGTTGCGCGAGAAACCTCTCCTTGGGCTTGGGCGTTTACAATTAATGCTCATTCAAATAATAAAACAGCTGCGTGGTTATTCATTCAATGGGCGACAAGTGAACAAACAGCCTCATTATTAAGTACTGGCGGCTCGCCCCCACGAAAAAAAGTATGGCACGAAAAACTGTTCACTCTTGTCAACAAACCTGGCTTTAATAACACTATGCTATGGGTATTTGATCACGCCACACCAGATCGCTTACAAGCAGGCATGGTTGAATTTCCGGTTATCGGAAAAGTCATTTCATATACATTTAGTCAAATCTTTTATGGTGCAGATATTAAAGAATCAATAAAAGCCACCCATGCTAAAATTAACGCCGATATGAAGCAGTTAACGTCAAACAGAGCGGTTCAACAATGAGAGTCAGTATTGCTCATAAAATTTTGATGATTATAGGTTTTACCATCACTCTAATTTTGGGGGTGAGCACTTCTATGCATGTAGTTGAGTTAAAAGAACAGACTTTACTGAATATGAGTGAGAAAGCCGATGCGATCGTTTCACCTATGCTCTCAGAAATCGACAATTTAACGACCGATAACACCATTGGCAGTTGGGTTTTAAAGATTCAGGGGATCACGTTAAAGAATATCTTAAAAAACAATACATTTGATGATCTTCAAACCATTTATTTTATTGATCAAAATAACTTTATTGCAGCTCACCCCGACACATCTAAAATTGATACGCTAGAAACAAATCAAGTAATACTCAAGCAACTTAAGCCAAATCAAAATACCATCGTGCCTTTAGATCAACAATACGCTGTTGCCGTACCCATTGATAACCATCAAGGTGAGAATATAGGTTACGTTATTGTGACCTTTTCAGACAAAGACTTGGCCCTAAAAACAAAATCAATCATTAGTAATGCAATATCTTTATTTGCAATTTACCTACTTGCTGCGATGATCATTGCCTATATCATCATCAGGCGAATTATCTTACAGCCTGTAGAGCAACTTGTAGAGTTTTCTCATGCTGTTACCACAGGTGATTTAAACTGCCCTATCAATATTAAAAGCCAAGATGAAATTGGTACCCTAGCAAGTGGCTTTAAGATGATGCGCGCGGCGGTAAGGCAGCAGATCAACAGCATGCATGAACAACACAGTCAATTAGAAGAAACCATCGCTAAGCGCACACAAGAATATATTGATGCGAAGGAGCAAGCTGAACAATCTAATCAAGCCAAAAGCCGCTTTTTAGCAAATATGTCACATGAGTTAAGAACACCACTCAATGCGGTGCTTGGGTTTAGCCAATTACTACAAGACAGTGAAACAGACAAAAACAAGCGTCGCTACTTAGAAGCAATATCAATTTCAGGTAGTTCACTACTCAATGTTCTTAATGATATTCTTGATTTGTCAAAAATTGATGCTGGAAAAATGCAACTTGATATAGATCGCGTCGAGATCCCGACTATCTGTCATGAATTAAACATGATGTTTTTGCAATTAAGTGCCCAAAAAGATCTCGACTTTAAAGTGACAGCTCACCCTGGCTTCAAAACCCCCGTATTACTTGATAGCAATAAAGTACGCCAAGTACTGACAAACTTAATCAGTAATGCGATTAAGTTTACCTCACAAGGGTGTGTCGATGTGTATTTCGACTTCAAGCCTCATGATGATGAAAGTCATATCGATATTGCTATTCATGTTAAAGACACGGGCAAAGGCATTCCTAAAGATCAGCAAGATTTAATCTTTAATGACTTCGAACAAGTTCAAGGTCAGCGCAGTTCAGAGTTTGGGGGAACAGGCCTTGGATTAGCAATTTCACTACGTTTTATTAAATTAATGGGTGGCGAGTTATCGGTATTGAGTGAAAAAGATAAAGGCAGTGAGTTTATTGTATCAATTCCTAATGTTGAACTTGCGGAATCAATGGCCGAGGTAGAGCATCGTAACTACCCTGCTATTTCAAGCTACCACTTTAACCCTGCGCGTATTTTAATTGTCGACGATATCCCCTACAACAGAGACTATTTAGAGTCATTTTTATCACGTTGGAGTTTTACTATAGATACCGCTATAAATGGAGAAGACGCACTTAAAAAGATAGAACAACAGCAACCGGATTTAATAATCATGGATTTAAAAATGCCGGTAATGGGTGGGCTAGAAGCATGTCAGTTAATTCGTAGTGACGACCGTTTTAAACACATTCCAATTATCGCAGTAACCGCATCCTCGTTAAAAGATGAAAAGGCACAATCGAATATTCTAACTGACTATATAATCAGTAAACCAATATACCGAGAGCACCTTATCTTTATTATTGCCCAGTACTTAGATTAGTCGCATTTTTTCATGGCAATAGCATTCATACAATAACGAAGGCCGCTCGGTGCTGGGCCATCAGGAAAAACATGGCCTAAGTGCGCATCGCACACATTACAAACCGCTTCTATACGTTGCATTGCGTGGCTGTTATCCACAATATAAGCAATACTTTCTTTACTGCTTGGTTGCGTAAATGAAGGCCAACCAGTACCACTGTCAAATTTTTCATCTGCGTCAAACAGCAAATTATCACAGCATACACAAGCGTATTTACCAGGTTCGAATAAAGTACATGAATCGGAGCTGTGTGGGCGCTCTGTTCCTTTTAAACGTGTCACATAAAAGGTGTGTTCATCTAACTGTGACTGCCACTCAGAGGCGCTCTTTTCGACTCTGCGCGGCGGAGTCGGATTACCAGTTTGTGCGAACGTTAATATATCTTGCCAAGTTAACATAAGGCCCCCTCAAGATTTAAAGTATGCCAAGACACTACATCAAAAAGCTAAGGCTCGGCAAGCCTTAAGATGTTATTGTAATTTTCTGCCGTTCACGCGCTGATAAAATGATATGAAGATGTGAAATTATTTCAGCTTTAGAGACACTCAGTACTGCATGCAACCGTTGTGAGTTAATGTCTTCGATAACAATACTTCCCTCACCGACACTGATTGTTTTGATTTGCCCTATTAACACAAATTCGGCTTTACGTTTAAAATCAAATAATCCCGCTAGGCTTATTAAAGCAAGCTGATTAACATCTCGCTTGATTAACTCTTCAACTGGGTTTCTGTTTTTAAATAAAGGAGTAACTCGGTACAACGCAGAGCTTGTTATCACACACCAAAAAATAACAAACAATGAAAAAAGAGCACTATTCCACAGTGGTGTGACAAGCCATAAAAGCAGTAAAACGAGCGAAATTGCCACTGAAATTTTAGCTAATAGCTTATTAACACGAAGCATTTTATTCTCCTTTTTTAATAATTGGATCAGGCCAATCATTAAAAAATACGCTGAGGTAACGACTTTTCAGTAAGTACAACAACACCCATAATACAATTACCATTTGACACGCTAGAAACAATGAAAATTGATAATGACTATGCGCTGCTTGATATGTAAGCCAGCCTAGATCAATAATTGCACATAAAATTAATGGCCAACGCATAAAACGCCATATGCTTGCGAGTCGCTTTGCGCTATCAGGGTTATCTTGTGGTCGTCTTAAACAAAATATAACAGCAGGTAATAAAGCAATGGCCGCAATACCGATAGAAAAAAAGAAATCAGACTTACTGCTAAAAAATAACGACATAATATCTAAATCAGGGCGACGACTCAGCGCCGCCATAATCCAAATAAAGTAACTGCGTAAAAGTACTAATAAAGATAAATGAAAAGCTATAGGCGTTCTATATGCTCCGTATTTATCCCAATATTCAGGCCCATAACGCATTACAGTTGATTCTTTCTATCAGCGATAATACCCAATACTAAGAAGGCAGCTGTGAGTGTCAAAGCCAACCATTTTACACCCAACAGCATAAGCAGCTTGCTCAAGTAAGGGGTAATAAATACAACCAATAACCCCATACCGAACCCTGTGACTAACACAAAACACAGAATACGTATAATGAAGTGACGACGTGCCACAAAACGCTTTGTTATTTTAATGATATCGTCCGCATAGAGAGATAAAAAACAAACCACTAACAATAACGAAATATTATATAAGTGAGGCTGCAACCAATGACCTAGAGTTAATGCAAGCGACGACATTGCCTGTAAAAAACTATCCATTGTGTTCACCTAGTAATGCGATTAAATCGGCTTCAGTTAAAATATCAATTCCTAAATCTTGTGCTTTAGTCAGTTTAGAACCGGCTTTCTCACCAGCAATTAACGCATCTGTTTTTGCTGAGACACTTCCCGATACTTTTGCACCTAATGCCTGTAAACGCGCTTTTGCGTCATTACGGTTAAGCTCACTTAGCGTACCTGTTAGAACATAAGTCAGCCCTGCTAATGGCTGCGCATCTTCACTTGGAGCACTCAACGCAGGCCAATGAATGCCCTGCTCTATAAGTGCATTAACAACGTCCATGTTATGCTCTTCACTGAAGAAACCACGTACATGTTTAGCAACAATCTCACCAACATCACTGACTTCGGTCAATGCATCAACGCTTGCTTGAGTTATTTTTTCTAGGGTTAAAAAGTGGTTTGCTAAGTTTTGTGCTGTCGCCTCACCCACTTCGCGAATACCTAATGAATATAGAAACTTGGCTAACGTTGTTTGCTTAGCGTCTTGCAATGCGTTGACTAAATTCTTAGCAGACTTAGGTCCCATACGCTCAAGTGATTCAAAATGACCCTGCTTAAGGATAAATAAATCAGCAGGCGTTTTAATCAGTTCACGGTCAACTAACTGGTCAACAATTTTGTCACCTAAGCCATCGACATCAAGCGCTTTACGTGACGCAAAATGCTTAATTGCTTGCTTACGCTGCGCTTGGCAAACTAAACCACCTGTACAACGAGCTACCGCTTCGCCTTCAATGCGCTCCACATGCGAATCACAAATTGGGCAAGTAGCTGGAAATTCAATCTCTTTGGCATCGTCAGGGCGGCGCTCAAGTACAACCTGCGTAATTTGTGGAATAACATCACCTGCACGGCGAATAATCACGGTGTCGCCTATTTTAACGCCCAATCGGGCAATTTCATCGCCATTGTGAAGCGTTGCGTTAGACACAGTGACGCCGCCTACAAAAACGGGCTCCAAACGAGCAACGGGGGTAATTGCACCGGTGCGGCCTACTTGAAACTCAACATCGAGCAGTTTAGTTACTTCTTCTTGGGCAGGAAATTTAAAAGCAATTGCCCAGCGTGGTGCACGTGCAACAAAGCCCAAACGCTCTTGTAATTTTTTATCGTTTACTTTGATCACCACGCCGTCAATTTCGTATTTTAATTGTTCGCGACGAACTAAAATATCTTGATAATAGTCGAGCGCGGCCTGTTGACCTTCAACCAGCTTTGTTTCAGGGCAAAGTGGTAAGCCCCAATCCGTCAACTTAGCAAGTTGTTGGTAATGATCTTCCGGTAACTGACCATCAGCAACCAAACCTGTGCTGTAGGCATAGAACATTAATGGGCGTTTTGCTGTTACTTTAGAATCTAGTTGGCGTAAGCTTCCTGCCGCTGCATTACGAGGGTTAACAAATACTTTTTCACCACGCTTTTGAGCTTCAGTATTAAGCTTTATAAACCCAGCGGTATCCATAAATACTTCACCGCGAACCTCAAGCTCTGCAGGAATATCATCACCACGTAACTTAAGCGGCACATTTCGAATCGTTTTTACGTTCTGGGTAATATTTTCACCGACCATGCCATCGCCGCGAGTGGCTGCTTGTACAAGCACGCCATTGCGATAAATAATTGATACGGCTAAACCGTCAAGTTTTGGCTCACAACAAAATGTCAGCTCGTTATTATTCATAACACGTTCTTTAATTCGGCGATTAAAGGCTGCAAATTCTTCCTCAGAAAACGCGTTATCAAGTGACAACATAGGTACTCGGTGCGTTACTTGCTCAAATTTATCAAGTGCTGCACCACCCACCTTCTGGGTAGGTGAATCAGGGCTTTGAAATTCTGGATTCGCTTGTTCAAGTGCACTTAGCTCACGCATTAAACGGTCGTATTCTGCATCAGGAATACTGGGTGCATCCAGCACATAGTAATTATGGTTGTGCTCTTCTAACTGGGCACGTAATTGAGTAATTTGCTCAAAGATAGGGCTGGACATGAAAACCTCAAAAATCTACATAAAAAAGCCACTTAAACGAGTCATCGCCAAGTGGCCTAAAATACAAAAAATGTGCAACGACTATTATGCTGAAAAGCTTCTTACTTTCTCAACATACTCTCTCACACTGTCAACCGTCATTTCTTCACGGTTGCTATTTAAAATAGTTGCACCAAATTCATCAGCAAGTTTTTTAGCTGCGCTGTGCAACATATTAAAGGCACTTAAGCCATCGCCTTCACATGGTAAGGTCATAAATAAGCTTACCCCTGCGGTACTAAATTGTTCCATATTATCAATATCGAATGTACCAGGGTTATACATATTCACTAATCGGAACAACACAGGCCCCGTACCCGCAGGGTCTAGGTGACGATTAAAGAAGCCTTCTTCTGAATATTTGAAGCCAAGCATATTAACAGCAGGTAGCAATTGGCTGCCTTCCATCGATAAACCTTCAGGCATTTGCAAGTGAACAATAATAAAGTCAGTTGGTTGCACTTCTTGTTGCGGCTCATCAGTAACAGATTCAACCTCTGATGGCTGTTCTTCTTCGACTGGCTGCTGCTCGATTTCAGGCTCAAGCTCGCGCTGCTCATTCTCAGCACTAAAGCTTAAATCACCAAATTCAGGTTCATCGCGTTCTTGAACAACAGGCTCTGGTGTATCTTCGACACTTGGCGTCGGTTCGTTAGGTTCGACCCGATCTTGCTGCGTAACCTCTGGATTGTCTTTTTTCCGTACAGACCAAAGTCCGTGTATTAATAAACCACCAATCACAAACACACTGATTACGATTAAAGCCCATCTTAATTCTTCGGCCATCCCCTCACCTTTATTATTTGATCTGCCTAACTAAATTTATGCATGTGCCATTTGCACTGCTTGTTCAATATCTACAGCAACCATCCGAGAAACACCGGGTTCAGCCATAGTTACACCAGTCAATCTGCCTGCCATTTCCATGGCAATTTTATTATGACTAATATAAATAAATTGCACCGATTGTGACATCTCTTCTACCAAACGGCAAAAACGACCCACGTTCGCATCATCCAATGGCGCATCCACTTCATCTAGCATACAGAATGGAGCTGGATTGAGCCTGAATATTGAAAACACCAATGATAATGCGGTCAGCGCTTTTTCTCCACCACTAAGCAGGTGAATTGTCGAATTTTTCTTGCCTGGTGGCCTTGCCATGATGCTCACCCCACTTTCCAGTAGATCATCACTGGTCAATTCAAGGTAAGCACTACCGCCACCAAACACTTTGGGGAATAACTCCCCAAAGTCAGTGTTTACTTGTTCAAACGTCGCCTTGAAACGATTTTTTGTTTCTCGGTCGATTTTTTGAATCGCCCCTTCCAGGGTATTTAATGCTTGTGTTAAGTCATCAAGCTGCTGATTTAAATAATCGCTACGTTGTTTAGCCTGCTCAAACTCATCTATTGCCGCTAAATTCACCGCGCCGAGCTCATTTAAAGCTTGCGTGGTTTTTGTAAGCAAAGTTTGCATGCTATTTAAATTGGCATTGTCAGGCAGTTCTTCAAGTACTGTTTTTAAATTTTGTTGCAGTTCTTCAAGTGGCTCTAAAGCCGCTTGTGCTTTAACGATTAAACTTTGCTCATCCAGTGCCAATGCTTGCAGCTGCTCTTGCAACGTCACCAACTCAGATTGCGATGATTTCAGCGCTATTTGCTTATCAGCAAGCTCCTTTTTAGCTTGACTCAATGCCGCTTGCAAGTTTTTCAGCTCAACGTCACTTTGTTGATGCTTTTCAAGCAATAGCATAATTTGCTCTGCTACTTCTTCAAGCGGTATCACTATCTCTTCTAGTTGCTCGGTGAGCTCTAATACAGCTTCACTGGCAGCACTTTGGGCGGCATTAGCATGCTGAAGTTTGGTTTCGCTAAGTTGACACTCACTGCGAGCTTTTTGTTCGGCCAAATTTGCTTGATGTGCTTGCGTTTTATATTGCTCAAGCTGAGAAGCCACTTGGCGATAGTTGTTATTTGCCTCAGTTTGTTGATGTTTCGCCTGCTCTAACTCAGTTTCAAGTTCTAACTGCTGCTCTAACAATTGCTCAAGTAAAGTCTGCTGCGTTTGTTGCTGTTGGTCGGCATTTTGCTTTTGCTCAGCCAGTAACGTTTGACGCTGTTGTAACTTAACACGCTGGTTTTGCCACTGCGTTTGCTGCTCTAGCAACATATCGCGGCGAGTACTGGCCGATGCAATCTGCTGAGCCGCTTGGTGAATTCGTTCTCTGTATTGCTCTTTGTCAGCGGTGAGCGTTTTTTTATGTGCTAGATGCTCATTTAACAATTGCTGCTTAGTTTCTAGTTGCTCGTTGAGCTCTTCATCTAACTGCTGTGCATCGCTAAGCTGAGCATGTTTTAAAAGCAAAGAATTGTCGGTGTCTTTATTAGCACCGGTATGAAAGTTACGACCATGTATACAGCCTTCTTCATCAATCACTGCCAGCCAATATGGATCCGCTAAAATAGCGTCATCAAAACAAGGTTGAAATGCAAACCGTGCTAATAAGTCAGGGTAAGCACCCGATTCGATATAATTTGCTAATGACTCTTTTGGTAGCTCAGCATTATTAGTTACAGACCAAACACTATTAGGCTCTTTATGTTGACTGACCTTTAGATGCTCAAGGCCAAGCAAAGCTTGCTCAACTAACGGCTCAAAGCCAGCAGCCACTTTTAACTGTGCTAATAAAGAAACACTCCCGCTGTCGGTTTGCTCTGATAGCAAAGAATTAAGCGCAGCTATGCTGGCTTTGTTTTCATTACTGTGTTGTTGAACCCGTTTAAAGTCTTGCTCTAAGTGCTGTTGCTCTTTATCCGCTTGTTCTAGACTCTGAGTGAGCTTATTTAGCGCACTTTGTTGCTGCGCAAGCTCTTTTGTCAATGTTTGAATATGCAGGTGTTGCTCAGCAATTTGCACTGCAACTGGGGTCGCTTCTAGCTCACTAATTTCAGCGGCAAGTTGTGTCTGCTGGGTTTCAAGTTGTGCAAGAGTCTGGGCAAAGTGAGCCTGTTGACTCTTTGCAACATTAATATCACTACTATGAGCTTGATTTTTCTGTAAGGTGCTTTGATATTGCTCATTGGCACTTTGCGTTTGTTGCTGCTGCAGAGCGACTTGCTCTTCAACCTCTGCAACTTGCTCAGCGCACAGCAAACTTTGCTCAATCGCTTCTTGTAGCTGCTCTTGTAAAATGGCAGCAGAAGCGTGTTGCTCTTCTTGCAGCTCTTTATTTTGTAAATGCAATTGTTGCTGTTTGATAAGGTTTTGGCTAAGTGTTTGCTGTTGCTGCTTTAAACTGATCTGTTGCTGTTCTTTGCGGGTTAACTCTGTATGAGTTTGATGCTGAGCTTGCTGGGCATCTTGCAGTTTCTGCTGCTCAAGTTGCACCTGATTTTCAAGACTTGCTAAAACATCATCGTGGCCAGAATGCGCTTCTCTAAAGAACTGAATTTGCTCTTTAAGTTTATTGATTTGCTCAGCTTTATCAATTTGTTGTTGGTGTAACTTCTGCCACTTCAAAACCGCAATTTTCCCTTTTAAGGTACGTTCTGTGGCTTTTAGCTCTCGGTATTTTTTTGCATCGACTGATTGCACTGCAAGCTTATTGAGCTGTGTTTGCAACTCTTGCCTTACATCAAGCAATCGTTCAAGGTTTTCGCGGGTACTTTTAATGCGTGTTTGCGTCTCACGACGACGCTCTTTGTATTTTGAAACTCCCGCAGCTTCTTCTAAAAACACACGTAAGTCAGCCGGTTTGCTCTCTATTAAACGCGAGATCATGCCCTGCTCAATAATCGCATAGCTGCGCGGGCCAAGACCCGTGCCTAAAAAGATATCGGTAATATCACGCTTACGGCATTTACTGCCATTTAGAAAATAAATTGACTGACCATCTCGGGTCACTAAGCGCTTGATCGCCACTTGGTTTCGATCAGCAAAGGTATTCGGTAGATGGCCACTGGTGTTATCAAACACCAACTCAACAGAGGCTTGTGAAATAGGTTTTCGATTAGTTGAGCCGTTAAAAATAACATCGGTCATGGCATCGCCACGTAAGTTTTTAGCTGAGCTTTCACCTAGCACCCAACGCACTGCATCGATGACATTTGATTTGCCACAGCCGTTCGGGCCGACAACACAGGTCATCTGATCAGGAAATGGGATCTTAGTGGGTTCAACAAACGATTTGAAACCCGCTAATTTTATGGTGCTTAAGCGCATCTAATTGTTTTACCGATTTTTATTGTTATTCTTCAATTTAACCCATTTTAGGGTAAAAGGTTAAGCGTGGCGCTTAAAATTATCTAAAATAATACCCGTTGCCATTGCTACATTAAGCGATTCTGCTTGGCCATAAGCCGGAATAGTGATTTTATCAGTAACTAAGCTTTCGCAATCAGCACGAATACCATGAGATTCACTGCCCATTAGTAATACGGCATCTTGCTTTAGAGCAGTTTTGTGAATGTTCTCACCTTCTAAAAATGCGCCATACACAGGAAGGTTTAAACTAGGTAAGTAACTGGTTAAGTCGGTTTGTGTGACACTCACACGAGCAAATGAACCCATAGTTGCGCTGATGGTTTTCGGGTTATAAGCATCGGCACTGTCTGTGCTGGTAACAATATGCTTAATACCATACCAGTCAGCAACACGAATAATCGTGCCCAAATTACCCGGATCCGACACACCGTCAAGGGCTAAAATAAGCCCTGATGTTGGTAATGCTTGCTGGCTTGGCATATCAACAACAGCAATGGCGGCGTTGTTACTAACAAGCGTACTGGCTTTAGTTAGGCTGTCTTCGTCTGCTTCAATGACTTGATGGGCTGCAAGCGCTGTTTGATGCGCAGAAATAAATGCAGGAGTCGCAAAAATATGAGCAATACTTAAACCACTGTTTAGTAATTCAAGTACATTTTTTTCGCCTTGTACAAGGTACTGATTGTATTGCTTACGGTATTTCTTTTGACCTAATGCACGAATTAGTTTCAGTTGGTTTTTTGAAATCATAACAGCCTCATAAAATGATGGTTTAGTATATCAGATTCTGTACTCGAAAAACCAAGGGGAAAGTGCCAATTGCTTATTCAATCAGCACTTTTAAGAGACACTAGCTAATTAATAGGCATTAACTAATTTTCGTCAGCCATTCATTTAACCATGGCTCAGTAACAGGCCAAGGCTCAAAATCTTCACAGGCATCAATTTCTAAACGATGACCAACAGGTTTTGCCTGTAAATCGCGAAACAGCTCATCAAAACTGCGACCTGCACCACAAAACGTATCGCCATAGCTGCGGTCGCCCATAGCAATAATGCCGTATTGCTTGCCTGTTAACAGTGGGAATTGATCGTTTAATTGGCTGTATAAAGCGATTAAGTTATCAGGAATATCACCCTGACCCGTCGTTGATGTGATCACTAAAATATGTGACGCAGCCAGCATGTCATCAACCGTGCCATTTTCAACTAATTGCGCTTGATGCTCTGACTTTTCAATAACTTCAATAACTTGCTCGCTTAAACGCTCAGCACCGCCATAGACACTGCCGACAAAAATACTAATGGTTGCCATAATAATCCTTTTCTTCTGTTGGCCAGCCAAGTTGCTGGCAAATCGTTAACATTGCATCGCCTAATGGCGCTCTAATTGTTATTGGTTGCTTGCTATAAGGGTGCACAAACTTTAATTCAGAGGCAAATAACATTAAACGACGAAGCTGAAAATGCTCTCTAAAAAATTGATTATGCTGATTATCACCATGATTCACATCACCAATAATTGGCAATGATAAATGTTTTAAATGACGACGAATTTGATGTTTGCGGCCAGTTTTAGGAAAACACTCCACCAGCGAGTAACGAACTGTTGGGTACTTACCAATTGGAATAGGTAAGCTTGCTTGGTGCAGGCAATGAAATAGCGTTTGTGCTTCTTGCGGTGCTTTATTTTGATCAGCAAACTTATCGGCAATTTTATCAAGCTCTTCTTTTAAAGGTTTATCTAAGAAGATTGATTCGTTTAAAAAGCCTCTTACTAAAGCTAAGTAACGTTTTTCAATTTGCCCATCAATAAATAACTGGTTCATATCACGGGCCGCTTCTGAACTTAACGCAAACAGTAATACGCCTGAGGTTGGTCTATCTAACCGATGTACAGGAAACACGTGTTGACCAATTTGGTCACGCAGCATTTGCATCGCAAATTGGGTTTCGTGTTTGTCTAAAAACGAACGGTGAACCAATAAACCGGATGGTTTATCAATCGCAATGTAATTGTCATCGCGGTACAGAATCGTTAACTCGTCAAATTGTGGCTTAACAATCTCTTGCATCTTAGTCATCACTCAAAAGTTGATCGAGTCTTTGTAAAACACTAATCACATCATTAGCACCGCTGTGTTGTGCCAGCATCATTTCAGCCATAGGCGCAATTGCAAAATTACGGGGTAAAGGCTGGGCATGTGTGATTAAGGCATGCATTTTTTCAAGAAAAACAAATTGCAGCCATTGCTCAAAGGCCATGGTGTCATGACAAAACGGTACACTAGAATTGAGTGCGCTTGGGTCAATCGATGTTGTTTGCCAAAGTGAATGGCGTTGTAATGTTGATTCTAATTCGCGCAGCAGCGCCAAAGTCTGTTGATGCATTGTAAAACTCTTAATACCTTTGTGCTTAGTATACCCTGTTCCAAGGCGCCATGGTATGGCGTATAATTCGCGGCTTATATAGATTAATTACGGTAATTGAGATTTTATGACTGAGCAGATCGCCACTTTAGGGCAACTTCTGGATGCAGCAGGTACCACTTGGCGTGCCTTCGATATTGGCAGACACATCACGAAATTAGACAAAAAACAATTTCTTGCCATTGAAGAAACAAAAATCCCTTACCCTTACCCGCTTGCTGGTCATGCTTGGCTTGCTATTCAATTTTGGGATGTAAAAGCGTCTAAAGAACCTTATGTATGGTTTTTAAAATTTCCATTAGATGAGCAAAGCCGCCTAGTAAGCGCAAGCCGCGACCATTTCGCAAACATGGTAATTGAAGCTCTTGGTACAGAAATTACCGGTGAAAATGCCGAAGGCAAACTTGATAACAACCCGTATGTATTTACGCCAAACGCCAACAAGCTAGCGGCATTTAATGCACAGGTTAAATGTTTACTTAAACAAAGTGCTTCACAGTACTACGAATATGCTCAGCTGTATTTCTCAGGCAAACTGGGGTTTGATAATTGGCAAAGTGTTGCAGTACAAGGTATTGCTGATTTTGCGATGCGTTTAGATAACGACAACAATTTAGCAAATCTACAAGCCGCTTGGGGGCAATTACCAGTCGAAGTATTACAGCCGCTAAGTGCAATGCTTGAACATGTTGCAATCGAACCCGTGTTTGCAGAGCAATTATTAGCCTATGGTTTAAACGCCATAGAGCATAAAGACGACATCGCCCTTGTTGCAGCCCTTAGAAGCTTATCAAAAACACCAGCGCAAGGTTTAACTGCGCAACTTGTTGATGCTGTATTACGCTCTGATATGAACACCCAATCAGATGTACTATTAACGATTGCAGGGCGTTGTTTTAGCACACTTGAAGACCCAGAACGCTTACATGTGTTTATGGATTGCTGTGCACACCACACTGAAATTGAGCAACTGTTTGTGAGTATTTTCACCGATTTAGTTGCAATTCCGAGTATTCGCCCTCACTTACTAGGTTTATTAAGACTAGAAAATCGAAGCGAAACACTCGCTCGAGCAATTGGAAGGTTATTTTCGTAAATGGCAGGCTTGTGGACACTCATTATCATTGGCAGCATCATCTACTTTTTTTGGTTAAACAGAAAAGTAGCCGAAGCAGCTAACCTCCATGCACAAAGACAAATTGAGCAATTAAATGTGCAATTGATGAGTGTCGCTTGTAATAAACGCCGACTTGGCATTTTAAAAAGTGGGAAACCGGGTATTAAAAGTGAGTTTATTTTTGAGTTTTCAAGTGATGGGCAAAGCGTATATCAAGGCGTTTTGATCATGGAAAACGAATTGCTTAAGAGTGTAGTGATACCACCGCACAAAATTTAAATTGCGTGTAAACGAAGTAATTTTGATTGCGAAAAATACAAAGCCCAGAAAGAACTAAGGCGTAGCTACTAGCCACGCCCCAATCTTGCTACTTCCATGATAAAGTATCCCTACTCTTGCCGAAGCTGCCGTTTTTTTCTATCCCCTGAACGGGTATACATCCAGATACACCCACCATGCAACATCATGTCGCATTTAACACATCCCAGTGCCGTCCTCTTGCCATCAATGGCTATCCACTTCGTTTTCCAAACGCTCCTTTAGCTTCCTGCTAAATAATCCCTTGCTCAATCCTTTTCAACCGCTCCGCGGTCGTACTGCATCCTAGCAGTTTCCTTAGTCGTCCTTGCTTCCCTTTTAAATTGTCCTTTTGCTTCCTGCTAAGCATCTTTGCTGAATTGCCAGCGTCCTAATCCTTGGCATCAGTTCATTCATTGAACCTGTGTCGTCTTGACATGATTAAGTTTAGAGAAATAAGGAAATCAGGATAGGTACAAAAAGCAATTTTTTTGCGTTCATATTAAAGTAAGATAAGAGAATTCTTTAAAAAACATTAAGATAAGTAAAATTGGGTACAAAATTTGAGTGTTTATTCTGATAATACTTACAGCAATGTGAGATAAGTCTCACATTGCAATTTCCAAAACGTCCGTTGGTTATTTTGCGCTCTTAAACATAAGGTCACCATTAACCTGATTAAAGCTTAGTGACTTAAATATTTCAAAGCTCTCCGAGGTAAAAAACTCGCGCTGTTCCGCACGTGTCACAAATACAGCGAGACCCGATGTATTAGGACTGCTTTGTAATAAATCATCAAGTCCTCGTAGTAAATAACGCCCAAGGCCCTGCCCCTGAAAGTGCGGGTCCACGGCAATAAAGGCTAAAAATAAATAAGGTGCTTTTTGCGATAATGCTTCTCGTATTGTGCGCTCTTTTTCAATCAATTGATTGGTTTGCAAATACCCTGCACTAAGCATTAATTTCAAGCGCCAGTGCCAGTAACGTTCGGCTTGAAGTTCACTGTTTGAGTCAAAAACACACGCAACGGCTTTCAATCTTTTTTGAGAGTACAACCCAATTAACGGCTGCTTTTCTTGCCAAAAGCTGGCCAGTTCTTCACGCACAAGGGCTCTGAGCTTACTTTCGTATTTAGTGGGGCTATCTGGTTGATATCCAAGTACATTCTTTAACACAGGGTCATCATAATAAGCTTGGTAAATAAGACTTGCAGCTATACTGATATCTTCAGCACTGAGGTATTGCACACTGAATGTGTCGTGTTCGGCTATCGTTGTCATACTCATCCTTTATTTGGCTTTATTATTTTTACCACTAGACTATATATATACCTAAGCAAAGCTAAAAACAAATTCAGCGTAAGTTAAACTGACATTCTCCATTATTAATTTTAAGCAGTAATAAATTATCACCATACACAAGGAGTAGAACTATGGATACGACAAAACATGATATTTCAACCCTCTTCGCACAACTTGGTTTACCAAGTAAAGAGAGCGAAATAGACGCTTTTATAGCCTCACATCAATTGTCAGATACAACTTTGTTACAGGAAGCTCCGTTTTGGGATGAAGCACAGCAACATTTTCTAGCCGAGTCGTTAGCTGAAGATGGTGCATGGAGCGAGGTGATTGACGAATTAGACGCAAGGTTACGCCAGTAGCTTTCGCTCCCTTATTTACACACTAATATACCTAATTTTAGCGTGTAAATAAGGAAATTAATTTCACTCCATCTCTATTATTGCTACCATACACGCGCACTGTGGCCCATACGCTACGGTGCTTTTTAGTCTTTATTAAAGAGTTTATACAAAAATGAATGCCGTTGTATTTGATGCAATTAAAACCCTTCTTGATGAAGGTAAAACCCCAACAGTTGCCCTAACAAAAAGTAAGCTAGCAGAACCTATGCCGATGCCAGTAATTATTGCAGCTGTAAGCCAATATAAAAACAATCCGGATTCAATTAAAAATTTCATTAATAACCCATCAAATGAGAAACTGAGTACACCAAAAGAAAGTCAATTGGACCGTATTGAAGCAAAATTAGATAGGTTATTAGCACTGCTTGAGAAAAAATAATGTTTGTTGTCGATCTGACTTTTGATTGCTACCAAGATACCACCCTAGAGCTTGCTGAGCAGGCGATAAACCGCTTAGTCAATGCGCTTCGTTTTAACGGCCAGATTATTGGGGATGAATTTCCTACAGTTTTAAAAGATGGATTTTTTATCACCCGCGTGATGTGTCCGACCGAAGATGCAATGCATCCTCTTAATAATAGCCCGTTTGTAAAGCACAGTATTGAGCAACTACACACTGCGGGTTTACTTGCACCAAAAGTTAAAGTGATCGGCCAAGACATTCACTCAAATGGCGCAGACATGTGCCATGATTCGTCGTGCTATATTTTATACACTACCTATGTGCATACCTGTAGCCCTGTTTATTGTGGTGATGACTTTTTACCTGTGCCGTTATTCCGCATTCCTGCAATTGCCAATGGTGATTATAAAACACTGATAAAATGGCAAGAAGACTGGCAAGCCTGCGATCAAATTCAGATCAATGGTGCAACCCGCTGTGAATTTCCCGCTCTTGAGGAGCTAACCAGTATCAACAGTGATTTATACCGCCGTGGTCGCGATATCACTAAGCGTATTAGCTATCTAACAAAGAAGCCAGTTTATTACTATTTGTATCGCGTTGGTGGAGTCGATAAAGAATCAGAACTTGAACGTCGTTGCCCTAGCTGTAATGGAGATTGGAGACTACCCGAACCATGGTTTGGCTTATTTGATTTTCGTTGCGAGCCCTGTGGCATTGTTTCGAATATCTCGTGGGACTTTCAATAACTCAATAAAGACAATAACCTACTACACAAAAGGGGCAATCGCCCCTTTTTACTTATTAAGTTTACACCGTTACTTTATCTAAAAAATCACTGATGCTGTTTGCGAGTACGTGATGTGGCTTTTTACCCACATACTCTAAGCAAACCTCCCCGCTTTCAACCAGTACAGTAATAAGTAAATCATCTTGCTCTGTAAGACCAATAAACACCGTTTCTGGCTGCTTTAACTTACGTTTCATGAGTACATGGCCAGTAATATTCTGCTGCAAACGGCTAAAATCATCTTCATTCCATGCTTGCAGCAACTCAATATGATGATCGTCGATACGAACTAGCAAGTTTCCTGCATACAGGTGACCAAATAACACATCCAGCTCTTCAGGAAAATTAAGCTCTAAAGCATTTGCTAAATCATTTAAAGATCCCTTGGGCTGTTGCGCTGCTGCTCGCCACTGAATAAGGCCTTGCTCATCAACATCACCTTGCTCACACGGGCTAGGCCATGCTTCATCATGCTCAATAACAGGTAACCTTCCCGTGCGCTCTAGGCATTTTTCACTAAATGCTTGGTGTAGTTTTTCTAGTTTTAAAGAAACGGACATACTGCGAAACTCATTAGCTTTGGGTATAATGTCGCCATTGTAACCACAAAAGTGTAAAGATGACAGATTACAGCAGCTCTCCCGAATTAAAAGACAGTGTGCTTGGTAAATCAACTGAGTATATAGACACCTACACACCTAGCTTATTGTTTCCTATTGCCCGCAAACTTAATCGTGACGCATTAGGTGTTAGCGAAAATAACTTACCATTTAAAGGGCAAGATATTTGGACTGGCTATGAGTTATCGTGGCTCAATAATAAGGGTAAACCAATGGTTGCTGTAGCGACATTTGTGTTTCCTTGCCAAAGCAGTCACATCATTGAGTCAAAATCATTCAAGCTGTATCTGAATAGTTTTAACCAGACACGCTTTGCAGCTATTGAAGACGTACAGCAAGCTCTTTCTAGCGACTTATCTGCCGCCGTGAATGCGCCTGTCGTCGTCACTTTATATAAAGCTGACGATTATAACTGCTTGCCATTTACCGCGTTACCCGGCGAGTGTATTGATGATATTGATATCGAAATCAACAGTTACGATATTGACGCAAGCTCGCTTCGTCACAATGGCAATGACGTTATCTCAGAAACACTACACAGCCACTTGCTAAAATCAAACTGTTTAATTACCTCACAGCCAGATTGGGCAAGCGTGATTATTCGCTACAAAGGTCAAGCAATCTGCCATGAAGCCTTATTAAAATATTTGATTTCGTTTCGTACTCATAACGAGTTTCATGAGCAGTGTGTAGAGCGTATTTATTGTGATTTAATGCAGCAGTTAGACCTTGAAGAGCTTGAAGTGTATGCCCGCTATACACGCCGCGGAGGTTTAGACATCAACCCTTATCGCTCAACGAATCAAGACGAAACGCCCTTTAAGGTGAAAATTAATCGTCAATAAGTAAACGACAATAAAAAACCGAGTTGAACTCGGTTTTTTATTGTCAGGCAATTACGAGTAATTATTCGTCTTTAAAAATACCCACATACGTTGGTGATGTATTTGATTTACTCGCACGATACATACCCGCAGTATTAAACGGTAAGCTGATATTGCCTTTAGCATCAATGATGATCACGCCACCTGTGCCGCCAACAGGCATTAAAACATCGTGAATCACTTCGTTACCCGCCTCAACAATCGTTTTACCTTGGTATTTTACACGCGCACAAATGTCAGCTGCCACATTATAACGAATGAAGTACTCACCATGCCCTGTCGCTGATACTGCACATGATTCGTTTTCAGCAAACGTACCTGCACCAATTACTGGCGAGTCACCAACACGGCCAAAACGTTTTGCCGTCATACCACCGGTTGAAGTACCTGCGGCGATATTGCCATTTTTATCGAGCGCAACGGCACCGACGGTGCCCATTTTATAATTAACTGGCAGAGCTTTATGTGCAGCTTGGTAATCTTTACTGGTTACTTTTTGCTTATCTAATTTTTCTTTAGCTTTTAAAAGTGCTTCATAGCGATTTTCTGTATCAAACAAATTATTTTCAACCAAAGGAACACCTTGCGTTTTTGCAAAATCTTCAGCCCCTTGACCACTCAGCATCACGTGCACTGACTTTTCCATCACTAAACGAGCAAGGTTAATTGGGTTTTCAATGTGTTTAATGCCTGCAACTGCGCCAGCTTGTCGATTACGGCCATCCATTATCGAAGCATCTAATTCATGCGCGCCATCATAGGTATACACGGCACCACGACCTGCATTAAAAAATGGCGAGTTTTCAAGTACATTTATAGCTGCTGTAATTGCATCTAAGCTCTCACCGCCCTTCTCTAGCACTGTGTAGCCAGTTTCTACTGCCTCTTTTAATTTTGCCCGATAGGCTTTTTCTTGCTCTGCTGTAAAGCGGCTTTTTTCTATGGTGCCAGCACCACCATGAATGGCAATAGCAAACGGCTGCTCTGCGCTGTAAGTTGGAACACTGAGTGACAATGCGCTGAGCGCAATAGCTGAGGTGAGTAATGTTTTTAACATAATGGGCACTTATATTTATTTTGGTGATAAGCCCAATGTGAATAATTCGTCGGCAATTTTCAAGTATTACCCGATGAAAGAAATAAAAAAAGCGCCAAATGGCGCTTTTCTTTAGCAGTTTAAAATTATGCTTTAGCAGCTTTTAAACGTGCTAGACGTGCTACTTGATGAGTAGACGTTAAGAATGAGTAGATAGGCGCTAAATAGCCACGCTTACGAAGCTCAAGGAACTCTTCATCGCTTAATGCGTTTAGCTTTTTCTCATCTACAAGGTAAATACCACTGATGTCTTTTTTCTCACCTTTGATATCTACAGTTAATGTTTGCGCAACTAAAAGTTCTTTATCAGCTAAGAACTTAGTGAATGCGTCTGTTACTTGAGAAAACTCGATGAAAGAAACAAGTGCTTCTTTACGACGTTTAAGGTATTCAGTCTCTTCACCATTTTCGAAAAGAGCATTACCCGCTTCTTCACTTACAAGTGGGCTTGCTTCGTCAATAACAATACCAAATTGGTCACCCTCAGGGTGTTTTACTAGACCAAGAGGATAACGTGTCATCGCCATAGGTGCGAAAGCGGCTGTCCATTTGTCATCTTCGATAAATAAGTTTTCGCCTGGCTCCAGACCAAAAATCGCAACAGCTTGGAATTGACCTGATTCATTATTTTTAACAAAAGCCATTGGAAATTCATTTGCGATACGTGCAAATTCGTGGGCAACCACAGGAACTAAATGCTGAGATTTCATGAACTCGACATGGATGCCGTTTTGAATTTTAGTGTTGGCATGTTTTTCGTTATGTAAAGGCTGTACTTGTTGCTCCGCCATGATACTGCTCCATTATAATTTTATATATGTTTTGCTGTTAGTGCCCAAAGCCTATCGGTTTTAGACACAAAAAGGAAGTGAAAATTTTGTGGCAGATTGTACATTATTTTTTAACACAAATAATTACTCAACAACGGTTAAAAAACAGCCTAGAAAAGCGGTAAATTAAGGCAAAATCTCCTCGCCTCTAACTAATTATTTTTGTTAGTATATTCATTAATGATGAGGAATTTACTGAGCATTTAAATGGAAAGTTATCAATTAAATAAAAACTATAAAGTGCAGGTAATCAATATTGAAAGTATTGATGAAAACATCATTATTATCGATGATTTTTTAAGCCACCTTCAAGGTGTTTATCATTTCGCATCAAACGTCGCATACTTTCAACCTATCGGCACAGACGGCACCTTGTACCCAGGAAAACGCGACGAAATGCCAGCGCCTTATTACCGAGTGTTTGAACAACTATTACAAAGCTTAATAACGGATGGTGTTATAGATTCTGGAAATAACAATCTCTATTTGCATAAATGTAAGCTCTCGGTCGTTACGCAATCTGCTAATGAATTACATGTCATGCAACGCATGCCACATATTGATTCAACAGATGATAAAACGTTTGCTGCCGTACATTATTTATCAAGTAAAGAATGGGGTGGTACAGGTATTTATAAATACAAACCAACAAATACAATTAAAATTACCGCTGAAAATCAAAATATCGTTCACGATATAATTAAAAATGTACAACAACATGAAAGTACACATCAAGGCTATTTAGATGAAAGTACGGAGCTATTTGAAAAGATTATTGATATAGAGGCAAAACCAAACCGTGTGGTACTTTATAAAAGCAACCTGCTTCATAGTGCGGCCTTAAAAAACAACCTACCATATAGCCAAGATATTAAAAATAGCCGACTCTCTATTTCATCGTTTTTTAGAATTGAATAAGTGGCTTGTTAATTAAAAGCCACTTATTTGCTGTTTACTGTTTTTGCATTCCAAACTTTTTAATTCTCTCGAGCAGCGCTCTGTGTGTTGGAAGCTCATCTAGCAACTGATTAACTCGTTGCTGCTTTAATGACGTTAATTGCTCAAAACCGCACACAGTATTTAGTGTGTCTGATGCAGGAAAGTAGCGCATTCCAAACAGCACATACAAGTAATTCTCGAGGTCGAACAAATCAAATTTACTTGCAAAGTCTTCTCTATTTGGCGCAAATCTTTGCCAACGCGCTAAGTTATTTTTCAATTGCTGTGATAGTTGCTCATCTTTACGGTTATCAATCCAGAACTCAGAATCGGTTCTGTCTGAAATACAGTAATGCATTTTTATAAAGTCAAACGTCTGCTCCCACACGTAATTAACATGGCGATTGTAGTCATTAATCACTAATGCAATATCCGCTTTACAGCGAGGAAAACGCTTTGCTAGTAGGTTAGCAGAAAAGTCAGCGATTAAAATTGCAGTGGCTTCGAGTGGTTCTACAAACCCTTGAGATAGACCAATGGCGACACAGTTTTTATGCCACATTTTTTCCCTTCGCCCTACTTTCATGGGAATTTTTCTGGGGGTAAGGTGGTTAAATTTTTCACCTAAATATGTGTGTAATTTGTCTAACGCTTTTTGTTCAGTCATATATTTAGATGAATACACAAAACCAACACCTCTTCGCTGTGTGAGGGCAATATCCCAAATCCAGCCTGCTTGATGCGCGGTTGCAATTGTATAGGGAGGAATTTCATCATCTGGCGAGGTAGGAACTTGTAGAGTGATCGCAGTGTCTGTAAGTAGGCAAGCTGACTTATCTAAGAACTCAACTCCCAGCTTGTTGCCAAGAATTGCTGCAGAAAAACCGGTGCAATCAATAACAAAGTCAAATGCCATTGCCACATCATGTTCATCAACTAAGTGTGTTATGTAGCCTGCATCATCTACTACAACATCTTTTATATCTGCAAAATGATGTTTTACAGAAAAAGATTGCTCTGCGTGACGACTTAAAAATGCAGCAAATTTTTTGGCGTCAAAATGATAAGCATAGCCATTAATGCCCATAAATTCTGGGGTAGTAATCGTCTTGGGTGCCAAGTTTTTTTCACAACATAAGTGCTGCTTTGAAACAAACGAAGCATAGTCAGACGACTCATTTGAAGCAAGCCAAGCATCTGTTAGTTGCTCACCGAAAATATGAGGATGATCAAACAAATGATGATAAAAGTTACTGCCATGTTTTGTTTTATCCAACCAATTAACAAACTTAATTGATTGCTTAAATGTCACATCACATTCATTAATAAAATCGCTTTCGCTAATACCAAACTTTTGTAATGAGTTTCGCATTGAAGGCACTGTACCTTCGCCAACACCGATTGTAGGAATAGTCGGTGATTCGATTAAAGTAATATCAATGTTACTTCCTTGCAGAGACTGCCCTAAATGATTAGCAGCTAACCAGCCTGCGGTTCCGCCACCAACAATTGCGATTTTCTTTATCATTATTAACTCGCTTTCATTTACTCACAAAAAAGCCCAGTACAAACTGGGCTTTAATAGATTCGTTATCTAATTAAAATTAGAAACGAAGCGTAACACCTAGCTTGTAGCGTGCTTCACCTTCAAAGCTCCATGCTGGGTAGCCATTGCGAAGCTCTGGAACCACTTCAGCATCACTTGGTGCAACACCAATTTGAATGCTGTCTTCTTCAGTTAAGTTAACAGCTTCAAATGTTACATCAATATTATCAGTTACACTGTAGTTCGCACTGAAATCTAATGTACCGTACGATTGGTGCTCACGGTTACCATAGAAACCAGGAAGCTCACGTATCATGTACTCTGAACGCCAGTTATAAGCTAAAC
This sequence comes from Pseudoalteromonas sp. N1230-9, assembly GCF_032716425.1. Classification (NCBI taxonomy): domain Bacteria; kingdom Pseudomonadati; phylum Pseudomonadota; class Gammaproteobacteria; order Alteromonadales; family Pseudoalteromonadaceae; genus Pseudoalteromonas; species Pseudoalteromonas sp. N1230-9. Next base: position 2,326,294 of record NZ_CP090419.1, read on the forward strand.
GCGCTGAGTAAGTATCTGTTTCATAGTAACCCACTAAGTTTACTGTATGCTCAGATGAATCAGAGAATAGAGGAATTTGATCTGGGTAATTTTCAGCCTCAGACGGTGCATCTACAAACGTATAGTTAACTGAGTAACCAAAACCACTGTCAAAACCATCTTGAATTTGTAGCTCGATACCTTCAATTTGACCGCCAGTTGCATTCAACTTAGTTGAAAGAGTCCAGTTATCACCTTGTGTATCAGGGTCAAATACACCAATCTGTTGGTTTAAGATTTGACTAGATGTAACAAATGAAGTGATGTCTTTAAAGAAGTACGTCGCACTTACCATACCATCACCATCAAAGTACCACTCGATGCCTAAATCGGCCTGAGTTGCTTTGAATGGGTTAAGACCCACATTACCTTTTGTTAATACTTCGTTACCTGCAGTGCCATCTGAATAACCTGCAAATGAAGACGCAGAGAACATATCTGTATAGTTAGGACGTGCAATAACTTGTGCTGCAGAAGTACGTAGAATCACATCTTCAGCGATATCAAAAGCAATGTTAATGCTTGGTAAAATATCGTTGTAGCTCGCTTTATCTGTGCTTAATGTGCTTTCATAAGTACCGTTGGCAAAGCCATAGTAGTCAGATTCAGCATCTGTAGAAATATAGCGTAAGCCAAAGTTACCACGAATAGATTCTGCAGAGAATTCTGCCATTGCATACACAGCAAAGTTTTCTTCTTCAATTGTACCGTAGCCTGAACGATATACATCTGAGTCATTATCAAAGCTAGCGATAGAAGCGTACGCATCAGTTACCATTTTGTCGAAATCTGGCTCAGGAAGTGTGAAGCCTGCACCTGATGACATAGTACCTGAGAAGTATGTTTCACCATCACCTGTAGGTAATACATCAACTAACGTTGTTGAGTAAGTCTCTTGTTTAACTTCGTGATCAGCCCAGCGGAAACCTGTTTTAATAGCTGTAATCGCACCAAAATCTACTGGGAAAGTAAGATCTAACTGTGCATAGGTTTCTTCATCTGTATTAGGTTGCTTTTTAAGTGCCCAACCAGCTGGAGAAAGTGGACCTGTAAAATCTGACGGTTCAAAGTATTTGTTATTGATATCAATTTTAATTACTTCGCCAGTTGCATCGTAAGTACCCGCATAATCAGATGGTAAGCCAATGAAGTTACCGTAGTTTGCTGTTAAGTCTGTACCACCTTCTGATTCAGTAGTACCGAAACGACCTTTTAATGTAAAGTTTTCACCTTCATATTTAAGGCTAAAATCAGCTGTATCTGATGTCATGCTCGCAATACGCGCCCATGTTTGTACCCAACCTGGATTTGCACCTTCGCCAGTACGACGGTAGAAAGTACACGTACCTGATGCATTCGTTTGTTCACACGCTGCATCTTTATCGTCAGGGAACATCACGAAGTTTGAGGTATTTGCGTTGTTTGCATCTAACTCTAGGCTCATGATATTCAAGCCTAATTCTAGATTTTCAGTTGGACGATACTGGAATGTAGCATTTAATGCTGTACGCTCACGCTCTTGTTGGAAAGTGGTAGGAACAATGTCACCCCAACCAATTAGTGACTCAATACCATTACGTTGATAGTTCGTTTCTGCCCATGAAACTGAACCTAGAACACCAAATGTTTCTTCGTCATTTTTCCAGCTAAATAAACCTGAGATTTGCGGGTCAGTTTCTTCAGAAATCGTACCGTAATCTGCTTTAGCACTTAAGAAAGTAGTACCAGCATCAAGGTCTAGTGGTTTGCGTGTATTAACAATAACAGTACCACCTACACCACCTTCAACGATGTCAGCTTGTGAAGATTTATAAACCTGGATTTCACCTACAAGCTCAGGTGGTAATAAAGTGTAGTTAAAGCTACGGTCGATAGACTGTTGGTCGTACCAACCAGTTGATGCCACTGTTTGACCGTTTAAAAGAGTACGTGTAAGTTGGCTAGATGCACCACGGATCGATACTTGCTGGCCTTGACCGAACTGACGGTTAACTGCAACACCCGAGATACGACCAAGCGCTTCACCTACGTCACCATCAGGAAACTTACCCACATCTTCTGCAGAAACAGCATCGACAACGCTGTCAGCAAAGCGCTTTGTATTCATTGACGCTTCAAGTGAACGGCGAATACCGCGAACTTCAATAACTTCAACGTCCTCTTGAACTTTTGTTTCATCTGCCGCATATGCAGCACCAGTGAATCCGGCACTCATTACAAGACCGATATTAACTGCTAATAAGCTTTTCTTAAAATTTTTAGCTAACACAGGATTCCCCTTGAATCATTTTGTTGGTTTTATATCACTTCTGCCCAGTGATGATGACAACGCTGTCATCTAGTAACAAACCATACACTCTAAATTACATTTGTGCTACATCTTTTTGGCTGTTTTGTGCAAAAAATTTACAACAAAATAATTAAGATATTGAAATTAATGAAATTTAATATTGAGCATTTAAGAATTGTTACATTTAAACGGCGCAAATATAACATGAGATTTAAAGTATATGAAAAGCATAGTTGAGAGTTTTTAGGTACAAAGCACCTATTTTAAGCAATTTTTGTAAGCTTTACTTTCCAGAGGTTAATTATTAGCCATAACCAAAAGTTATAAAAAAAGACTTAACTAACAATCAATTAGTTTTAAATTGGAGTGTATTTTTATAACTACCCCAACATTGATAAATTTTATTTAACTTTTTCTGGGCAGAAAGCGTTAAAGGGGTTGAGAATAAAAATCAATACTAATGACAGCGTTGTCATTTTTAAATTATAACGAGCATATTATTTAATGTCTAATGCTTTTTGTTCCTTATTTAAATAAAAAAGCGAGCCTCAAGCTCGCTTTCGTTTAATGTTTTTAAAACAAGTAATTATGGAGCCCAATAAACTTCAATATTAATTGTTGGGTGATTCAAAACAGCGCGTAAAGGCATGTCTGCAACAGCCCCGCCCTGCTTTGCTTGTTTATACACTTCAAGCTTTTCTTCGCCACTGATTAATAACTTAACCACTTTAGAATCAGCAATTGCAGCAAGTGTTAATGTCATACGCTCAGTTATCTTACCTGTAACATCACTTTCAATAGCATTAATAGCGCAAACTAAATCATTTGTAGCTAAACCATGCTCTAAACCTTCAGCATGTGGGAAAAGAGAAGCAGTATGGCCATCTGGCCCCATACCTAAAATTGTTACATCAAAAGGACGCTTTAAAGATTGGTATGCTGCTTCACATTCAGCAACACCCTTTTTTGCAGTCGCTGCGCTATTTTTCATCGTAATGAAGTTAGCTGCTGCGCCTTGGTTTTGTAATAACGTGCTTTTGATAAATGCTTCATTACTTTTTTCATGTGATGCATCAACCCAACGCTCATCAACCATAGCAACATCAATATTTGCCCAATCAAGCTCAAGGTTAGATAAGTGTTTGTACGCAGGCGCCGGTGACGAACCACCCGATACCATTAATACAGCACGGCCATCTTGTTTAATGCCTGATACTAAACTTTGCTCTAAACTTGAAGAAAGCTCAGCTGTTAACTCATCTTTAGTCGCAAAGAATTTTTCAACAATTGTTGCCATCGTATTTACGCCTTATCGCCAGTGTTAAACCATACATGATTATTTTCATCTAGTAATTCATCAGCATCTTCTGGACCCCAGCTACCTGCACGGTATAACGAAGGAGCGCCTTTTTCTTGCCAACGTTCGATAATCGGATCAATCCACTTCCACGCTTGGCGAACTTCATCACGGTGGATAAATAGTGATGGGTTATTAGCAGCCGCATCAAGCATTAAACGTTTGTATGCATCAGAATGGAAACCATTACTGTATGCTTGAGACAACTCAATATTCATTGTCACAGGCTCTAACTGCATTTCTAAATTATCAAGACGCTTTGACATAAGCGTTAATTGAATTGTTTCTTCTGGTTGCAGGCGGATCACTAAGCGGTTTGGCTCAATATTACCAACGTTATCGCTGTATACATTGTGAGAAACTTTTTTATACTCAACAACAATTTCAGCACAACGCTTTTTCATACGTTTACCAGTGCGAAGATAGAAAGGAACACCTGCCCAACGCCAGTTATCAATATGCGCACGAATAGCAACAAATGTTTCTGTTTTACTTGCGCCTTCGTTTAATTCTTCTAAGTACCCTGGCACAATCTTGCCATCTAAATTACCAGGTACATATTGGCCTCGAACAATATTTGCATCAACGTCTTCAGCAACAAGCGGACGTAGTGATTCAAGCACTTTTAGTTTTTCTGTGCGAATGCTATTGGCTGTTAATTTGTTTGGCGACTCCATTGCAACAAGACAAAGCAGCTGTAATAAATGGTTTTGTACCATATCACGAAGTGCACCCGCTTTATCGTAGAAGCCAGCACGACTTTCAAGGCCCACTGTCTCTGATAGACTGATTTGGATATTATCAATCGACTTAGCATCCCAAAGATTTTCAAACAATGAATTTGAAAAGCGCAGGGCCATTAAGTTTTGTACCGTTTCTTTACCAAGGTAATGGTCGATTCGGAAAATCTGTTCCTCAGTAAAATACTCGGCAATTTTTGCATTAATTTCTTCCGCGGATTTACCACAATAACCAATCGGCTTTTCAACAACTACACGGGATGTGTCTGTGATTAGACCTTTTGATGATAAAATCTCACAGCAGCTACCGTACACAGCTGGCGGTAGTGACAGATAAAATACACGAGATTTATCAGCTTCGTGCTCATCTAAGATATCTTTTAACTTATCCCAATCAGCATCTGCTTCTGTAACATTAGTCACAACTGGCACTAAATAAGCTGAAAATGCTTTCCAGTCTTTGGCGTTATATTCACCCTTGGCAAGAAACTCTTGTAACGCTTTATGCGCTGTTTCGATGTATTCTTGTTGTTTACTTTGGTCACGTACCGTAGGGAGAATGCGAGAACCTTGAGGCAGGTTGCCCTCTTGATAAGCGCGATACATTGCAGGTAGTAATTTGCGTAACGCAAGATCGCCACCGCCCCCAAAAATTACGATATCAAATGGATTTAGCATATATCACTCTCTACATTGGCAATGCCATGTTTTCACTTTGTGCAGTGTGGCAATGCGAATTGTTATTTGGATGATTGGCGATGTTTAAAACATTTAACAAAGCCTATTGAATTTATGTAAGTAGCTTACTCATTGTTCTTATTTTGGCTGAAGTAAATGAGTCTTAGGGGCTCTGTAAATCCTCTCACAAAAATACAGGCCCTAAGAACTCCAGCGCTACCCGTTCAAAGGTATTTGGTTTACAGCTAATGCTGCGAATCTTTTACTGCTTACGATGTGTTTTATAGTAAGCGATCAGTCCATTGGTTGAGCTATCGTGTGGGTGACTCACTGCGTCATCAAATAGTTCAGCTTCAATTTTAGAGGCAAGTCCTTTACCTAGTTCAACACCCCATTGGTCAAATGAACAAATCTCTAAGATAATGCCTTGGCAGAAGATCTTGTGCTCATAAAGCGCAATTAAGCGACCCACTGTTTTTGCATCCACTTTGTCTAGTAACATTGACGTTGTTGGGCGGTTGCCTTGGTGAATCTTATGATTCAGTAATTCTGCAATTTCGGCTTCCGATTTACCTTTCGCGGTTAAATCAGCCGTTACTTGCTCTGCATCAACGCCTGCCATCATGGCTTCTGTTTGAGCAAAGAAGTTTGATAATAAAATATCGTGGTGCTTGCCAACATTCACTTGCGGCTCAATAGAGGCAATAAAATCAGCAGGCACAATTACATTACCTTGGTGCAAACATTGATAAAATGCGTGCTGACCATTTATACCAGTCATACCCCAAATAATAGGCACTGTCGTATAAGGTACTGTTTCGCCAGCAAAGTTTACATGTTTACCGTTACTTTCCATTTCACCTTGCTGTAAATAAGCAGGTAACATATGCAATGCTTGGTCGTACGGTAAGATTGCTTGCGATGTATGACCTAAAAAGCTGGTATTCCAAACACTTAATAGCGCCATTAATAGCGGTACGTTTTGTTCAAATTTAGCCGACTTGAAATGTTCATCAACTTCAAACGCACCTTCAAGGATCTCTTCAAACGCTTCGAAGCCTAAATACAATGCGATTGGCAATCCTATCGCACTCCACAGCGAAAAGCGACCACCGACCCAATCCCACATTGTGAATACGTTTTCATCTGCAATTCCAAACGCGGCTGTCTTTTCTAAATTAGTGCTCACAGCTACAAAGTGTTTGGCAATGTGCTCTTGTGCTTGCGCCGATTGTAAAAACCATTCAACCGCTGACTTTGCATTGGTCATGGTTTCAGATGTTGTAAATGTTTTTGATGAAATAACAAAAAGCGTTGTTTCAGCACTTAACCCTTTTAATACAGAGGCAATCTGTACGCCATCAACATTTGAAACATAATGAACTTTCAATGTGTCATCGGCATAGGCTGCAAGTGCCTCAGTGGCCATTTGTGGGCCTAAGTTTGAGCCGCCAACACCAATGGCCACAACATCTTTTACGGCCTTACCTGTGTAACCTAACCACTCACCACTGCGAACCTTATTAACGAACTGCTTCATTTTTGCGAGTTCGTTGTTAACGTCATTCGTTACATTATCGCCATCAACCATAACAGGTGTATTAGCGCGGTTACGCAATGCAGTATGAAGTACGGCGCGATCTTCGGTGATATTAATTTTTTCACCGGTGAACATTTTTTCACGCCATGAGCTGATATCACATTCATTCGCTAGTGCAATCAGCTGCTCGAATACTGTTTTATCTATATGTTGCTTTGAATAATCAAATAAAACACCTGGGATTTGAGCGGAAAACTGCTCGAAGCGCGAGCTGTCATTGGCGAATAAATCTTTAAGATGAATTTGTTTCATCTTTTTTGCACTGTCACTCAATGCTTGCCAACTAGCTAACTGCGAACGGTTGCTCATAAATGAAATCCCCTAAAAAACTTGCAACAATTTGATATGTAACTATCTTTTTAATTAAAAATGAATAAAGACAGCAATTAAAAACACGAAGTTGGTTAACACTAAGTTAAAATGACAACGCTGTCAATGTTCTACTTTTACATTTTATAGTCGAGATAATAGCGCAATTTTTCTCTTTTGACACCGGTATCATAAAAATTATCTCAATTATTTTACTGCTAATTTGTTTGAACATTCGATACACTAAACAACTTATATTAAATATTAATGTATTTATTAAAAATTAAAGTGCATGGGCTAACCACCTTTCAGTATTATTATAATACAATTTAAACTAACTATAAAGTAACAGTATGAAAGTAACAATAAATGATGTAGCTAAGCTTGCGGGGGTTTCCATGAAAACCGTGTCGCGAGTCATAAATAAAGAGCCATCGGTTAGAAAAAAAACCTACGATATCGTCATGGACGCTGTTAATACGCTTAACTACCAACCAAACTTAGCAGCTCGTAACCTTGCCGGAACATCCTCTTTCACTGTTGGCTTAGTTTATGACAACCCAAATGCATACTATGTTATCGATATGCAAAATGGTGTTTTATCCCGCTGCAAGGAAGAAGGTTATGAGCTGGTTATCCATCCATGCAATTATCTCGACAGCAACATGGAAGATGACTTTAAAACCATGATTAAGCGTTCTCGCTTAGCCGGCTTAGTGCTAACCCCTCCTTTATCTGAGCAAAGTAGTATTATTGATATGCTCGATGAAATGGGGATTCATTACGTTCGTGTGTTATCTGGCCGCCCTACTGATGAAGAGCAAGATACCTGCATCTTTGTTAATGACTATGAAGCCGCTTACGAAATTACCTCTCACCTATTATCGCTAGGTCATACTCATATTGGCTTTTTATGTGGTGATAAAGAGCATAAATCAACAACAGAACGTTTAGAAGGTTATCAAGCAGCATTAAAAGATCACAATATTGCCCTAAATGATGAGCTAATCTACGAAGGCCAATATTCGTTCGAGTCAGGTGTTGAAGGTGCGAAAGCACTCTTGGGAACCGATAATCCGCTACAAATAACGGCTCTTTTAGGCGGAAACGATGAAATGGCAGCTGGTGCCTTATTTGCGTCACGTTTAATGGGAATTGAGATCCCTGAGCAATTGTCTATTACAGGATTCGAAGACTCGCCTTTCTCGCGTCAAACATGGCCAAAACTGACAACAGCTCATCAAGCCAATGATGTTATATCTCAGCACGCTGCTCGCCTATTATTTAGAAAGACACGAGGGGCACGGAACCAAGACAAAGAGATCATCACGACATTTACCCCGTCATTAGTTGTTCGTGAAAGTTCAGGGCCAAAAATCTAACGATTCAATACTGTTACGAAAAAGCCGCATTAACATGCGGCTTTCTTATACTAACCCACTTAATTAAATGATTAAGTATTAGTGCGAACTGGTATTGTTCGCTACAGTAAAGCTAAGCCACCATTTAGGTTATAAACATTCTCAAAACCTAATTGAGATAAGTTATTTGCAGCTTGTTTTGAGCGGTTCCCACTGCGACATATTAAGATATAACAATTACATTTATTTAGATGCCCCTGCATAATCTCATTAGCCATGCGGCTAAGTGGAATATTAATCACGTGAGAGTCATCAATCTTAAACTGCTCTGCGATATCAACAACACTATGCTCATAAGGCTCGCGCGTATCGATTAGATAGGTGTCCTTTTGGCAAAGCATTGCTTTTGCTTCTGTTGATGTAAGCTGTTTCATGGGCGCGCTTTCTAATGTTTCGACATAACCGCACAACGTATGATTTACAGCTTGCTTTTGCTGATCGCTTTGTTGCTTTAGCTCAATAAACTCGGCGTCAGAAATCTGCTCGTTGAGCAATTTTGTTAATAGCGGATTTGTCGACTGCTGAACCTGCCAATCCATTGCGAAGCACTGTTGATAATCATGACCAGAGCAAATCACTGTTTTATCATCTATGGTATTTGCAATGTACTTTAATGATTGAGCCATCTGAGCGGCATCACCACCTTCAAGTGAAGTATTACCTAAGCCCCCAGGTAAAATTAAGTCTCCACAAAAACAATAACTAATAGCTTTTGTTTTGTTATCTTTGAGCAAATAACTAACACTGTCTTGACTGTGCCCTGGTGTAGCGACTTTGCTCAAACACATATCGGTTAGTTCAATCTGTTCGGCCTTAACTGGCCAGCCTAGTGCATCGACTTCACCAGCAATACAGTGTTCACCCAACTCTTTACTCAATAAACATCTTGCAGAAAGTCGCTCTTGATGTTGATGGGTGTCTAAAATAGCGTGAACTGTTAATCCTTGTGTCGCAACCATTTTTGCTAAACGCGGAATAAGCTCAATAATAGGATCGATAATCACCGCATGCTTGTTACTATCAACATATAACCAGCAGCACGCAGCTTGATGTCGTAATTGAGTTAGACCAATCGCACACACCTCATGCTGTGGTGTTGTACTGTCTGAAACAACTAAACAGTTTGCTTCAAGAATCGGTTTTAATGAACGAATTTTCTCGCACGCATAATCAATTTCTTGCTGGCTTGCTGCTGGACCAAACGACATGCGAATGGCATTCTCACTTTGCCAATCAGATGCGCCCATAGCATCGAGAACAAAACTACGATTCGCCCCTGAGCTACATGCAGACCCACCACTGACACGAATACCCGCAGCATCAAATAAATCCATCACTTCTTTGCTTGTTAACTCATTAACCGCAAAGTTTAATGTTGTGGGTACTGAGCATGCAAAGCGGTGATTAAATGTAATGTCACCAAAAGTATCCACTAATGCTGCATGTAACTGCTTGCGATAAGCATCTAGCTGCTCAATAGGTTTAAAAACATTGTCTTCTTTATCTAACAACAATGAAAAAAGTTTATTTAACCCTGCAATACCCGGTAAGTTTTCTGTGCCTGAGCGCATGCCACTTTCTTGGCCACCTCCAGCTATAAATGGCGTATATGCACTACCCTTGCGAATATACAAAACACCTATCCCTTTGGGTGCATATAGCTTGTGCCCTGAGAATGGTGCGTAATCAATTGTCGTTTTACTGAGTGATAAGTCCGTTTTTCCTAGTGCTTGTACACAATCTACCATCCAAGCAACATCCGTATTTTTACTGCGGATCACTTTTTCAATTGCTGTTAGGTCTTGGAACACACCAGTTTCATTATTCACTGCCATGGTACAAATCATTAACGCGCGCGCCGCATGCCTAGCAATAAATTCGTGATCTAAAATGCCATTTTTATCAACGGGGATCGCAAGAACTTCAGCATTAATATCTAGCACTGTATTCCAGTGCTTAAGCGTATTAGGAACCGCTTTATGCTCTGTTGCACCATAAAGCAATACTGGGTTATCTATTTTATGATGTTTTGCGGCAATTAAAGTCGATACAACAGCCGTCTGAATACCTTCTGTTGCGCCTGAAGTAAACAAGATGTCACCATCAGTCGCCCCAATTACATCACGGGCTTTACGGCGAGTTTGCTCCAGCAAGTGCTTAGCTTGAATACCTGTAATGTGAGAACTTGACGGATTACCAAAGCAAACTTGCATTGTATGAGAGACAATATCAGCAATTTCAGGAAGTACAGGTGTCGTTGCATTTGCATCTAAATAGATTTGCTGATTTACATCATCGGAGAAAAAAAAGTTAGCCATTAAACGCACCATATTACTAAAAGATATATCTTATAACGTATTTTACATTTTTACCGTGTATAAGAGTAATAATCAATTAAGCAGTAAAGTGCGTTTTCTATACTTTTTAATGCTAAAGAACTGGCTGAACTATTTGCTCTCTATCAAATGTTCCTGCTTGCTCGACCAAGCATTTATTAACGCTTTGACAAGTGACGCTAAAGGAATAGCAAAGAATACTCCCCAGAACCCCCAAAGCCCACCAAAAAACAGCACTGCAACAATGATAAACACAGGGTTTAAGTCAACAGCTTCAGAGAATAATAAAGGGACCAACACATTGCCATCGAGCGCTTGAATAATGCCGTAAATGATCAATATAGTCCAAAACTGGGTCTCCAGACCAAATTGAAACAACGCCACAGCAGCAACGGGGATTGTTACCAATGCCGCTCCCACAAACGGAATAAGTACTGAAAGCCCAACAAGCACACTGAGTAATGCTGCATAACGTAAATCAAGCACAGCAAAGGCAATAAAAGAAGCTGTACCAACAATCAAAATTTCAAACACTTTACCGCGGATGTAATTCATAATCTGCTGATTCATCTCTTGCCATACTTGCAGGATTAAACGACGTTGCTTAGGGATTAAACGCTCAGCACTTTTAATAAGATCTTGTTTATCTTTAAGCATAAAGAAAACTAACAGCGGGACTAAAATTAGATAGATCAACCATGCTGCGACATCTTTTAAAGAAGTAAGCGAGACAGATAGAACAACTTGGCCAAACTCAATAACCTTCGTCTCTACACTACTGACAATAGATTTAACTTGATCTGTTGTGATCAGATTGGGGTAGTCTTCAGGCAAATGCATTAAAAAGGCTTTTCCTTGTTCGACCATGTGCGGGGCTTCTTGCACTAAATTACTTGTTTGCTGCCATAAAACAGGCCCCATACCAATAATGATCATTAACATTAAGCCACTAAACACCAACATCACCAACACAGTGGCTGTAAAACGTTTTAAACCGAGCTTTTCTAAATGAACAACAGGCCAATCAAGCAAATATGCAATCACCAATGCAACGAGCACAGGTACAATTAATGAGCCAAAGAAATAAAACAATGCAACTGTTGCTATTAAAAGTAATAACAGCGTAACTGAATGAGGATCAGAAAACTTATTTTCGTACCAAGCTTTAACGTATTCAAACACAAACAGGCTCCACTGTTAATTCGCCTAAATTTAGGTCAAGTCTATATTGATAATGATGTTTATCTAAAAAACGCAGCATATCATGATTTGAATGGGCAACATCAAATGCAAAAATGACTGTTTGCTTCGTTAATTGTGCCTTTTTTAGCCCTAATTTAAACTGAACAAATTGTTGCGGGCACTTAAACGGCCTCAAATCACATCTCAACATAACGAGACTATCCCGTAATAACTATGAACAATTGGTATAAGCTTTATACATTTACCAAAATAAGGTCGCTAGAATGAATCATAATTCATTTTTTTCTTAAAACACGCAAAACAATAGTTTATCCTTATTTAATAACTGGTAGTAAAGGAAACCTAATGCCTGGCACGCATAATAAAGCGCAATTACCTGCTAATCCAACTCTTAAAGAAATAAATTGGTATAAAAAGCAGATTAACTGGGGGGAGCTACCTCCGTTTTATCACATGGTTGCGTCCTCTGTGAGTGAATCTGAGGGGATTTTAAACCATGGTTTTGATAATGCAGTGAAGCGCCTTATTGATACAAGCAATTGGAATCTTGATACACTTGATGGGCACGTAACCAATTTAGGTGAAATTGTTTGTGAAAACAAACCCAGAATAGCGTTACATCAAAGCTTTACCGAGCGTGGTTTTGAGTTATGGGCTTCGCCATATGCCAAAGATTCAATTGTTGATCAATATGTCAAAGGTAACCGCTTTATGGAGTTTAAGGTATGGGATCCCATCACAATGAAAAACCTTATTCGCATAAATCAGCTACACAAATTTATTGCCTTTTACTTTGAGCGTGGCGATAAGGCCGACAAAGCCCTTATTCTTCATGCGCATAAGGTTGTGCATAAAATCATAACTTTTTTACAACGCGAGTTGAACGTTGTTAAGCTAGGTGGAGTCACAATAAAAGATTTCTATCAATTATGTGAAAAAGATAGCCGTGCATGTAGCGACGAAATAGACCTTGCTAAAATCATGCTTGGTGAGCAGATCAAAAAGGAATAAAATGCGATTTAAATCAGCCTTTATAACACTGTGCAGTGCATTACTCACAATCGTGGTTTTGCACAGTGAGCCGTTGAAGGCGCAAACAAATTTTAAACTTCCCGATTTAGGCACCTCGGCACTGCAAGCACTTCCTATTGAAAAAGAGCAAGCAATTGGTGAAGTAATGATGATGCAGATCCGAGGATCATCACCTGTTGTTAATGATCCCGTACTTGACGAGTATCTCACAACTTTAGGTCGTCGCTTAGTTGCAAATGCCAACGATGTACGTTTTCCGTTTTCTTTTTTCTGGATTAACAACTCTGAGATTAATGCATTTGCATTCTATGGTGGCCATGTTGGTGTTCACACTGGGCTTATTGCTCAAGCTGATAACGAAAGCCAATTTGCGTCAGTGTTGGGCCATGAGATAGCGCACGTAACACAACGTCATTTAGCGCGTAGACTCCAACAACAACAAGACAATAGCGCTTTAACAATTGCAGGTATGATTGCAGGTATTTTAGCAACAGTTGTCTCACCTGATGCAGGTATTGCAATTATTTCAGCAAACCAAACACAAGCCGCATTTAGCCAACTCACTCACAGTCGTGCTGCAGAGCAAGAAGCTGACCGTATTGGTATGCAAACCCTTAACAATGCCGGCTTTGATCCGCGCCAATCAAGCGAGTTTTTAACTAAACTAGCTGCGCAAATCCGTTACAAATACAAGCCCCCTGCTTTTTTGCTTACTCACCCATTACCCGAAAGCCGCGTCTCTGATGTACGCTTAAGAGCTGAGCAATACCCTAAAAAGCACTTCTCAGATAGCTTAGAATTCAATTTAGCAAAAAGTCGTGTTATTGCTCGCTATTATCAAAAGTCTGAAGCTGCTGAGGACCTCTTTCGAAAATTAATGCGTGAAAATACTGCGTATGGCGATACTGCTCTAAAATATGGTTTAGGGATTAGCTTATTAGACCAGAAAAAACTCGATGAAGCTGCCAGTGTACTTGAGCCATTACGCAAAAAAGATCCTAAAAACTTATTTTATATCGATACCCACACTGATCTACTTATTGCGCAAGGTAAAGCAGATGAAGCAGTAGAATATTTAGCAAAATTAAATATTGATAGACCAAATAATCAAGTTATAACCCTCAACTATGCTAATGCGGCTATTGAGGCTGAGCAATACGACGTTGCAGAGCAAGTTTTAAAAACCTTTTTACTTGCTAAGCCTGATCATAATTTAGGTAAAGAATTGATTGCTAACGTTTATAAAAAGCAAAAAAACTTAGCGGCGTATCATGAAGCACATGCTGATGTTTTAGCGCAATACGGTGCCTACTTAAAAGCAGCTGACGAAATTCAAAAAGCATTAAATTTCGTCGAGCCAGAAGAGCTAGTGAAGCAGCAACGTTTAAAAGCATTGCTTACACAATATCGTCAACTACAAAAAGAGCTAGCGAGACTTTAAGTCTCGCCTTGCTTACCCTAAAATAAGCTAAATTATTAAATTAGAGAACACTCCATGTCTGTGACTATTTATCATAATCCGCGTTGTTCAAAATCACGTGAAACGCTTGCCCTTTTAGAAAGTAATAACGTCCAACCTAATGTGGTTGAGTATTTAAAAACACCGCTTGATGAGCAACAAATCGCCACGCTAGTAACGCAACTTGGCTTTACCTCGGCACGTGAATTAATGCGCACAAAAGAAGACATCTACAAAGAGCTTGAGCTTAAAAACGAACAAGACGAAGGCAAGCTAATTGCGGCGATGGCGGCAAACCCTAAATTAATAGAGCGTCCTATTGTAGAGCACAATAATAAAGCTGCGCTTGGTCGTCCACCTGAAAACGTATTAAGCGTACTTTAATGTCACTTAACATTGTTGTGTTATACCACTCAAGTCATGGCTCTGTAGAAGCCATGGCCCACGAAATTGCAGAGTCAATTGAACAGCAAGGTGCAACAGCCTTACTGCGCACCTTTGTTAAACGCCAAGCTCACGATATTGTCATAAGCAAAGACGACCTTATTCATTGTGATGGTCTCGCCTTTGGCACCCCTACCCGTTTTGGTATGATGGCATCACAAGCGAAAAGTTTCTGGGAAACAACCAGTGATCTGTGGCTAAAAGGACAATTGATCGATAAACCAGCCTGTGTTTTTTCGTCATCAAGCAGTATGCATGGTGGTAACGAAGCAACCTTACTTAACTTATCATTACCTTTATTACACCACGGCATGATGTTACTAGGCGTGCCATACGATGTGCCCGAATTACTGAGCACAGAGACAGGTGGAACCCCATACGGTGCAACACATGTTGCTGGTACTAACAATAGTAATGTTCTCAGTAAAGATGAAATGAAAATTTGCCACAGTGTTGGAAAACGTTTGGCGCAGATTGCGAGTAAACTACAATGAGCACAAACTCAGAAGTAACCCCCCCTATTGCCAAAAAACCGATTACAAAACGTTTTCAGCGATTTGCATTAACCGGTTACATTGGCTTATTAATTTTAATGCCTATTTGGTTATTCCTAATTGCTCCTAGGGAAGGCCATAGTAATGCCTTTATATTTGTTGTTTATATAGTGCCATTACTCTTACCATTAAAAGGAATTATTCAAGACAAGCCCTACACATATGCGTGGGCTAATTTTATTGTCATGTTTTATTTTATTCATGGCTTTACACTACTGTGGGTCGCCCAAGATCAACTCATTTGGGTACTGTTAGAGTTAACTTTTGCTAGCCTCATGTTTATTGGTTGCACGTATTATGCGCGCCATCGTGGGCAGGAATTAGGGTTAAAAATACGTAAACTCAAAGAAGAGCTTGCTGAGGAAAAAGCAGCCCACGAGCACGACAAATAGTCACACCATGTGTTTAGCACAGTTACAAATAAAAATGGCAACTATAAGTTGCCGTTTTTATTTAAACCAATTCGGATAAAGTTGCTAATGCAACAATACTGGCTAACCCCACTTGAGCAATCAAGCTAAACAATGAGAATAATCTCAGTAAGAATAAACCCCAAGGATGGCGTAAATGTGGATAAAGTGCGCAACGCTTTAAGCTCGTTGCAAAAAAGAAACACAAAATAGCCACCAAAGTGAAGCTCAGTGTTAATTCACTTTTTATTGCAATACTGTCATCAAAAAAGAAGAATAACTGCATTGGCAGCAACAAGGTAACAATTGCGTGGAGAAGGTGCACTTTCTTAACACGATCAAATTGCCCCTCTGGTGATAATTCTTTAATGCCAAATTCACGCTCAAGACATTTTACAAGGCTATCTGCTTTTATACTCACCGCCAGGCGATAGCAGCTTAAACCATCGTTATTGCGTACACGATAATCAAAACCTTGTTTTAGTAATAACACTAGTAATGGTTCATTTTCAGCAAGCACGGCATAGTGTAATGCTGTATTACCTTTTATATCCTGAATCGTTTTATCTTGATGCTCCAGCAAAGTCTCAACAACATTGACGTAGCCCTTCTCTGTAGCCCACATAAATGCTGTTTTGCCGTTTTCATCTGCCAGTGTGCCCGTTGCTCCTTGCTCAATAAAACGTTTTGCCATTGTTTGCTTAGCACTCTCATGGCTTAAGTGAGCTAACAATGCTTGCTCAAGAAGCGAAGCTGAATCGACATCCGGCGAAACTAATTTTAATAACGTGAAATAATCCTCACCAAGGGCGACTTTTTCTGCGGCAAGTTCTGTTAATTGCTCAAGTTCAGTAACTGAATCAGGTATAAAACCACTGAAACGCTCTCTAAAATCAACTTCAGTCCACAGAACTAATACATCATCCGCGGACATTTTCGCACCTTGACTTAACACATGTTCAATAACAGTAAAATAGCGGCGGTTAAATAATTGGCGAATGAGAGTAATTGGCGTTTTAACCGCAGATTGCGCAAATGCACTCGCATATTGTTCCAATCGTTGGCAAAGCATCAGCACAAGCGTTTCAGGCGTGTAATCGTTTTCATAAAAGTGAGACTTCATTGCATTGATATAATGCTGCGCAGCCTCATCAAACTCAGAAATATGCTGAAAATAACATTCCTCAAATGGCTCAAGGGGTGTTAGCCAAGAAAGATAATAGATAGGAGGTAATACAGTCGTGCATACACCATCGTCTTCATTGGTAGATTGGCATGCAGGCCAAGCTTCTAACGCATCTAAAATATAGGCCCCATTTTGTTCGACTAATCCTTTGATCAGTAACGGGTATTCCTTTGGCCAAATCAGTACATTTTCCATTAAAAAAACACAACTCCGCTGCACATTATTAGATGTCTTATTAAGCTACAAATTATGCCAAAATTTAACTGACACTGCGCTTAATATCACGACCAATAAAAACAGTATCTAATGATACTAAGGTAAGAAGAAAAGTGCCTTAATTCTACCACAGAGGTTAAGAGGTGCTAGCGTAAAGTCAGTGATTTTTAAAGAAAATAGAAAAGCAGTAGCACATGGATACACTGACTGCTTGGTTGGAGACTAAATAAACCTAAACTTACTGAAAATATGTCTTTAACGTAAGTCTAGGTCTAAGCCTATTTGCTGGCTAATTCTTGAGTAACTTCGTCAATACCAACTTGGCTGATACGTTGCAAAACCTCTTTTTGCTTAGCACTCAGTAAAGAAATCCCTTCAGCAACGATATCGTACACTTTCCATTGCTTATTCTTACTCTGGCGTAGCTTAAAATGAAGGTCTATAGTTGGCGCATTCTCATCCACAATTTGTGTTTTAACGGTCGCGTAGTCACCATCGACTAATTGTGCTTGATCAAAGATAACTTTTTGACCTGTGTATTTCATTAACGCACCAGCATAAGTAACAGTTAAATAATGCTCAACCGCTGAAATAAAGCTAACAGCTTGCTCACGGCGCAACCCTTTAATATGCTTGCCAAGCAACTTATATGAAACAAACTTAATATCCATATGCGGTAGCAAACGTTTTTCAACAATGTCTGCCATGGCTTGTGAGCTTGCATCACCTTTTGCGTTTACACTTGCAATGTCTACAAATAAATCAGCGGTCACTGACTCTAACAACTGTTTTGGAGAATTCAGTTGGCTAGCAAAGACACTTGAAGCAAATAGCGCAGTAACAAGTAAAAAGGCGTTAATTAATTTGGTCATGATATGCACTTACCGTTGAAAATTTGAGCCAATATACCGATATTAGCCCCAAATAAAAAGAAACAATCCGACACCTTTTTAATGCCAAATCCGCACCAATCGATTTTTGTTTTAGTTTTCAGTTAATTGCTAAAAAAACTAAGTAAGTGCACAGTAGATGTGTATTTTTGCACATTGAAAAGCCCCCTTGGCCACCCCTATTTACATGCTCATAGTCACTATGAGAAGTCCCGATATGAAAACTACACACATTTTAAACGCCCTAACATTCGTTATAACAGCTAGTTTAACAACACCTGCTTTTGCAAATTCAAATCATGGTTATGCCATTGACTATATTCAAGGCGAAGGAGATGTGAAAGGGGTAAAACTTGCTTATCAATATCACATCCCCCAAGAGCAACTCCCTTTTCAGCATGCACGCCTCTACTTCGAATCAAGCTTTAATATTTGGCAATATGGTAAAGAAAACAACCATCAAACTAACCTAGTTTTAGCCATGTCTCCTGTTATTCAATATCCTGTTTTTAGTGTTAAAAACATCCCTGTTTCAGTGGAGTTCGGGATTGGCGTCTCTTTGTTAGATGACACCCATTTTGCAGGTAAGAACGTTAGCACTCACTACCAATTTGAAGATAGATTAGGGCTCGTCGCAGACTTAGGTGATAATACTAGTTTAGCATTAAGATACTTACATTATTCTAATGCGGGCTTCAAAAGCCCGAACCCTGGCCTTGATTTTATATCTCTGTCTTATGCTAGACGCTTTTAAGTGCTACTATTTATCAAAATTGACTAGTTGGGTTTGAGCATGGAAACATGGCAAAAAATTGCAATTGTTGTTGCGGTTTTCGGCGTTGTTATTGGTAACCTCGCCTTATTAAAACACGCTGCAAAAATGGATTTTAAAAAACCACAAAACGATGATGATAAAAAAAGCCCTGATTAGTTATCAGGGCTTTATAATAATACCTAAAGACTCACTCAGACCAACCAATGAGCCATTAAAACGATAACAGGCAGTGTCACTAACGTTCTTAAAATAAATATCAAGAACAACTCAACGATATTCACAGGGATTTTACTACCCAGTAATAAGGCACCTACTTCAGACATATAAATTAATTGCGTCACACTCATTGCCGCAATAATGAAACGCGTTACATCACTTTCAATACTACCTGCGGCTAAAATAGACGGAATAAACATATCAGCAAATCCCACCATAATAGTTTGTGCAGCAGCTTCCGCCTCTGGTACCTGCAATAGTTCTAAAAATGGTACGAATGGTTTACCCATATACTCAAAAATTGGCGTATATTCGGCAATAATAAGCGCAAATGTACCCACAGCCATAACCACAGGTAACACAGCAAAAACCATGTCAAGGGCATTGTGAATCCCCTCTTTTAAAGTACCAAAGAAACCTGGCGCAGTTCTAGCCTTTGCAAGTGCAACATCAAGCGAGTGCGTTATCAGTGTTTTTCCTTCTGGCACTGCTTCTGCATGCTCATCAGGTTGAGTACCATCAACATATAAATCTTTCTTAAAACGTAAAGGAGGCAAGCGAGGCACGATAAGTGCGGCAACAAAGCCAGCTAGACACACAGTCAAATAGAAAGGAGCAAATAAATGCTCTAATTTAACTTGGCCAATTACAACTAAGCAAAAAGTTATTGATACAGCAGAAAAAGTGGTACCAATAATCGCTGCTTCGCGTTGGGTGTAATGTTTATCTTCATATTGGCGTGCAGTCATCAAAATTCCCACACTACCGTCGCCTAACCAAGATGCTACACAGTTAACTGCGCTGCGCCCTGGCACACCAAATAATGGTCGCATTACTTTCGTCAATAAGGTGCCGACAAGCTCTAACAGACCAAAATTTAATAATAGAGGAAGTAATAACCCTGCTAATATAAATACTGAAAACAACACTGGAAGCAGATCATTTAGAACTAGAGCTCCCGTATTTTTGGAAGTAATCATTTCAGGCCCATACTGGGTATAGGTCAATAGTATAAACACCATACCGAATAGGCGAACACTGAGCCACAACCAACTTACGTCAAACAAATGCTTGATTACAAACACCTTTAAAAGTGCTTTCGGCTGAAATAATTTAATAACTAAGGAAAGCACACCCGTTATACATACAATAGTGGTTATTAAACCTAATGCGAATGGTGCTATCCATTGCTGAACTCCCTTTGCCATCACAGCAATAGGAATAGTCATTGCCTCACCTATGGGCACCGGCGTCATAAACAAAAAGACACCTATAAGTGAAGGAACGAAAAAGGTAAACAAAGTTCGCAAGTTACTGCGATTTGCAGTGTTTAAGTTAGACATATTTTCAACCTGTAAAAACCACAAAAAGAGCGGTGAGGCTCTTTCTGTGGTGGTTTTAACTTTTATAATTATTAAATATTAATACCGCGCTGGCGCAGCGCATTTTCTAGTGCTTGTTGTAGGTCATTCATTGTACCTGGCTCTAATGTAGTTCCTTCAGAGTCCATCCACGTCAGACTCGTACCGCCTTCATTTGTGCGACTTACAAGTATTTGGTATTGGCCATTTTCGATTGGTAACTCTGCTAATTCTTCACCCCAAATTGAATCCCAAACGCTTGACTCAGGCTTCTTGTAATCAGCCGTAATCAAACCTCTTTCTTGGTCAATTTCAACAATCGTGAAAGATAAACGCTCTAAGAAGCCAGAAAAACGATCAAATACCACAAAGTAATCTTGTTCAGTCACTAATGCAGCGTTGCCTTTGTTATCAAATCCCATTTCAAGAGAAATAATACCTTGCTGCTTACGCATTTCGACTTCAAGTTGACGATAACGGTAATCAAACTCAGCAATTACTTGATTAAGCGCTCGTACTTCAAGCTGTTGCTTTAAAAGTGGCGTAAGCTCTTGCGAGTCACTTTTAAAATCAACCAATTTGCTGCTTAATGATGCCGTACGCTGGTGAGATTTTTCTTCAATTGTAAACAAGAATCGCTGTTGTGAAACGTCTGCTTCATCTTCCCAAAACCAAACATCTTCTGGTTTGATGATGCTATACCAATCAGTCTCAATACTGCCAAGCAACTTATCTTCCTTCGTTGCGCGAGTATTCTCTTCATGTAATACAGCGTTAATTGAGTCCCAAATAAACTCGTCTAAGTCAACAATGCCGTCGTTTTTGTCAAAGTATACGCGAGCATCTTTATCACCCTCTTCTACCCAGCTACCCTGAGCAATAGTGATAACTTGTGCGGGTGGACGATAATTTTTTGCTTCTGGATCGTTGTCATATTGAGCAACATCCATTTTATAGGTCAGATCTTGAGCTGGCTGCGCAAGTCCTTCAGGCGCTTTAACCGGTTCGTTAGCACGATAATTACGTTTATGATGTGCTTCGTCAGTAAAGACACCGCACCCTGTTAAACTAACCATTACGCTTACTGCAAGCGCCTTTGAGATCCAATACTGCACAGATATTTCTCCTTAGCAAACCCTTAATTTTTTTAACAAATGTATGAGTGGGTAATGCCGATTTGGTTCACTGTAAAATCATTTTTGACTTTACATTTTTTGTTTTTATGCAAAAAACCCTAATCAATATGGGTTAGCGCGTAACCACTATGTTTGCTTATCGCCTTGCAAAATTTTAACTATGGTACTTTCAGATGCCCCTAAAAACAAGAAAGAGCGTACTTTATTAATGGCTTAATTAATCACCGCTATCGTCTATTCGGTAAATTATGTTAAACTTCGCCGCCGTGCGGTATTAAACTCACGTGAAATCAAAGCTTATTCTGGCTTATATCCGTTGGTATTTATTAATTACTAGGTACTTAAAATTCCATGACTGCTTTTACGAATCATCAGATAGTGCTCACTGCGATCGGTGAAGATAGACCGGGTATCGTTAGCGAACTAACTCAACTAGTGAGTGATTGTCATTGCAATATAATCGACAGTCGAATTGCTATTTTAGGCAACGAATTTACCTTCATCATGTTATTAGCTGGTGACATGTCGGCAATTAGCCGAATTGAACATACATTGCCAACTAAAGGGATGGAGCTAGGCTTATTAACCATGATGAAACGCACAGCAAGCCATGTGGCAAGTGAGTTTTGTGCAGGTTACACACTCGAATACACAGGTATCGACACACCAGGAACTCTCAGTAAAGTGACACGCTTTTTTGCTGATAACAATATCAGTATTTGCTCATTAAAATCAGATACATTTGATGACGATGAAGATGTGAAAATGCGTTGTGAACTAGAGTTTAATATTCCAGTAGAAGTTGATATTGATAAATTTAAAGTTAGTTTTGAAGATCTTTCTCGTAGTTTGAACGTAGACTATATTTTCAGACGCATTCGCTAAGGAGCTAAGCATGAACAAAATTAATCCTCTTCAAGCAGGTGATACAGCCCCAGCTTTTAGTTTACAAAACCAAAATGATGAAACAATCACACTCGCTGAGCTATTAAAAGAGCAGCAAGTGCTTGTTTACTTCTATCCAAAGGCATCCACTCCAGGGTGCACAGTACAAGCTGAAAACTTACGTGATGAAAAAGCTGAGCTTGCTAAATTAAATACACGTGTTGTTGGTATCAGCCCTGACCCAATCAAACGTTTAAAGAACTTTGAAACCAAAAAAGAACTTAACTTTGATTTATTAGCCGACGAAGATCATGCTATTGCTGATGCATTTGGTATTTGGGGTTACAAAAAGTTTATGGGTAAAGAGTACGAAGGTATTCACCGTATTAGTTTCCTTGTAGGCCAAGACGGTAAAATCAAACACGTATTTGATAAGTTTAAAACTAAAGACCACCATCAAGTCGTGCTTGATTATTTAGCTCAAAGCTAATAATTGAACTGAGTATAAAATACAAAAGCGTTGCCATTGTGCAACGCTTTTTTGTTCTACAGAGTAATAAACTAACTAATTCCCAAATATTTATGTACTTGTACTGACAGGCGCCAGTTTTTAGCGATACAGGTCTCAATAGCCAGTTTAGTTGCTGAGGTTTTTTGGCTAATTGGTTGCAGGTACACTAAACGTGGGTTCACTCCTGTTTTTAAGAATAAGTCTTCAAGTTCTTCAACGTGCTTTTGCATTGCAACTGGGTGTTTAATTTCGTCTGCACGTTGCATGGCACTGCGTAATACGTTGTAGCCACCACGCATATTAATTTTTGGTGATACAGTCACCCATGTCTGCTCTGGGACTAAAATTTCAAATGTGCCGCTGGTTTCAATTTGAGTTGAGTAGCCATTTGCGTGTAATAATTCACACACTGGATTTAAGTCGTACATGCAAGGCTCACCACCGGTGATCACCACATGTTTTGCGTTGTAGCCACGTTCTTTAAATAGCGCTAACACTTGCTCAGCCGTTGCTTCTGCCCAATGATCTGAGTCGGCTTTTTTCTCAACCGTGTCATCTAAGGACACTTTATATACATTATCAACATCCCATGTTTGCTTTGTATCACACCAAGCACAACCCACTGGGCAGCCTTGTAAACGTAAAAAGATTGAAGGTGTACCTGTAAAACTTGCTTCACCTTGAATTGTTTCAAACACTTCGTTAATTTTGTACAAAAGACATCTCACTTACGACGCAACGGTATAAAATACATACCATCAAAAAACCAAAAACACGCGCAAAAATTGTTATTTAGGCCCGAGCCGTGTAGTATATCGCGCCCTGAAGTAAACCTCTATCAAAAGTAAGAGCAAAACAGATATGACGCAAAAAGTAGTTGTGATTTATTCCGGCGGTATGGACTCATTTACCGTATTAAATAAAGCCCTGCAACAAGGCCATGAGGTATATGCCCTGTCGTTCGACTACGGCCAGCGTCATGTTAAAGAGCTTAAAGTAGCTGCTCAAGTGTGTGAAAATTTAGGTGTTTCTCATAAGATTGTTGATATTTCAGCTATTAACCAGTTAATTGGTGGCTCATCTTTAACTGATGATATCGAAGTACCAGAAGGTCACTACGAAGAAGAAAGCATGAAGAGCACAATTGTGCCTAACCGTAATATGATCTTACTTTCACTTGCAGTGGGTTATGCGGTGTCTTTAAAAGCAAGCAAAGTCTATTACGGCGCGCATTCAGGTGACCATGCAATTTATCCAGACTGTCGCCCAGAGTTCGTACAAAAAATGGATGATGTTTGCCGTATTGCCAACTATGACGCTGTGGAAATTTTCAGCCCGTATTTAAATAATACCAAAATCGATATTTTGACAGACGGTTTAAAAATGGGTCTTGATTATAGCCAAACGTGGACATGTTATAATGGCCGCGACAAAGCCTGTGGCAAATGTGGTGCTTGCCAAGAGCGTTTAGAGGCTTTTGCATTAAATAACGTTACCGACCCTATCGAATACGAGTAATCTTATTTTGGATGGGACAGATTAAGTTTAAAAGGCGAGTTTAACTCGCCTTTTTTGATTGTGTTTGTTGGATCAAATTTAACAGCTCTGCAGTGGCAGTTGCATCAGCTAATGCTCTATGGTGGTTAGTTAGATTCAGTTCAAAATGAGCCGCCAAGTTACCGAGCGAATAGGACTTAAGCTTTGGAAATGCTCTTCGTGATTCAACCACAGTACATAGCTTGGGCATTTTAAAGCCTTGCCCAAGTGCAGCGTATTCTTTACGAATAAAGCCATAGTCAAAATTCACGTTGTGAGCAACAAATACACTGCCTTTTAATAGTGAGCGTAGTGTATCGGCTACCTCTTCAAAGCGTGGGGCATCACGGACCATGGCAGCATTGATACCGGTAAGTTTAGTAATAAACGGTGGAATGCTTCGCTCAGGGTTAATTAAGCTTGCCCATTGATTTATCACCTCGCCAGTTTGCACTTGCACAACGGCTATTTCCGTAATTTTGTTATTACCTTGTAGGCCGCCTGTGGTTTCTATATCAACCACGCTGTAAATGCGATTAGGGTCATTAAACCAATTTACCGCAACGATGTTCACAGTAAAGCCGTGCTGTTTTAAAACATCAATACTGACAAGTTGGTTACGTCTTAGTTTGTCGCCTGGGGCCTTTACTTCTTCGAATGTGAGCTTGTCCTCTTTGAGCACCATTAAATCTGGGTAACCATCTTTTAGCTGCTTAAATGTTTTTGTCATTTGCAAAACATGTGACTTTAAATTTTGTAAATCACTGTATTTTATAAGTAATTTTAATGGTTCTAAAACATCACTGTGCCATTGAAATAAACCTGTCGGTGTATCGTAAAACTGCCCTGCCGCTTTACACACATGCTTAAACCAAGCATCACTTGAGGTTAAAAATGCTAACTTTTGTTCTATTTGTTTTTGCTGTGAGTCGTAAAAGTTATCAGCAAGAAGTACTTTGGGGTAAATATCAAATTCGTTGCATGGTGGGTGCGGCGTATCAATAAAAAGTTCTTGCCAAAATGTCAGTGTAAATAAGCTCAACCAAAGGTTATTTTCGCTAAAAAAGACAGTGCATTCCTGTTGCTGATAATGCTCACACACCCCTTGCTCTACGTCACCACGATAAATGTCATCAATGTTTAATTGATGCTCTGTATCAACGAGCATTTGCGTTAAACGCGAGCGTTGTTGTTTATTGTATTTGCGTTGTAAGAAATCCTCTGCAAAATACAAAATGCCATCATCAAGTGGATCGTGAATTATTTGCTCAAGCTTTTGCTCAACCCACTCTTTATCCCCCTCTTTATAGCGCTGGCGAATTGCTAGCTCTTGCGCTTCACTACTGCCTTCACAGTATTCGAGTAACTCACATGCAAACGCTAAATCATGCTCCTTCAACTGCTTATATAAGCGAATAAGTAATTTGTTTTTGATACTCTGGGCTAATTCATCTTCACAGCTAATGGCTAAAAGTGCTTGGGCTAAATTTTGATACTGCGCTGCTGACTCGCTTTGCTTAAACTGCATGCGCAATTGATTTAATTGATACTGTGTTTGTGCTTCGGCCAAGGTTTGAAAACGCGACAGCGTTTTGCTGACATCACCACGTACTTTGGCTATCCCTAAATCACGCATCACAAAGCGATTTTGGTGGTTTATATCACCACCACTCAAGCGACCACTATATAAAAACTCAAAGTACTCGTAATACTGGCTTCGGCTATTCATCACAAATTGACTAAAAAGCGTTTCTAACAGATTACTCGTACGATCGATGTGATCTTTGCATAGTTGAATTAATGCCCCTTTGCTTGCTGACTTTTTAAAAACAACAGTAGATGACATTAGCTCATCATTCGCTAAAAGGCTCACCAACTCCGGCTTAGTTAAATGTTCAAGTACTAAGTCTAAATTTTCACTTGTGGGGTGTGCCACCAGCCCTTGCTGCTTAAGCTTAAAAATAGCACCATGAAGATTGGGGATCTCTTCATAATTAAGTGAGGATATTGCGACAAGTCTGGGCTTACGCGAGTAAATGCGCAATAAGGTACACAAGCTTTGCTCATCAAGTTGAATTAACCTTGATAGAAATAACTGCTGCTTAGCCGTTAACAGGCGTGTGCACTGAGTTTGGATAAACTCTGCAAGTTCAAAAAAGTGACTTAAATAGTATTTTGCTGGTAATTGTTTCTGCATAGCTAACACCACGACTGTATATAAACACAGTATCAGGTATTAGCTTGCTAATTTCAATGTTTGATTACTTAACTTTTAATATGCCTACAACCGCACAGATTGCACCACCTACCATACCTAACCACGCTTCAATCGGTGTATCACCACTTAGCGTACGACTTACTTGCGCGCTGGCAGAGTCATATACGTTATATCCCCACACAGCCAGTGCAACACCAATGAGGATAAGTGCAATACCAATTATTTTACCCATAGTTTTTTATTCCTTATTGTTGTACATAATCAGTGTTGCACATAAACACGGAGGCTGCAAAATTTCACTTTAATATCAAACTAAAGGTAATTGTTTGCTCACTTTGCTCAACCAATAGTTCTGCATCAATAGCTTTCGTTAATGCATTTGCTATCGATAACCCCAGCCCAAAGTTATCATTTGACGTTCGCGCGGTGTCTTTTTGCCAAAGTGGGTCAAATAACTGGCTCATTTCCTCCTTACTTAAAGCGGTTAAGAGCGTATTCCTTACCGTTAAAATGATTGAGCTCCCTGCTCTTTTAGTTTTAATCAACACATATGTACCTTCAGGGCTATATTGCTTAGCATTATTCACCAAGTTGGTAATAATAGACTCAAGCGCAAATATATTACTGATTATGGCCGGCAGGGTTTTATCGAGTTCAAATTCGAGTCTCGATGTATCACCGTTTTCCAACACTCGCATAGTCACCTGATTTAAATCACACGCCTCATTTTTTGGCAAAACCTGATCACTGTATTTATGCAGTAGCAACAAGTTAGAAACAATGCTTTTTAGACGCTGGCTAATGTTTAGCACTTCCGGCTTAAAGTCTTCATTGAGTTGTTGTTCTTTGGGAAAACGAATGGCCACTTCTGCCATATTAATTAACTCTGCAATGGGTGTTTTAAGTTCATGGGCGATATCTGACGTTAAACGTTTCTCACGAAAATAAAGCTGCCTGTTTTCTTGTATGAACGCGTTTAGACTCTCAACAATCGGCTGCAACTCTTTTACAGGCTCTTTAATTACAATTTGAGCACTTTTATCGGCAATACTAAGTAGGCTTATATCTTTGTTGAGTTGATTTAATGGCGCAAGCGATGAATCAACTGACTTACGGACAAAAAGTCGAATAAATACAATGACGGTGACGGTCGTGACAACAAAAATAATATCAATGAGCCAAAGAATAAAGTCCACTTCTTCTGATGAGGCTGCGTACGCTAGGGTAAGAGGCATTTGAACAGCAGACTTATTACTTTCGTAGTTACCCGCTCTTACATGCGATTCAGCCTGAGGAAAAAAGCGAGTATAAATGATTCTACCGTCACGGCCATCGGGCAGTTTAGCAGCAATAATTTTCGATTCGCCAACGCCTAAACTTTGCAATGTAAGGGTCTTTACTTTAAATAAATTAAGGCTTTTAGAGCGCGTAAATACGCCTGTTTCTGTCCAGATTTGAAAATATTCAGGTTCAACCTTACCATCAAACTCTGGCATAAATTCACTTGAAAAGTTAAACGCCAGTCCTTGCTCATCTTCATGTACCAAGGTCATTAACATCCCTGCTTTTGACTGCAGGCCGCGATTAAATTCGTTATCAATCCAGCTATCAACAGCAATATCGGTGGCTAATAAAATACTTAAAACAAGCCCAGTAATAGCAATTGATAAAGTGACAACCAGCTTACTTCGAATTGATTTCATCACTTACCTTGTACTATGTAGCCAAAGCCACGCTTAGTTTGAATGGGAAGTTCTCCACCAGCCGCTCTTACTTTTTTACGGGCAGATGATAAATGTGCTTCGATTGAATTCTTGGATACTAAATCGTATTGACCTGCAATGTAACTACTCAGTTTTTCTGCTGTGATGACTTTATTTTGATTACTAAACAAGCACTCAACTATTTTATACTCGTTAGGTGTTAAGTCGATTACTGTATCGCCCACTTGTAATAATTTAAGCTGCAAGTTAAGCGCCAAACTATTAATATAAATCACATCACTTTTTGCTTTCAAATTTCCACGACGCGTTAAGTTTAATAACCGTGCATGTAATTCATCAAACGAAAAAGGCTTTGTTAAGTAATCATCAGCGCCTGTGAGCAGCCCTCTAACTCTATCTTCTGGCTCTTGTTTAGCCGATAAAATAAGTACTCGCACATCAAGCTGCTTTGCTCTGATGGTTTGCAGTAAAGTAATGCCATCAATACTCGGTAGCATTAAATCAAGAACTATTAGTTCATACTCTCCTGACATAGCCATACTTAACCCTTCGGCTCCATCTCCTGTTTCATCAATGGTAAAACCTAAGTTTTCAAGACCTATTCGTAAACTGCGTCGCAAAGACGCCGAATCTTCAATGAGTAATAGCTTCATAGCTCTCTCTTATAAAACATTCTAAGCGTAGCTTACGCTGTAAAACTTAAGATTTACTTAAGGTTTACTGAATTTTAGCTAACCCAGTAAACATTAAGTTTTTCATAAGTATTTCTTAAGCTTTGCTTCCTAGTATTGCGATACTTTTCGATTAAGTAAGTATAACTATGCAAGCAATCACATCCGTTCTAAAACCACTATTACGTTTTACGCTACTGATTATGTCAGTTTTTATATTGTCTAGAATGGGCTTGCTATTATGGCAACACCAAAGGTTAGCTGATGGCGATTGCCTAGCCGTTTTATTGGGCGGCTTAAGAGTCGACTTAAGTAGTTTAGGCTACTTGTCAGCCTTGGCTGTTTTGATGTTACTCGCTGATGTGCTTGTGCGCAGCAAAACCGCTTTATTTCGCCGTGCGTTTACTCTTTATAGCAGCATAGTCGTGACTTTAATCGTGGTTGTTGAGGCTTCGACCCCCGCGTTTATTACCCAGTACGATGTACGACCAAATCGTTTATTTGTCGAATATCTCGATTACCCTCAAGAAGTCTTTTCTATGCTATTACATGGCCACCTATTTGCCATGATAAGCACCTTAATTATTGCAACGCTTAGTTGTGTGTTTGCGTATCGTTATGTAAATGCAGCATTTAGCAAACAGCAAAATGCTAAAACGGTTAGCCAAATGGTGATACTCGTTACTACTTTATTAGTTTGCTTAATTAGCGCAAGAGGCACTGTAAGCCATCGCCCTTTAAACCCTGCATTAGTGTACTTTTCAAGTGACTCACTGGTTAACTCTTTGGCTCTAAATTCAACTTACAGTGTTGCATTTGCAATTAAAAATATGGGCAATGAAAAAAATGCCAGTAGTTTGTACGGCACCATGCCACGTAATGAGATTTTACAAACGGTAAAGCAAGCAGCCTATAAAAATCAGTTTGTAACGCAGAGTATTCCTACCCTAGCCAACAACACACCTTTTAATACAGGCAAACACAAGAATTTAGTGATCATTTTAGAAGAAAGCTTAGGCGCACGCTTTGTTGGTGAACTAGGTGGTATTGGTGTAACTCCTGAGCTTGATAAGCTTTATCAGCAAGGCTGGGGGTTTGATAACTTATACGCAACGGGCACACGCTCTGTACGCGGCATCGAGGCCGTAACAACCGGATTTCCTCCTTCGCCTTCACGATCTGTAGTAAAGCTCTCTAAGTCACAGCACAACTTTTTCTCACTCGCTGATGTATTAAGCCGCACAGGCTATACCACCCAGTTTATTTACGGTGGTGAAAGTCATTTTGATAACATGAAAAGCTTTTTCTTAGGGAATGGCTTTAGCGATATTGTAGATATTAGTGACATGCAAAGCCCAGAGTTTATCTCATCTTGGGGCGCAAGCGACGAAGACTTGTTTAATCAAGCTGATAAAGAGCTAAGTGAGCTAAATAAATCAGGCAAACCATTTTTCAGCCTTGTGTTTACCTCAAGTAACCACGACCCATTCGATATTCCAGAGGGTAAAGTAACACTGCCTGAAGGCCACGACCCAGAAAACGTCAAGCGCGATCTCGCAATCAAATATGCTGACTATGCACTAGGAAAATTCATCGCGAAGGCAAAAACGCAAGATTACTGGCAAGACACCGTCTTTTTAGTGGTTGCGGATCATGATGTACGCGTGTTTGGTTCAGAGCCTGTGCCGCTTAAATCTTTCCACATCCCTGCTGTGATCCTAAATAGTGATATGGATGCAAAGCGCGATACTCGCTTAGTCAGCCAAATTGATTTACCCGTTACTTTGTTGTCGTTATTAGGCGTTGAGCAAGCAACCCCCATGCTTGGTTATGATTTAACTCAACAATACCCTGTTGAGCGCGCCATGATGCAGTACTACGACAACTTTGCTTACGTAGAAAATGGTGAAGCCGTAATACTCATGCCAAATCAAAAAGTGAGTTATTGGCGTTATGACCCTTCAAGTAAAACCCAAGTTGCCATTGATAAAGGTGGCAGCAGCGTTGAGCTTGCAAAAAAAGCCTTAGCGCACGTCTTATTTAGCAATTTAGCTTATACCGAACAGTTGTATCGCTTACCAAATAAATCGTAGCGATGAGGAATGATTATGAGCATGCAAATTAAACAACTCCTTACTAAAAAATGGCACGTTAGCTACAGCCAATTTGTCTGGCTGGTGTCGTTGTACTTGGTTATTGTATTTAATGGTCTGTTTTTATTTAATGTATTTGAAGCTGCAAGCAAACCTGAACATGTCGATTGGTTATTTATAGCAAGCGTACCGTTTTTCTTATTAGCACTGACGGCAATGGTGTTAAGTTGGTTATCGTTAATCACCTTTGTAAAACCCGTGCTTTTAACAAGCATCGTGGTTTCATCGTTGTTGTTTTATGCAACCTTAAATTACGGTGTTATCTTTGATAAAAGCATGCTGCAAAATATCTTAGAAACAACTTCAGGCGAAGCATTTTCATACCTTAATGTACAAGTTATCGCTTTTATTTGTGTGTTAGGTGTACTGCCTGCTTACTTGTTTTCTCGCTTTAAAATTGTCGGAAACTTTCGTGTTCGCCTTAAAAGCTTTGCGTTTCTTAACGTTACAGCATTTATTGCTGTAGCTGTTATTGCCGTTCCTTTTTATAAAGATTACGCCTCTGTAGGGCGTAATAATCGCCAATTAACCAGCTACATTACCCCTTTTGCATTTTATACTGCGGGCTATAAGTACCTGCGCGATAATTATTTTTATCCACCTTTACCATTTAAAGTCTTAGATAAAACACCGCACCTATTAGCTAAGCAACAAAGTTCACTGACGATTATGGTGGTAGGCGAAACAGCGCGTGCAGCAAACTTTTCATTGCAAGGTTACGACAAGCCGACTAATCAATATACCCCTAAACTTGGCGTTAAATATTTCAGTGATGTTAGTTCATGTGGCACCGCAACGGCCATTTCTGTACCTTGTATGTTCTCGCGCTTAGATCGCAATCACTATGATTCGCGCATCGCGCAAAGCCAAGAAAATGCCCTAGATATCATTCAACGAAGTGGTGTAGAAGTAACATGGATTGATAACAATAGCAGCTGTAAAGGGGTTTGTGTGCGGGTAAACTCACAAACGGTAGAACCAACAAAGAGCAACCCACTTTGTGACGGACGCTATTGTTTTGATGAAGTACTGGTTGAAGAATTAGCCGCAAAGCTTGCTAAAAGTCATGCGAAGCACCAACTAGTGGTGCTACATATGATTGGTTCACATGGGCCAACCTACTATCGACGCTATCCAGAAAAAGACAGTAAATTTTTGCCTGATTGCCCACGTAGCGATATCCAAAACTGTAGCAGTGAGCAACTTACCAATACCTATGATAATACCATTGCTTATACCGACCTAGTGCTGAGTAAACTTATTAATTTACTGCAAAACAGTCAGGCGGATGACAAAGCTCTGCTGTATGTTTCTGATCACGGTGAATCACTGGGTGAAAAAGGCTTGTACTTACATGGCTTCCCGTATGCGTTAGCGCCTAAAGAGCAAACCCAAGTGCCTATGCTGTTTTGGAGTAATAAACTAGCCGATACCCGCTTTAATCAATGTATCGAACAGCAGCGTAACCAGGCTTTTTCGCATGATAACATTTTTGACACCTTACTTGGCTTAACCCATGTACAAAGCACTGAATATCACCCAGAGCAAGATATCTTTAATGCTTGCTCAATACAAAGCTAACGAAATAGAGATTTCATACTATGCAATTTGATAGCACTAACAAACCCATTGGCATTAAACGTATTCGCCTCGCATTTAAAAATTCCCAACGAGCATTCACGTGGTTAGCAAAGCATGAGTCTGCTTTTAAGCAAGAGCTGATACTGTTGGTCCTAGCCATCGCAGTGGTTTTTGTCTGGCAGATTAGCCTGTATGAGAAAATTATGCTGCTTGTATCTGTGCTCTTTGTGATGTTTGCTGAAGTAGTCAATACGGCAATTGAAGCCGCCATAGACCGAATAGGCCTTGAAATTCATCCATTATCAGGCCTAGCTAAAGACTTAGGCTCCGCAGCCGTGCTGATTGCTCTAACGATTTGTGCGTTGGTATGGGGCGGCGTGTTTGTTAATAACCTAAGCTAACTCGCTTTTTTATCATCAGGGGTGTCATTACAAAATGCACAGTGGCGCCCTTTTGATGAATGATATAAACGGGTTGCGATAAAAATGGCCGTAGCAATAAAAGACCAAAGTAGCGCAAAACCCAATGCACTTAAGGGCTCATGGCCTTTCAAGATTTCTACCATAAATAATAAAATAGCTACCAGCGTAAAAATTTTAGTGGCTCTGAGTATCCAAAATTTTGCACCCATAACTTACTCCTTTAAAAGGATAAGTGTAGTTCAAATAAGAAAAACACCTTACAAATTTAAAGCAGGTTCAGACAATATCTGTACGTTATTTTTGAATACCTCTAAAAGCCCCGGCGGTGACTGTTCCGTACCAAGCAAAGTCACATGACAGACATAACGATAACCGTTGTTAGTAAAGGTATAAAAATGATTGCCCCCACTGCCATCAAAACTTAATGTGCCCCCTGTGAGCACAAGGCTTGGCTCATCTTGCATAGATTGATCAATTTCCCATGCAACATAACGGTACTGATTATCAGCAAGCTCATCGATACGAATTAGATGTTTTTTTGTTTGCCACGTTAATATCGGCTTTGTGAATTCACGAAGGCTTTTATGTAATGCTTGTTTTTGCTCGTCAATCAGTGCTTCGCGTCGTGTTTTTTCTGCCTCTGATTCATAAGGCACAGCCCAAATAGAGCCATCAAAGTCTAACCACAATTTGCCTGAATCAAACATAATGCCGCGCCAGCCCATCATTTCCCAGTCATGGCGAATGTTTGAGCTAGCTATTTGTTCAATAAATTCTTTATCAAAAATTTGCTCAAAGTTTTCTATAAGCATTTGCTCATTTTCAATTGCTTGCAGCGGCGCTTTACGCTGCAGTGGATAATGCACTCGCTTGGCAATGGCAGCTTTATCACCTGCCTTAAATGCCGCAACCACAGGTTTGACAATATTTATGTGCTTTGTTGCGGCAAAAGCTGAAATCGAGAAAATACCGCTAAAAAATAATACCAGTAAATATTTAATTACTTTCACTTTAATACCTATTTAATAGACTTAGTGAAGCGTAACAAATATATGTGTAATGCGCATATCTTTAGCTGTTTAAATTTTTGAAAAAATTGAGCTCTAAAGCTCGATATAAACACGCTATTTTCTATCAGAGATGGTTATGTACTTACTTCATAATTTGCGCTGAACCACACGTCATTAGTTTCATATAAATAACGCGACGTAAAGTCGCGACTACAGTTTATCAAACTGCTTTTATATCTATATTTAAGGTTAAATTTACTCACGGTTTCAAGGTAAAGCCTACGGACTAATGAGCTCTTACCGAAGCTCGTGAATTAGATAAAAGCGAGCAGTGAATTAACACCACCCGCTTGCTTATCGAAGGTTTTTATAGGCTTTAACTCGCCATTGAGTTGTCGAGGTAATCTTCTAGAAGATCAGCGTATTCCTGCTCAATAACTCCTAACTCGATAAAGCACTGATCTTTAATTTTTAGCCACTCGCTTGAATGTTGCCTATGTCTGGCATAGTCAATCATGCTTTCTGCACATTTTAAAATAGCAAAGGCCATTCGCTGGTGGTCATTATCACTTAGCTTTAAAAAGTGGCTATTATGATGGTTTAAAATAACGTTACATAACGGCTTAGGTAAGTGCCACGATGTGGCAATAAAATAACCTATAACAGCATGGTCGCACTGATAACGAGCTTGTTCAAGAGCGGTTATTACTTGCTCTTTTGCATGATTTGCGTGTTGTAATACGTCAATATAGTCACGGTATTTTAGAGCCATTGCTGCAATGCCAACATTGTGGAAAAGGCCTAACGAGTAGAGCTCATCAACTGGCATCAGCGACTTGTAACTATGTCCAAGCCATACACAAGCGTTTGCTACTTCAACAGACTCATCCCAGAATCGCTCTAAACTGATGCAGGCATCACCAACAAAGTTGTTCTTAAGTAATGCGAGTGTAACTAAGCGATTTAGTTGCTCTAAACCCAAAAACATAGCCGCTTGTTTTATATCACTGATCGTTCTTTGTAAGCCAAAAAAAGGGCTGTTGATGGTTTTTAATAATAAAGCAGAGAGGCTAATATCTTTAGAGATCATGCTGGCAATTCTATCTAAGCAAGCATCGTCTAACTCCATTTCAGTTGCAATTTCATCGAGTAGTTCAGGCTTAGGTGGTATATGAAAGCCACGTTTTAACGATGTTAAACGCTGCTCATCTAACGTAATCATTTATCTAAAATCCCTCAAACAAGCAAATAGCTCGTTACTTAATTTGGCAACAGAATAAGCCAGTTTATTTAAAAGGGTGTTATTTAAGATCAATAAGATTAAAGAAGGAAATGAGTTGTCATAAAATGAAACAGCTCGTCGCTGTTTAAAGCTAGAATAGCGAAGAAGCCCTGATAACCATAAAACTAAAGGTGCACAAATGCACCTTTAGTTGCAACTCGATATGAGCCTATCCCGAGCAATCAATTAAAAGTTATAACTGAAGCTCAGTGATGCATTGCGTGGCGCACCATAGCGGTAAAGGTCATAGTAGCCTGCTGTCATGTAATTATAGTATTTCTTATCAAATAGATTATTAACATTTAACTGTAAATCCATTGATTCATTAATATTATAACGCGCCATCAAGTTTACAATTGTATAAGCATCTTGCTCTACATTACGTGTTGTGCCTTGCGCATATGACTTGCTTTGCCAGTTAAGACCACCACCGACTGTAAGCGCTGGTAATTGTTTTACAAATTGGTAGGTCGTAAATAACTTAAATTGCTTACGTGGTGAATCTGTATTTACTTTGTTGTTATCGGCATCCTCGGCTTTAAAGTGTGAGTAGCCGGCTGAGATATTCCAACCATCCACAGGCTCCCCCATCACTTCAAACTCAAAGCCGCGACTTTGTGTTCCTTCAGCGCCATAATATGCTGACATTTGTTCAGCGGTTGGCACAAAGTTGGGATCTTCTGCTGCTAAGTTGTCTTGTTGAATATCAAAAATAGCCAAAGATGTTTGCAAACGCTCATCAAAATAAGCACTCTTTAAGCCAATTTCACTTGCTTTACCATCAACAGGGTCTAAATACTCCCCGTTCGCATCTAAGCTATTTTGCGGACGAAAAATTTCTGTGTAGCTGGCATACATGCGGTGCTGATCATTTAAATCAAAGAGTGCGCCAAAGTAAGGCACAAAAACGCCTGAATCGCCGTAATCTTGTTGATCGCCATAATAGTAGCGCTCTCGCTCCCATGACGAAATACGCCCACCAGCAATCACTTTAAACGCATCAGTTAACGAAACTCGTGTAGCTGCGTAAAAGCCTTTTTGTACTGTGTCGTTATCATCTTGTAGTGTCACTTCTTCAGTCCAATTAGGTTCTGCAATATCATCCCCTTGGAAATCAAAAAAGTTATCAATAGGAACCGCATCCCATGCGCTACCACCAATGATAGGATCGGGATCGCGAGTACTTGTTTCACCAGTTTGCTTAGAGTAAAGCGCACCCACCACAAAGTCATGGCTCTGTTCAAACAAAGTGTATTGACCTTTAAGCTGTACATCGACACTGTCTTGCTCTGTTGAGCCAAACGCAAAATAACGTTGCCCTGTTAAGCCTGCCCCTGTTTCTTTATCTAATGCACCATAGACATAAAATAAGCGGCTTTCTTTATCATATTTTGAGTGATTATAATTTGCTGTTAACTGCCAACCATTCGAAAATAAATGCTCAACGGTTGCAAAATAGTTTTTGTGCGTTGTTTCCCAACGAGTCCAATCAAGGGCCGTAGTTTTAGAATCATCCCACTCAGCTGCTGTGCCATCTGTATAGTATGCAGGTAAAGCGCCCCACACAGGACCATGCGGATCACTGTTCTGGTAACTCGCCCCTACACGCAGGGTAGTATCTGGTGTTAGGTCAGTCTCTAATACACCGTAGAAGATATTTTTATTCTCTTCGTATAAGTCGATATATGATTCACTATCAACCACTTTTGCGACCACTCGACCGCGCACTGTACCGCTATCATTTAAGCCATTCGCGATATCAAGGGTTAACTCTTTTTTATTCCAACTTCCTATTGAAGCATCAACGTAACCAGTTAAGTCGGTGTTACGCGCGCGTTTGCGAACAAGATTAATTGATGCAGATGGGTCGCCCGCCCCGGTTAGTAAACCCGTGGCGCCTCGTACAAACTCTACTCGTTCATAAATCGCAACATCCGCTGACGTTTCACCAGAATCCCCTGCCAAACTCCACGATAAAGGCACACCATCAATTTGATAGTTAGACACATTAAACCCGCGTGATTGCATGGTGTTACGAATGTTATCCATTTTTGAAGATGACAAACCAACCGTATTATCAACTGCGTCAATAATCGTGTCTAAATCTTGATCTCGAATACGCTCAGCAGTAAAGACTGTTACAGACTGTGGAGTCTCGCGAATTGATAAACCAAGGCCTGTCGCTGTATCGATATTTTCGTTAACGATGTACTTACCATTTACAGTAATTTTTTCTATGAGGTCTGTTTCTTTTTCATTAGTTTGTTCTGCTGCAAAAGCACTGTTTGACAGAAGCGCTAAGCTCACCGCTGTGGCTGTAGGAAGTAGAGAAAAATTCATAATAACCCTTGTTATTGAAATAGCGCAAAGATGTTATCACGAACAATTCCCATTTGCATTACATTTAATGTTAATATAGTACAATTCACACTAAATAATAACTACCGCCCCCTAATGCTAATTTTAAAAGCTGATTCTATTGATTCGAAAATTTAGTTTAGCGGTAAGAGAAATAACGACTTCAGTTTCTACTACTTGCAATAAACCCTATTCCAAGACCTAACCACCCTTAACGCAAAGAAACAGACATTCTAAGATATGAAATACCTGATTTTTGAAATGGCTCGCCATGTGAGCACAAGCCAAATCTCTGATAAAAAGAAAGCGCCGTTTTACGTGCATCACACCTAAAATAATTAACATCAGAACACTTCAAGTCACTCAGTATATGCTCTATTACTCTAGAACCTATTCTTTGTCCTTGGTATTGAGGCAAAGTAGCAAACTTTCTCAATCTTGCCTCATTGTTATTAAGATAAATAGATGCAACACATACTAACCTTTTATCAATAAATGCACCGTAATGACTCGCCGTATCGTCGCCTTCAACAGAACAAAAAGAAATCGGTTTATTTGGCCACAAAACGCGATGCCTAATAGGTAAAGCTTCTGCTATGGTAATTGTTTTTATGTCTATGCTATTCATTGGAAGCATCGAAAAATTAAGGGAAAGCCTAAGCTAATAAAAAAGGGCCAGAAAGACAAATCCAGTGTTGTTTAGCATAAGTTTACACAAACACATTTACTTCACTAGGCTAAAACGTGAAACGAAATCGAATCGACGGTGACAAACTCAACTTTAAAGCTTTGCTAAATCAACTTAATAATGGAGCTGACCACCACGTAGGTTGAAATACAATAACTGGAATTAAGGCAAGAGCAGAAATCCAGTATATAGCAGCTTTAACTCGACTCTTTCTGATACGATAAGAAAGTAACCACAATAAAGAACAAGGTATAAGTACAATAAAATATAAAAAGACCCCATAAATCCCAATGCCTTTCCCTTCAAGAATAAAATCTTTAAAAGAAATAACTAAGTATGATTCTGTGCCTATTATCAATATAAGAGCAACAACAAAAAGTAAACTCCCAATAGAATTTTTATTCATTATCGCAAACCTAAATCATAGAGTTCTTTGACTAATGCTTTACGGCGCGCATCACCTATACTCGATGGCTCTGCATAATAAAAATGCCCCTCTGAATTAGGCATTTGATTTGCTAATGTTGGTAAGTTTGAAAAAAGCTCTATAATACTCATACCTGCAAATATAGGATCTCCGTGTTCATCCAAGTCAATGACCACCACTCTTTTTATTTTTGGAATACTTTTCAGTTTTTTGGCTTATAGCAACGAAAGTGAAGAATATATTGACATAAAATTGAAGCTTATAATGGCAAAAGTTACCAGATACAGGCTTTAAAGAGCCAAGTTCAGTTGGGCATTATGTGCCATGAGCAAACATTGGTAACGCCACATTAAGGTGTGAGCAACGCTTGCCTATACTTGAGCGAAGCGAAACTGCCAAGCGTTACGAATCACTATTAAATACATTGCTATTTAGATTTGTTATAGGCTAGTCTATTTCGATAAAATCATCGTCACTAAACTTACCGCTATGTTGCTTCCTATATTCTTCAAACTCTAGATCAGTTTCTAAGTCACCAGTAGGCCAGCCAGCATCTAGTTGCGCCAAAATATCAGAAACTGGCGACCAGCCCACGATATCAGAAGTCGTTTGATTCAACCATGATTTACCATCCCAATATAAGTAGTCATATGAACCGAAACCACTGATATGCCTCAATGCTACTAAGTAGACACCAACTTCACTAGGCTCTGTTCCCTCAAACCATATAGTTTTAATCTTAACTTTACTCATTATTTTCGGTTCCTAAATACTTCCGCCTTATCGCGTAGTTAACACAGAGTAAGCTTGTCATTTTCATGCACATAGAAAGCTGATTAAACTAGTAGTTCTATTCTTAGCCTACAGGTTTATGGAAGGTTTATAAGGAAGTGTTTGGCTTTTAGTGGGAATAAGTTGATTTGTCTTTTGGGAAGAAAATAGGCTATGTCATCTTATACTTCAAACAACAAACCCAATGTTGTTTGAAGTATAAGTTGACATAGCCACATTCGATTTCATTAAGCTAAAACGATACAAGTGAAGTGTAAGTTGGCATAATATTGAAGCATTAAATGGCATAAAGGTACCAATTTTACCTATGGCTAGTAAATATTGATTATTGAAAGTGCTTCATTAAGCCCTTTCTTATCTAACTCAATATCACTGATTAACTTTCTAACACACTTACTTGTCGGTAATTCTGAAATAATTATTTTCGCATCTAAATTTAATCTTGAAAAAAGTAAATTTAGCTCATCAATAATATGCTCTCTAATTAGAGTTTTACTTAGGTTCAGTCTAAGCATCCTATGAACTAAGTAAAATTCTGTTACCAATTCAGGCCTAGATTCTCTTTGATTACCACCAATACCATTAAGAATTTTATAAATATACTTGGAAGTTTCCTTGTTATAATTTTCAAAGTTGAAATCAATGGAAGATTGAGCTAATCCGGCAAGTTCAACATAAGGAGGTAACATATTTGTATTTTCAGCCAATCCCTTTAAAATCTTTCTATAAGTTTTCCAATGACAAACTTTCTCTGGTAACGTCAACGTCCATACATATTTAGCCTTTTTAAATATAAAACTTTTACTACTAGCTTCTCTTTGTTCCTTAGGTACAACTTGTACAAAAAAGTATTTGAGATCATAAAGTGACTGTTCCGGAATATGACTTAAAGAGTAATGTTCTGACTCTATTATTTCATGCCTTATAATCCCCGAATATGAAAGCTGATTACCTAAAGTGTTTACAACATCACATACAAGTTGTGTCACATGAATTTCAGGATAATTCTTTAAACCATTTAAAATTGACTTTGCTTCCTCTAAATCGTTACCTGATATTTCAACAGCAAAATTTGGATAGGAAACTGATCTACCTCCATAAGGAAGCAATCCTGCATGCAATTCCTCTCTTAGAATATACACATGTGTTGAGCCTCGAAAATCGTATTCATTGTTGTCATCCAGAATTCTGGATAAGAACTTAGGTCTTTGTGCTCTTTGGTTATTCTGCATCAGATACACTCTTTATATATTTATCATATTTCTCTTTTTCTCGCAGAATATCGTTTCTCAAATCACGCCTAACATTAACTAGCCTTTCATCTTCAGAGGATAACTTTGGTATCAATATTGTCGTAACAAAGGCATCAATTCCTTCTCTATTAAAATCTCTTGGATTACGAGCAAACAACCTCACGATAGGATCATTATGTAATTTGACTTTCTCTGTATCAAAATAATGTTTGCTCATTGCTATTTCTTTCGTGTCAATTTCACTACTTAATTTAAGGTTTATTGTGTTTTTCCAATTAAATCTATGATCCCATCTATTACCTATCCCTGGAAAACTATCAAAGTAATTTACTGTAGAAAGTACCTGCGAAAAACGGCTCTGCTCTTGGTTGAAATATTGCTCCCAAATACTTTGAATAAAAAGTTCTAATCTTTTATTTTTATTAAATTTACTAATGACTATGGCATATCCAGTCAAATCAAATAAATCAACTAATGCTGCGGATGCAATCCTAAATTGGTTTTCTATCTGCCATGTGTGTTTATATTTTTCTGAAATTAATTCAGAAAATTTATAAAAACTAACCCAAACATAGGTCCTGTATAGTTTTCCAACTTTTCCCAAATCATTATTAATTAGTGCTTCAAAAACACTTTCACCTAAAGAATGAAGTAAAAAACCATGATAATCTGGAAGACTAGCTGGCCGACTATATGGCAGAAGCCCCTTTAAGACTACTTCATTTATGTCTTGGATCGTATTTAATCTCTTCTCCACAACATCAAATATATTATCCAGCTCAAAGTTACTCCATTGAGCTTCATTATTTTTATGAGCCAATAGAGAGTTTTGATAGTCACTCAGTTTAGAACGTTGATAGCTAAACTTAGACCAAAACTCTTTTTCACGTATTATGCAGGTAGAAGCTAGCCAAAACCTTCTTGCTGAAATTAAATTTGCAACCCAACTTTGGTATAACTTACCGACTTCATTCGCGAACAAGTTTATGTTTTTAATAAAAGATAGTTCTTCCTCTCGACTAACTCCGCCTAAAATATACCAATCAGGTGTTATGTATTTATTTTCGATTTGATATTCGAAAACTAACCTTTCAGATAGCCACTCAAGTTTTTTGATAGTATTTTCAGATAACGGTATT
Source organism: Pseudoalteromonas sp. N1230-9 (assembly GCF_032716425.1). Taxonomy (NCBI): domain Bacteria; kingdom Pseudomonadati; phylum Pseudomonadota; class Gammaproteobacteria; order Alteromonadales; family Pseudoalteromonadaceae; genus Pseudoalteromonas; species Pseudoalteromonas sp. N1230-9. Next base: position 2,368,596 of record NZ_CP090419.1, read on the forward strand.
TCATAAATAAAGTTACTTCTTCTCCATTCCTTTTTCTTCACAAAATCGCTAATTTTTATGCCATCTCTCAGTTCTAAACCTTGCCTGAATGCTAAAAAAGAATTGATTGGTAACCCTGCTATCTCATCACAGAGTATTGTTAAGTTTTCGTTTTGATCAGTATCTTTTTTACAAACTAGATTGATGTGTGTTGTAGCAATACTAGCTGTTTTTTCAATAACTTTGAGCGACCATGCTATATCCCCTTTCTTAGAGATTACTTCAACATACAATTTAATATAATTTAATGTTCCATGCGCAAAATCATAATTTTTAGAATTTAAATTGGTTTTTAGACAAGTGAGTAGAACTTTTGAAAGCTCATTTTCCAACCACCTATAATCACGTACTATTTTTGGTTGTAGGATTTGACCAAATTGAAATGCTCGATTAGTCACTGAATCATTACTTTTGTACCAATCAGGATGTTCAAGCTTCGACTCGAACCATTCACTGTTTCTAGGTACTTTATCTTTATTAAACTCATACCAACATAAAAACCGTGTTATTTGATCAACAAACTTTAAAAAAACCTTACCTGATAGATGCCTTTCTGAAGATGACAATGTAGCTAATGCGTCTATGGACTCTAACCAAGATTGTACTTTGCTTTGTTCATGCTTTTGAAACTCAGGTACTTTCCAGTTATTGTTTCCAGGTATTACATTTTTTACAGACTTGTGAATGTTTTTAAAGATTTCAGTTGAAAGCTCGGTTGGCTCGAATAAAGATAAAACTCGCACTCCAAGTTGGTAGAAAGCAAATACAGCAAAACCTGCTAAAACGGTGATAATAGGAACATTGATAGGATTTACTCTATACCCTAAAACATATTGGGTTAGGAAAAGAATCCCTAAGAATGTAAAAAATACTAAATATCTTAGATAGTTTTTGCCTATACTTTCATTGAATAATAATTGACGCAAGCTCTGAGGTAGCTTTGTGTAGATTGCACCACTAATACTAGTAATAGCGGTGTAATACAAACCAATAAAAAGGCCACTAATACTTGTAACTGTTGCCACTAAAGTTGAGTAATCAGTATCTTTTAAAACTATCCATCCGTTATTGACAAACAATGGTCTTAAAGGTGCTTCTAAACTTTGTGTTAAGAGTGCAATTGATATTGGTAAAACGAAATAAGGTAAGGAGTTTTTAAACATGTTAAAAATAAAAGCAAGCATGCTGGAAAACTTTACTGCAAACTCCTTTAATAGATAATATCCCTTCGCAACTTCGAATTTTATTAATTTATACAGCCTTTGAATTTTCCAAAATAATTTATATTGAGAAAATTTCTGCTTCAACTCAATAATCATGAAGCAATTCCATTCGTTAAAATATGTTTAATCATATCCTACCTCTGAACCACATGAATTACAGTAAACAAAACATGCCTTACTTCTAAATTTAGTCAAATCATCATTTCCGCATGCGCATTTTATTTGTATGCCTTTAGCCTTTAACTTTGACATCAAGCCAGGTTGAATAATTCTTGGCTGTATATATTTATCTGCAACAGATGCATAAGAAGAGTTACCGCTTAATCTACTTTTCCTTTTTTCATTTAACCTTTTTCTGTAATCTGCGTTCTCTTGCTGGCGCAGTTTATATATCTGATCTGCTTCGTTTTTTGCATCAGTTTCTGACTGCTGAACATCGAAATAGGTAAGGTTGTTCTCGTTAAAGTGTAAGTCGTTCAAACTCACTAATTTTGATTGCTCTGAACTGACAACTTGTACCTGAAAGCCTAAATCATCGATTCCGTATTGTGTATAAAAACACTTAAAAAACAGCTTGCTTTGATCTCGGCTAGTGATTTTTGATTCAAGGTCAAATACGTAAAGGTTTTCGTTAGAGTTATAAAATATGTCTTTTCGGGTGAAGTTGTTTTTGTCTTGTAGAAATAGCCAAAGGACTGTAGCACCTTGTTCTTTAAAAAATCGATCTCTCGCAACAATAACATCTAGTGGTACTTGGTCTAACACTAACTCAATAGCTATATCCATGTTGTGCGTGTTAGAGTAAAAACTTATATCTGGTCTTCGCCATGCTTTAGCTAGTCCCGTCTGAAACTGCTCTCGATAAGTTTGTTCTACTTGAATATTTTCATACTCAAATTCGCTTTTAAGCAAATTTGATATAGTCGCTTTATAGTCTTTATGTTTTTTACTTTCTTTTATTCCATTGTAACTAATTGCCTTTAGTTCACTATCGGTGAGGCTTGTTGTGCTTTTCACAGGACAATCTTCTGAACCGATAGGGTGTTTAAAATGATGTTTTTGCGATGAAGTACCGGCAAGTATTAAAGGCTGAAAACATGTAGCACATAGTATACTTCCAAGCCCTTCTGGCTCTCTTAGAAAGCGTCTAAGCTTAAATAGACCTGCTTCATCTATAGATAGAATTTCATTAGAGGAATAACTTTTACCCTCGACAGGTAAAAAAACTTTAGAGACTGTAGACATAAACTAACTTATTAATTCCATTTAAAATATTCACTCTCAGTAATCTATCCCTTAAAACTTACAGTAGCAAGCATTAGCGTTGGATAGACAAGTCTAAACCATGAGCTAAACTAAAAATAAACCACTCTTAGGGAAATAATATGAGTATTAAACCAGGTCCAAAACCTAAAGCTGACTCTACAGGTAAAACTGATAAGCGAAGACGTGTTACCCCAGAGAATAAAAGTAAACATCCTAGCCTTAAAAAACACGATCACAAAAAGGGTGAATAAGATTAAAATTATTATTCGGCTTTAGAACAAAAGACCCCAGCGTTTGCTGGAGGTCTTTTTATTTAGCCTCTGCCTTTTCGGCAGTTAAAAGTCACAAGATGTGGTTGTTTACTTCCTGGCCTAACTTCAGCTGCCTACTCGGCAGTTCACAATTCGCTTAGGACTTATACCCATAGCTTTACATTTTCAGCTACCTACTCGGCAGTTCACACAGTAACCCGAAGAGAAGTAAAGTCAGGTCAATTTCCAGCTACCTATTCGGCAGTTCACTATTAAAAATAGTTTAAATTTCTATAAATACCAAACCGTTAAATGAATTTAAATTATTTACCCTTACCTTAATAAACCTGATAACTCATTGAAAATTACAGGGTGTTTTAAAACTATTAAAAAAGGGTATTCAAAGAGGGAACTGTACCTTGAAATGTTTGATTTGTAGCAAAACCATAATTGTTAAACTGATTTTTTAAGGATTCAGCTTTTTCAATTTTTTGTATGTGAAGTATAAAATTTTCCCCGTTGCCTTTGCTTGATACGGGTATTGAATGAAAGTGGCCTATGTCTTTTGCCTCAAATTTATATTCAGGATTATAAACCTCACCTCTGGCTTCAGCTCTTTTTTTAGCGCGTTTTAACCGCCTTTGCTTTTCGCCAACAAAAGCTTTAGCTACTGATTGGTTGCGAATAAACATAACCTCATTTTGCTCTGTTGGTACATCAAGTATTTTTGATAAATAAAACAACTTGTCATGAGCCATCATCTCAAAATAGCTTTGCTGAGATAGATTAGTTAATTGCTTTTTATCTGTTGATACAAACGCTATTTGATTGCCTATCGTTTGCTCATTCCATTTAGGAAAACACACACCAATATTACTTATTTCACGTGAACTCATAAACCCATGCAACATGCCAATACAACGCCCAGCAAGAAGACTTACATCACAATTTTTGGGTAAATAAGTAATGGTAAAATAATAGCGCTTCAAGCTTTACTCCTTTGGAACAAGCCACCTTTAATCAGCACTGCCGCAATAAAATGGATTGCGTCTGATTCATCACTTTGCCCTAAACCATGCTTTTCCATGTGCTTAATATGCAAAGCAATACGCGGGAGTAATGAATAAAAGTCTGAATGGGTCTTAGGTGTCCTGTGTGCAACTAATATTTGCTTATCTGCGCCATACTCATGAGTGCGTATAGGTTTGTAGCCTCCCTCATACCAATCATCAATAGTTTGAATCGCAGCCCCTACTTTTTGTGAGTTTAAACTTGCTGCTTTTTTATCGCCTACTTGAGTGTATGCAAGTTGTTTAGATGACATGCCCTGTTCAACAGTATCTACAAACTTTTGACTTGGGTGAACCTCTTGGCTAAATGCATTTTTAATTTTTGCGGTTATATCTAAATAACAGTAGCTTTGAGGGTTACTAAGCCCTTCTTGAATAGCTTCTGATAATGTTATTAGCGCTGTTTGATTATTTTGCCAATTGCCCTGCCACTTTAGCTTTTGTATACCTTCAACAACAATCGGGGCTGCATGTTCAGTAAGCACTTCTATATCAACATTCGGTGATTGACGGTTACGCCAAAGCCAGTTTCCCATCAGTATATTTTTAGCGTAACGGGTAGCAACTTCATTAAGGCCATTGTGCTTTTTATAGGTTTCAAAAAAACGTTTTAACCAATAAATAACTTTAGGATCATCACAAACATGAGGCTCAATACTATTGGCCTCAACCCTGAGTGAAAAACGACAAAATAGCTCTTTTACTGTTGGAGGCACGTAGCACACATCAATTGTTTGAGGGTTTCCAAAAGCAAGATCTTGTGGCGCTAAATTTTTAGCCACATTTTGCTTTTGATAGGCATCGCCAAATCCTGATTTTTGCCCAACTAATTTATTTTGTTCTATTTGTAGCGGTTCAAAATCAGACTCTGGTGTTTTATAAAAAAACACTGCTTTGCTGGGTGAAAGCGAACGCGAGTAACTTAAGTGCCGAGGTAATTGCATTATTCATACTCAAACTTAGACTTTTTCATAAGCATAGACTCTTTTTGAACATCCATAACCCAAAATGCGTCATGAAAGAACTGCTTAGCCCCTGCATACTTAACTGACGTATTGCTAACACACTCTAACAACCCAATTACGGGCTCAGCATAACAATGGTTCTCATGTAATGCTCCACCTCGCTTTACGGGTTCTTCAAGCGCAGCAAAGCCAATTGCAGCGGGTCTTAGATTAAAGTTATCGTTAAGGGCATCAATTAATTGTTCAAAACTTTTAACTACTTTTTTTGAAGGATATAACCAACTGCCATTTGACGATTTTGCTTTAAGTTTTTTAAACAGCTCACTCGGTTTAGTATGCACATGACACCAATCTATATTTTGGTATAACGAAGGTGGATGCATAATTCCACCTGCAAATGAAGATGGTAGTGCGGGCTTTAAAAGTTGACTGTTTAATTTATTAAGCATCTCAATATTTGGTACAAAAAGTCTAAAGACTAAATCGAGTGTTATATCGCATTTAGGTTTATCGATAATTCCTGATCTTATTACATGACTACGCCCTGCAACTTGTTTTAACTTGCTTGGCTCAGGTAATGGTTTACCTGTATGTAATTGATAGTTTTCAATGTAAATGGCACTACCAATACACTTAATTGAAGGGTCTATAAAATTTTTTAGCTTACGCTCAAAGTTATGAGCAAGCCCATTTAAAGCAGTAAGTGACGGCATACCTTGAATATACGAGTTAGCCATTGCCTCGGCATCAAACACTCGCATATCTTGGCAATGTACATACACTATTTGCTCATCATTTAATGTTTCTTCAGTTGCACACTGAGTAAACACATAGTTTAACTGCGTTTTAAACAGCCCCATTAAATTAGGGTGATATGCAAAGCGTTTGAGCTTACTTAAATTACCAAGGCTTTCATTTAGTATGTTACTAAATTGGCTAATACAGTTAGTAATACTCTGATCTAAATAATGCTTTGCCCAATCAGGGTAAGATTGCTCTCGAGCGTTATTTTTAGCTTCAAGAATGTTATCAAGCCATAACTGCAAACTAACACGGACTTGCCTAATAGCCGCTACTCGCGCTAATCGTTTTTGCCTCAATGTATTAAACTGCTTAATGTCTACCAATACCAAAAGCGCCTGTTGAAATTGACTACTTAATAGCGCACGAACTTTAAATGCTTTCTCAATATCATTATTGGCTACTTTAGAGCGGTTAATAGCCTTAGAATATGTTTTAGGGAAGTAGCGCAACACTCTTAAATTACCACCTACTGAGCTTGCTAAGTCGCCAACATTGGCAGGTCTTGAGTGCTCAACTAAACCAGAGTTTAATTTACGCTCTGTTGTTAATTGCTGAATTTTAGCTAGCATTGCGTGGCTTACTACAGGCGTAACCGCAAGGTAGCTTTGCAGGTATGGCATTTGTAATTGTAGTGAAAAAGAGCTCACTTCTAACGGGAGCTCTGCTACTGGCAATTGGTGTTTTATTTTACCAGCTATGTCTAAAACCGCCTTTTTTGTGAAACCGTATGCTCTGATAAAATCAATCCAGACAGGCTCTTCAGTAATTAATAACTTTGCTAAACAAGTCACTTTACCTTGCCAAATAAATAAGGTTAAAAATAGCTTTGCATGATTAATTTCAGCACTGTTGTGCGACCAACCAAAACTCAACGGTAATGACCGACTGCAAATACCTGCAATATCTTCACTTACTACCATACTAATTAAACGTTGATGGCTTACTCGTATATCAGGATATTTTAAATTATGAGTATGAAACCATTTAACTTCGTTTATGCACTTACTCAGTAACACTTCATCGCGTAATACACTTTTAGCGGCTCTTAAACTTGTTAAATCATCAATTTCACTTTGTTTATAAACTAGGTTAATGAGCACAGTCAGCGCTTGTTCTTCAAAGCCATCTACCGCAATGCAAGGCGTGTATGGCGCAAATAACTTTCTAAGTGCTGTGGTTTGTTCTTTTAGTGATTCAATTGCAAATGCATCTTGTAAGTTCATAAGTTACCACGGCGCTATAAATTGTTTTTTTGTTTGAGGCTTTTCAGCTGCGAATGCTTGCTGTAGCTCTATAACTTGGCGTAAATAAAATACATAGCTATCAGCTCTGAGCTGTTCGTTCTTTTTTTGTGGATAAGCACAGCTTAAAAAGCCTTCTTGATGAAGCCTATAAACTTGCTCTGTTGTGGTGTTTAACAATACTGCGGCATCAAAAGTGCATAGCAGTAAGTCAGCAATATTTGGATGTTTAGCTTTAGGGTTACTATCAACTAATTCAACAAAGTATTTAATAATCTCATCAAGTACTTTGTTTTTACGGTTACTTGTTGCTGCAATTTGACAATCACGAAGTAAATCGCCATATACAGAGTTAAACTTAGTTTTATTAAAAGGGTTAAGTTGTTTGAGCCGCGCATTGTTTGTAAGTATATCTAATTCAGTGGTAAACCCATCAGGCCAAGCACTAAAATACCCCACAAAGGTACAACTAAAGTCAGCGTCGCTTATATCAAGTTGTTTAACTTTCGCAAACCACGATATTAACCCGACTATTTTTTGGCTGTGATTACCTGCAAGAGCAATTGCAATTTTAAAGTCTGCATCGTTTAACTGTTCACTATTGGTTAGTTTACAACCGCAATTACATTCTAGAAACGCCTCAGAAGCTCTGTAATAAATTAAGTTATGGCATTCACCACAATGTGTGGCTAATTGTGTCTTATGCTTATGGCACGCTTTATAGGGCTTTAAATGCCAATAAAAAGGAATATATGAAGACTCATACAAGCATTCAATACAAACAGGTATGTTATCAGTGCGAAGTAGTTCAAGGGGAATAGTCAGTTCATTACGGCTTACTGCTGCTAGGTTGCCAAATTTAAAGTTGCTGCGCCGACATGCAAGCTCAAGAATGTCACCAGCATTAACATCTGCTAATTGGGCTACTAACCTGAGCGCTCTTATTCTAAAGCTGCTCGCTTGCCTAGCATGATAAACATCAACTTTACTCAGCTCTAACGGCAACGCACCTTCAAGATCATGATCTTGCTCTGCAAGCCATTGCCACAAAATATCAGCAAGCTCACTATAGCCATCGTATGAGTTATCCCTTGCAAGCCTTAGCAAATAGCTTTCAAGCGCCTCATCTGGGTAAGGTTTTGTTTGAACTAAAAAATGCATCGCCAACCTAAACTAAGAAAATCTTAGTTTAGGTTTAGGCTAAATAAATTAGATAGTCAAAAATAATTATCGTTAAATCATTCGTACTTCACAAAAGTACAATATCTGATACTGTAGAGAGCGTTACGGCATTTCTAAAGGATGTATTAATAGCCAGTAACATAATAAAAACTCAAATTTAAAAATACAAAGCTAACTTATAAGGAGATTCTTATGGCTTGTAACTGCTGTGGCAAAGCTTTAAATAGCGGTATGGTTCAAAAGAAAGACTCATCAACCGGTCAAAAGTTTAAATCATGCCCTCATTGTTCTGACGCTAATGGTTCTGAACATATATTCCACCCATATCCGGCTTCTTTTGGAATTACTCCTGCTCGTAAAACAGCTCGCAACCCTGATGGATATCAAAGCTATTGCAGTGATTGTCGAAGATTAAAAAAGGGCGTTGCTTCGAAAGCTTTTCACAATGGCCGTTTGTGTAGCACACTTTAGCTAAAGAGATTTAATGCAAGTACATAAAGATGATGCGGTAAATTGGTTATCAACACTTTCAACCGAAAGTGTTGATCTTTTAATTACCGACCCACCCTACGAATCATTAGAAAAACATCGAAAAATAGGAACGACCACTCGCTTAAAAGTAAGTAAATCGTCAAGTAATCAATGGTTCGACATATTTCCAAATAGTCGCTTTGAAGAACTACTAATTGAAATTTACAGAGTGCTTAAAAAAGGTTCTCATTTTTATCTATTCTGCGATCAAGAAACAATGTTTTATATTAAGCCAATAGCTGAAAACGTAGGTTTCAAGTTTTGGAAGCCAATAATTTGGGATAAAGTGACTATTGGAATGGGTTATCATTACAGAGCTAGACACGAATATATTCTTTTTTTCGAGAAAGGTAAGCGTAAGTTAAATGATCTAAGCGTGCCAGACATCCTCACTTGTAAAAGAGTATATAGGGGCTACCCTACTGAAAAACCAGTTAAGTTAATTGAAACGCTTATCTCTCAAAGCAGTAATGAAAATGAACTCGTCGTCGATCCTTTTTTTGGCTCAGGAGCTACTTTAGTAGCAGCCAATAACTTAAATCGACAAGCTATCGGATGTGATATTTCAGAATCTGCCCATTCACACCTAAAAGGTCGAATCACATAAGCAGTTATTGATTGTGTGATTCGATAAAATCCCAAACCGTTTCACAAAGCGAAGTAAGTTCTGGCGTTAACTTCCAATCATCAGACTCATTCATTAGTGAAATTGCAGTATGACAGAATTTAACTTTGTCTTTAATTGTACCTGATTTGTCAGAATAGAATTTCCGTTCAAGTCCATCAGCTTTGTCGACATAGCGCTCTAGTACTTCACCAATACCATACTTATTAGATTTGAATAACTCTTCCTTCATATTTTCAAATCTGTCGATATTACTGCCAGTTCTCAGTTTAAAAGTATCCCATCTAGCCTTAGCTGTATCAATCAAAATATCAAAAGGTATGTAGTTTTCAATTTCCTTATATTCGAGTAAGTAAAATGCCTCACTCAAAGCTTTTCGTAAGCTTTCAACACGTTCACCCTTTCCTTCGATATCTGCATCAGCAATTAATAAGATATTTCTGTTGAGTCTTTTAGCAGGAGTTTCATTACCATCGTTTTCAACATCATCACTGAAATCCCAGTGAGTGATATTACTGCCTTGGTACTCTGTAAAAACAAAATGAAGATTTTCATGATAACTTTTCAGCTTACTTTTCTTATCTTCATCTTCGAGCTCTTCGATGTATTTATTTAGATAGGCTCGCAAGTATAATTTATCAGTAACGCCCTCCACCCATATTGAACAATTAGCAAGGAGTACCGACGATGCACGTACACCAAGCTCATTAAGTAACTCACCATAATCTAATGAAGCTTGTACTATATACTCACCGTTTACCCTTGAAACTTGTTGAATAGAAATATCATCACGTTCTTGAACTAAGTCTAGAAAGTGATTTGAATGGGTAGTCATAAAAAACAAGTGTTCTTTATGCTTTGCAAATGTCTCAATCAGAGTTCTTTGAAGACCTGCATGCAGAAAATGTTCTGGCTCTTCTATAAAAAATATTGTTGGTTTTTCAGCCATGAAAACTTTATAGGTCAATAATATTATTGATTGAATACCGTCACCCAAATCATAAATTGGCCTGTCTTCATCATCACCTTCTTTGACATATACGACATGCTTATCAAGCATCGGAACCAAAGATATATCCCTGCCAAAAAAAAAGTTTTCCGAAAGGTAGTTTTCATAGTCTCGAACTTTTTGTCTTTTATCAAAAGAGCCAAGTAAGTGTTCCGTCAAGTCTTTGTAAAGGTTATGACCTGTAAAAACCTCACACTCATTCTGATTCATATTCGAGAAATAATCTAATTTGGTCCTCTGTTCAAAAATATCTAACTCAGCAACATGTCGAAGGCCTCTGAGGGTTGGAATATAAATTTTTGACCAATTTGAGGGCTTGTACAAAGATATTAAGTCTTCAATTTGTTCTGCATTGCTTATATTTTGGATCAAGTTCAACATGGCTTTATAAAAGCCACTTTCATCAACAGAGCTCGAGCGAGTAGGATTATAAAGACTACCTTTATAAGAATCAGCTATAAGTCCATTAATATCATTAACTTTACTTAAGTTTTCTTTTAAAAAATCAGATAGTTTCCCTTTGTTCATAAATCCAAAAAGGTCAAAACCTGTCGAGTTATTACTACGCAAATATTGTGATATTTGTTTTGATAATTCTGAAACAGGAAGTATCTCTAAATCGAAAACCCAATTGCTGTAATTATCTTTAAATAAGCTTCGTAGCTCTCTACTTTTACCAGAGTTATTTGGGCCGATAAAAAATGTCATTTGCCTAACACCTTCTAAAACCCAAGACTCTTCTGTACTTTTTCCAATTTTTGAAATGAGATTAGCTTTTACTTCCATGTCCAAATAAACCTTAAGTTTTATCAGAATTAAGTGAGTTTAAAATTCTGATTTGTTCTTCTTTTTTTAACTTACCCAAAGCACAAATTAGCTCAGATAAGATGTCTTCCTCACAATAAAAGAAAGCTACTGGCACATCTAGCTCTTTAGCTATGCGTTTCATAGTTAAAAAATCAGGGGCATGTTTGCCTTTTTCGTATTGGTTCATGCGAGCACTAGCCGTGTTTGGCTCCATTCCTAAAGCCATACCTAGCTGTTGCTGAGTAAGGCCTGCTGCCTTTCTTGCAGATTTTAGGCGTGAAGGTGTTGGAGTTTCCATGTGAACCTTAGCTATAAATTATATCTTGCTAAGATTCTCTTAGTATCTAACTCATAAGTGTACTAAGGATATTTTAGTTTTGAAACAGATACAAAAATGTCCGTACTTACTTTCCCACTTCAACTACTAGAACATGTAAGTTTAAATAGTTATTTTCATACTAGTGTTGGAGTTTTAAAAATTAACTCGACATCAGTTGTGCCTTAATGTGCAGATACTGGTAGGTCACCAATTGATGAAAATCAGGTGTTTGCTCAACACTTTTTTGGACAAAAATGAGTTAGAGCCAACGGGCGGCTCAATACAATTTCATAAGGTGGTAACGCTCTTATTAGATATTAGACCTCGCCTCTTTTAGGCTTAAGCTGAGTTTACTTGTTAGAAGTTGTACTTTTTTTAACATCCTCTACTAACCTAGGTATCATTTGTTCAACAGAGGCTAGCTGAGTGCCTATATCCAAACTACCTTTCTCTGCTATCACCTCAATATCAGAGAATAACTCTCTTAATTTGTTAGCGCTTATTTCACCACACATCCCTTTTAACGCATGCGCTATTTGACGGACTTCTTCACTATTCCCCTGTTTGTGTTGCTCTATTAGTTGCTGCACTTTAATAGGTGCTTTTACAACAAACACTTCACAAATTTTGTTTAGTAAGACTTCTTTATTTAATAATCGTACAAGGGCTTGTTCGCGGTCCCACAGTTTTTCTTCTTTGAGTTCATTTCCGGCAAGAGGAATTGCTTTAGATTGCCCCTCGTAGCTTGATAACGACCATTTGACGACCTTTTCTAATACTTTAACTGCCTCAATTGGCTTACTCACATAATCACTCATCCCCACAGCTAAGCATTTTTCCTTTTCACCAGCCATAGCGCTTGCGGTCATTGCAATGATAGGAATATCAATAAACGACTCTCCTGCTTTTCCTGTGCGTATTTTTTCACATACTTGATAACCATCTAAAATTGGCATTTGGCAATCCATCAGTATGCAGTTTATTTGCTTCTCATTTGTGTTGAAATGATTTAAAAGTTCAATTGCATCTTGTCCATTACTTGCTGTTAAAATATTTATAGGCAGCTCATCTAATGCGCCTTTAGCAACTTCAATGTTGATTTCGTTATCGTCGACAATCAATATTGTACAATCTTTTAATTGCTCAGTGACATCATCTGTAACTTCAAAGCTATTGGTTTCAGAAAGTAGATATAATGGCTCACTTTTTGGCACTTCGTAGCCAGCTACTTGCACCAGCTCTGTTTGGGTTATAGGTTTGGTGATTTGAGATACTTTTGATGCAATACCTTTAGGGAGTGGATTTCCTGGTTGATGAAGTGTTATAAACTGAGCACTTTGGTTATAATCGCTTAAAACTTCAATGATTGAACCTATGTTATTCGTTGTATCATCTTCATAGTCTAAGAACACGTAATCAAAAGCTTTGTTTTTATGTGCACCAAGCTCTGCCATAGAGCATGTGCTGACAATACCGCCTAGCAAACTAATTGTCTTATCCAAGACTTCCCAAATATTCTGATTACTGCTCGCCACCAAAATAGCTTTATTCTCGTAGCATTTTTCAGTAACTTGAAAGTTCTCTCCATTGCAGCGAACTTTAATATTGAAGGTGAAAGTACTGCCCTGATTTAAAGTTGAACTGACAGAAATGTCTCCATCCATTAATTGACATAATTGTTTACAAATAGACAAGCCAAGTCCGCTCCCCCCAAACTTTTCTGATATTGCCGTACTTGCCTGCTGAAACGCATCAAATAATTGTCCTTGCGTACTAGGCGCTATCCCTATTCCCGTATCTTGGACATTCACTTTTAAATCATATAACTTTTCCGATATGCGCTCAGAACTAACAGTGACTTTTATATAGCCTTTGTCAGTAAATTTTATCGCGTTACTGATTAAGTTATTTAAAATTTGGCTGAGTCTGAGCGGATCTGTTTTAATATTCTCACAGTTTAAGTCACTGGTATCTAAATATACATTTAACCCTTTATCAAAGGCTCGAATAGCACTTGATTCAACTAGTCTTTCAATTAGTAGTTGTAGATTGATTGTTTTAAGATTTAGATCCAGTTTACCTGCTTCAATCTTAGATAAATCAAGTATGTCATTAATTAATAGATTTAAATTTGATGCACTTAGATCCATCATTTCAACAAGGTTTCGTGATTTATCAGACAACTCTTCTCGTTTTAAAATATTTAAAGTGCCAATGACCCCATTCAATGGAGTTCGAAGCTCATGACTTATGTTCGATATAAATGCGCTTTTAATATCGCTATGCTTGATCGCATCATCTTTAGCCTCTGCAAGTGCCTGAGTACGCTTTCTAACTTTCGCTTCTAGCTCTGTATTTAATCGTTTTACTTTTATTTCAGCTTCTTTTTCTTTTGTTATATCTCTAATAATTAAAGCAAGTCCAATTAAAGTACTTTGTTCAGAAAATACGGGACTAACAGATATCGCAAAATGAAACGTTGTTTCGCCAAATTGTTCGGAGAATTCATCTTTAATTTGTGATTTTGAGCTTTGTATATCATTAATGTAGGTCTGGGTGGGTAATTTTGAGAGAAACTCAATGTCTATTGCTGGTTTCCCTAATGCTGTCACTTTAGAAATTGATAACAAACGCTCCGCTGTATTATTTATACTTGTTAACTCACCCTCTAGATTTAACCCAACGATTGCATCGATTGACCCATCAACTATTGCAGATGCTTCTCTGCGAGCTTCCGCTAATAACTGACTCCTCGTTGCATTTCTATAAAACATTATAAGTAATATGGAAGTGAAAACACCAATAGCCGCTAGGAAGCCATAAGTGATTTCACGTTTCTCATTAACTAACATTTCTACGTATTTTTCAGGTACTAAAAGATTAAAGTTAATATATCCATATTTATTCCTAGGTCTTGTTTTCACTTTTGTAGAATGTACATAAAACTGCAAGTTAGGGTTAAGTTTTGATGTTACCGTGTAGAGCCCTTGATATTGAACTTTCTGACTATAAACTTTTTCCCACGTTAGGTCTGGGTTTAAATCTCGTGAAAATTGATAGTCTTCTACAGGATGGTAAATAAAGTCACCTTCAGAGCTACTAATAATTAAATCAGAGTAGTTAAAAACGGTTCGTTTAAGATTATCAATGAGTGCATTAGCATTTACATTCATAATTAAAAATGCATACCGCTTTCCTTTATCACTAAAGACGGGAATAGAAAAACGTAACATTGGCTGGTAAGGAAAAACCACTTCACCAAATTCTTTATTTAAAGTGAGTGGTGACATGTAAATTTGATTCGTTTCAAGTTGAGAGCTTGGTAAAAAATATGGCTCACCACTTTTAGCCTGCAATGAGTAGTCAGGCACAGCCTCTACAGATGCGCCTACTCTTTGCACGCGTATTAACTCTCTACCCTCGGCAGTAACAGCAATAACACGAAGTTGCTCAACTGCAAGGTTATTTTCCATAAAGCCAATAAATATGGTTTCTAGACGTTCTTTCCACTGGTTGTATGTAGTACCATCGTATGGATCAATTCCATCATTAAATTCAGCTCTTGGTAATCCCGATATAGGGGGAGTTGAGTATAAAAAGCGGAGATCTGATTTTGACTCAGCAATTGAACTAGTTACTATTTCTTTTAAGCGCTCTTGTGTCTCAGTAAACTCTTGATCAATTGACCCTAAAACATCACTTTTAACGTGTCCTTCAAAAAAATAAACTGCAAATAAGGCAAAAATAAAAAACACAAAGGAAACTATTGTTAAAAATACCTTCGAACCAACTAAACTTGCACCACCTTTATTATAAATATCCATACTATGTCCGCTTAATATTTGTTCTACACCACTTTAGCAAGATAGACCTCAAAGCGTCATACTCGAGTGGCTTTGCGATATAATCATCCATTCCGGCATCAAAACAGCGCTGCTTATCTGCACTTAATACATTAGCAGTTAAAGCAATAATTGGTGTATGTTTGAAAGCAGAAAACTCTCTAATTTTTACAGTGGCTTGCGGACCATCTAATACTGGCATTTGCATATCCATAAAGATAATATCAAATACACCTAGTTCACATTGTTCAACAGCTTCCTGACCATTGTTTGCCATATTTATAGAGGTAATATTAAATTCATTGAGCATCGCTTCAATCACTATCTGATTAATGTCATTATCTTCAACAACAAGCGCATTAATATTCGATAAATCTATATCTTCTTTAGGTGTAGTTAATGAAGCATCTTTATGATCTAAGTCCATTGAAGATAGTGTGCGCTTTGCTAACAGAGAAAAATAAAAATGAGATCCTTCTCCTAGTGTACTTTCGACTTGTAGAGGTGCTTCCATCAAATCTAATAATTTGTTTGATATAGTGAGGCCCAACCCTGTACCACCAAAACGCCTTGTGATAGAAGTATCTGCCTGAGAAAATGCTTCAAATAGTGTATTCAAGTGTTCACTTGCAATCCCGATCCCTGTGTCTGATACATTAAACGTAAGCTTTACTTCATCAAGCCCAATCTCTTGTATGTTTACAGTTAACGAAACGCTTCCTCTCTCTGTGAACTTAACAGCGTTACCCAGTAAATTTATCAATACCTGCTTTAAGCGCGTTTCATCGGCCAAAAAAGCCAGTTTTTCAACTTCCGGAGTTGTAGAGATATAAAGCTGAATATTCTTACTATCTGCTTGCTCCTGAAATAGGTGTTTAAGCTCCTCTAAAAGATAGCTTAAATCTACTGGTTCAGACTCAAGCTCAATTTTTGAAGCCTCAATTTTACTCAAATCAAGAATATCGTTGATAATAACTAATAAGCTAGCGCCAGAAGACTGTATGAGGTGTAGCATTTTGCTTTGTTCTGGTGTGAGAGTCGTGCGGCTTAGCTGGCGAGCCATTCCTAAAATACCATTCATAGGTGTTCTAATTTCATGGCTCATGTTTGCTAGAAACTCTGACTTAACTTTTGTTGTATGCTCAGCACTTTGCTTCGCTTCAGATAGATCTTTACTTAGTTCTCTAAACTTATTAGCCGCCTTGGCTAAAATACCAATTTCATCCTTTCGTTTTAAATCATAAATCGGTGCTTCCAAATCTCCATCTAAGAAATGTGTGAAGCTATTTGTTAAGCGTTTTATCCCACGTGTAATTTGCAGGTGAAAAAATAAAGATAGAACGACAATGTATATAACAACCATTAAAGCAAGTACATTTAAAATGCTCTCTGTCATTGTAACCGCTTGTTGTGCATTCCGTTTTATTTGTTTTAGTTGAGTTAACGAATCTTCCCTTAAGCTATTTGCAAGCGTACTAAATTCAATTGCATCGCCTGCCATAACAACATTAACTAAGCTCAAATAGTTTCGATTAGCTTGAACACTTTTTGAAAAAACCACCCGATAATGGCTTACGAAATTGAGCATTTTTTCAAATTTAGTATTATCAGCTCCATTTTCAGATAACGTATCCAGTATTTTTTCAACGGATGCTCTTTTGGCATACTCTTTTTTTGTTAAAAATTGAATTGCATCATGATGCAGCACATGCCAAAGATTAAGGTATTCGGCAATTAGCAACTTATCATTTGTATTAATCGTCTTTGTTTTCAAATCGTCTAGAAGTAAAACTGCATTCAGATAAATTTGGGGTAACTCTTTTTCAATTAAGTTATTTCGTTGTGTAAAGCGAAGTTTCAATACTTTTAAATTATCACCATAACGACTTACTAGCTGCGTCATTCCATTTATGTGAGCTTTCGTTCTTCCTACAGTATTTTTTAAAGTAATTTCAGCTAATCGACTTTCAATACTTTCAAAATTTACCATTATTTTTTTAAAAACGGGGGCACTACCTGATGCTCCGTAAACTGAGATATCCCTTTGCATCTCAACAATATCTTTATTGATTTTTAAAATATCTACCGAATAATTACTAATGCTAGCGATATCATTGAAAGAGTCTTCGATGGTTTTCAGCCTTTGATTCATAATCAAATAACTAACACTCATGGCGATTAAGACAAGTGCCATCGCTAGTGACATTTTGGCAGCAAGAGATTTTGAAAAAAAGCTCAACAAATTACTTCCTTATGCATTAAGTAGTTCATACCACTTATCTAAACTGTAGTCATAATTTGGCATCACGGTATTCCAAACAGCGATGTTTGAAAAGCGTTTAATATAGCTGCCACCATCCCTTACTTCGCCAGCTTTAA
Organism: Pseudoalteromonas sp. N1230-9; assembly: GCF_032716425.1. Classification (NCBI taxonomy): domain Bacteria; kingdom Pseudomonadati; phylum Pseudomonadota; class Gammaproteobacteria; order Alteromonadales; family Pseudoalteromonadaceae; genus Pseudoalteromonas; species Pseudoalteromonas sp. N1230-9. The sequence continues at coordinate 2,386,149 of NZ_CP090419.1, forward strand.
CAGATACTTTACCATCTGTTCCCTTCAAGTCAGTTGATGCTTCTTGTCCTTCATACCAATAGTTCCACTCAGGTTTCGACATAAGCGGTTGGCTTCGGCTAGGGTTAGAAATGTAATATCCTTGCCTTGCTATAAATGCGCCTGGGTAGCCGGATAACCACCAGTTCATATACTCATACGCTGCATCTTTAACATGCCCATGGGTATTTTTTGATAAACACATAACTCCATGCCATGCTCTGTATCCTTCTTTTGGCGATGCATAAGTTACTGGAATGCCTTGCCCGTTTAGCGCACTGACACCTGGTGAGAACATACTTTGAATGGTCACTCGGTTCATTTTCATAAAATCAACCGATTGCGGTACTGACATCCAAAAACCTGAAAAATGACCTTGCCGTTTCTTTTCAAATAAAATGGCAAATAATTGGTCAATCTCGGCAATAGTCATATTGCCGAAATCATTAAATTTCATTAATCCTTTAGCTTGAGCAGCTAGAGCAGCGTCAAAAATACCTATTGTTGGTGCATTAACTAAGGCTACTTTCCCTTTATTCTTTTCATCTAATAACCATGCCCAGGATTCTGTTTCGTAAGGGATACCTTTTTCAATAACATTCGTGTTATAGCCAAATGAATCGACATTATGTACATATGGCATGAAGCTAATTAATTTGGATGGTGTTGCTCCTAACGAACCATCTGCCTGTGCATAAAGCAGCTTGTTTGGTGAATCGCCTGCGCCTAACTTTGCATCCGGTACAATTTTGCCAGTCTTGGTAAGTGGGTTTATTTCATCCCAATAAACGAGTCTATCAACCTCGATTGGCTGAATTGCATCTGCTTGCCACAAAATATTAATAGAGTCAGACCATTGCTCAAACAAATCAAAAGAACTAGGGTCTGCTGCTGCTTTTTGTAAAACGGCGGCACTCCCCATAGGCGTAAACTCGATGTTTATACCTAGCTCGCGCATTGCTCTCTGTCTAAGCTCTTCTTGCAACGTAACATGTGTTCCCATTACACGAAGGGTTACTTTGTTCTTTGCAAAAACATAGGGGGCTTTAAACGCAAGTGATGATGCCGCAGCACCAACACCGAGTGTTTTTAGAAAATCTCGACGCTTTTGGGAATGTTCCATTGTATTTCTTGGTAAGTTAACAATCTCCAAAGTATAGGCTATGTTCCTGAGGTTTCTACAAAAAGCGGTAAGAAAAGCCTAAATCAATCACAAAAACTAAGCCTAAAACAGTTTCGCCCATCACTTTTAGCCGCATAAAGCGCTTTATCTGCGCAATTAATTAGCTCATCAAAGCTCACCTTATTTTGGTGCTCGTAGATAACCCCACCGATACTGACTGTCGCGCGGCCCCATAAAGACTTAACATGCGGGATATTAATCGCCTCAAGCTCTGCTGTAATACGATCACATATGAATTTAACACCTTCGAAGTCAGTGTATGGTAGTATGATAAGAAACTCCTCCCCACCATATCGTATTGCTATATCTTGAGGTCGTTGAATAGAACGCTCAATAACATCAGCAATTAGTTTCAGGCAAGCATCTCCTTGCGGGTGCCCGTATTGATCGTTGTATAACTTAAAGAAATCTAGATCAAGCATTAGCAAACTGAACGGTTTCTTCTCTCTTGAAGTTTGTTTAAAAACATTAGCAACTTCAAGGTCTAAATAGTGCCGATTAAATAAGCCTGTCAATGGATCTTTATAGGTAAGCTCTATTAGTTTTTCTAATCGAAGCTTATTCTCTAAGTGATTTTTTGTACGATGTATCAACGTGGATGCTGTGATGGGTTTACCAATAAAATCAGAAGCACCAGCTTCCCAGCATGCATTTTGGTATTCCGTGTCGTAAGTCGAAGTGATGAAAATTATTGGGATATTTTCGAATGTAGCTTTAGCCTTAAGTCGCCTACAAATATCCAGACCACTTATATCCGGTAAATTAATATCTAGTAAAATCAAATCTGGAAGTAAATCCTCACAGGCTTCTAAAACAGCCTGACCAGAAGAGTATGCATCCACGGAAAAATGATCTTCTAAAATAACTCCTAAACTTAGCCTTACCATCTCATCATCGTCAACGATGAATACTTTACATTGTGATAAGGGCTTTAAACTTAAGGGCATAATATTCCTTCAACCTTACTACTTTGTATTAGTTTGTTAGCCTTGTCGATATTCAAAGGCTTACTTAGTAAATAACCTTGACCAATTTGACAACCAAGCTCTTGCAGTCGATCTTTTTGCTCTAAAGTTTCAATCCCTTCAGCCACAATTTGCAGTCCTAGTGAATGAGCTAATTCAATTATAGTAGTAACAATATTAAATGCTTGAGCATCATCAAGCATATCACGAACAAAAGACTGATCTATTTTCAGCACATCTAATGGGAATAATCTTAAATATGAAAGGCTTGAGTATCCAGTACCAAAGTCGTCAAGAGCAATACTCACTCCCATTCCAGATATAAGCTTTAATTGACTTACAGTATAATCAAAGTTTTCAATCAAGGCCGATTCTGTCACTTCTAACTCTAAATAACGACTTGGTAATTGGGTTCTTTCAAGAATTTCGGCAACAGTATCTACAAGTTTAGTATCTGTGAATTGTTTAGCAGATATATTTACTGCTACTTTAATAGGCAGACCTTTATCAAGCCAAGTTTTCGCTGCAATACAGCTCTTTTCAAGAACTTGTTCTCCTAAGCGAAAAATAAGCCCCGTTTCTTCTGCATATTCAATAAAGTGAACAGGAGAAATAAAGCCACCTTGCCCATCTTTTAAACGAACTAAGCTTTCTACACCAATCAGTGTGTCAGTGTTTAAATCATATTTAGGTTGATAATGAACTTCGAGATCATTTTCTTCTAATGCCTTTCTTAGCTTATTTCCAACCTCAAGGCGCCTATTCATTTCAATCTGTAAATCGTCACTAAAGTAAAAGTAACTATTTGCAGATTCATTCTTTGCTTTATACATTGCAGAGTCTGCATGACGAAGCATCTCTTCAACGCTTGAAGCATCGTCAGGATACACACTTATACCTAAACTTGCTGTAAGCACATGTTGTTCACCACCAGACCTGAAAGGTTTGCTAATAACATTGAGAACTTGATTAACAAGAGGCTCTAGGCTTAATGAGTTAGCTGAATGAGGAACAACGAGTGCAAACTCATCCCCACCAACACGTGCGACAGTAATATCGTTACATGCAAATAAATCTAAACTATGACCAATATGGGCAATTATCTCATCACCAACGTGATGGCCTAATGCATCATTAATAAACTTGAACTTATCTAAATCAAGTAACATTAAACTTAATTTAGAGTCATTAAATTCTGCTCTGGCTATGCCTTGCGTGAGTCTATCATGCAGTAGCACTCGATTTGGTAGTGAGGTCAATTGATCATGATGAGATAAATAAGTCATCTGCATAGACATAGCTAAAGCTTCGCTTACATCTTGAAACACCATAACAGCGCCGCATTGATTATGGTTTTTATCAAGGATAGGAGCTGCGCTGTCTTCAACTCGATGTTCAATTCCTTGCTTACTTATTAGTTGCGTATTTAAAGCCATAGCAACAGGTCTATTTTCATTTAATGCAACGACTAATGGGTTAATTGATGAAGCTTTGGTCGTAGCATCGATTAACTTCATCACCTCTTCAATATGGCGACCTTTCGCTGCTGTTTGTGACCACCCTGTAAGTCTTTGCGCTACAGGGTTCATATACACAATATTTGCCTTTTTATCAGTAGAAATAACAGCATCAGCAATCGAGTCAAGAGTGATTCTCAACTGTTCCTTTTCAGCAAAAAGTTCTGCTTGAGTCTGTTGCAATATCTTTTCTTGTGACCTGATTTTTATATGATTTTCAATACGAATTCGACATAGTCTGAGGTTTAAGGGTTTTGAAATAAAGTCTATCGCGCCAAGAGACAATGCTTTTTCTTCTATCGCAGGATCACTGTGAGACGTAATAACAACAGTTCTAATATGTGCCAGAGTAGACTTTTTCTGTATGACTTCTAAAATATCAAAACCACTGACTGTAGGCATTTCTAAGTCAAGAACTAAGATATCAGGCTTAATTTTTTCTATAAGTTGTATAGCCTCGGAGCTATTGTTAGAAGTTGTAATCTTACCAACATCCTCTAGGGCATGCTCTAACTGTAAGGTATTAATTTCTTCATCATCAATGATTAGAACGCTGCAATTGTCCATTTAAGTTTCCCGCAATACTTTGTACCTACTTACAATAACGCTAAAACAGTAAATTTGCGACACACTTTTTTATTAGTCTTAAAATATTATTTTTTGTATATTAAACTGGTATTTTTGAAAGCATTAGCTAGTTTTTAATTAATGTGTAAGTAATACATATTAACTATGTAATAAAACAAAATGGATATTTTAGGGAGGAATTTTGAAACATTATTACATTAACGATAACGCCCAAAACACAGGTGAACATGAGGTACATACAGAGTCATGCCCGTACTTCAACTTGATAACAGACCGCACTTATTTAGGTTTCTTCCATAGTTGCAAAGATGCAGTAGAGAAAGCAAAAACCAAATATTCAAATGTTGATGGTTGTAAGCATTGTTGCTCGCTTTGCCATACTCGATAGAGAAATTTATAACTGAGAGACTGACTTGATTTAGTCACATTGTTCAGTCTCTCTCAAGTTGTGATAGCTAAATTAAAGGTTTGTTTTAAATTGGCCTACAGCCTCAACGACTTCTTTTGCGCCTTTTTGAATGTCATCGATTACATTACCTGCACTATTAGATAAATCCAAAGCATCTTTGGCTTCTACTAGGCTAGATTCAATTTGGGTTACAGCGTCCTGAGTAAGTACTTTGTTTTCTGCAACCACACTAATTATTTGCTCTGTAGCTAAACTCGTTCTTGATGCTAATTGTCTTACTTCGTCTGCGACAACTGAAAAACCACGTCCTTGCTCACCCGCTCTTGCAGCCTCTATTGCAGCATTAAGTGCTAATAAGTTTGTTTGATCTGCTATTCCTTTAATACTTTCAACCAATTGAGAGACTTTTGCTGATTGTACATCAAGTTTATTAATGCCTTCGCTCGCAGTTTCAAGTTTCTTAGAAAGCGCATTCATAGTTGAGATAGTTTGCTTTACAACACCTAAACCATTTTCTGCATCAGAGTCAGTTTGTTTTGAGATATCGTAAGCAATGCCAGCTGTTTCTGAAATAGCTTGCTCTCTTCTCATTTGTTCTGTAATGACAGTCGCGAACTTAGCAACTTTATATAAATCTCCATTTTCATCATGAATAGGGTTATAAGAAGCTTCAAGCCATACTTCATTGCCATAACTATCTATTCTTTTAAAGCGGTCAGAGATAAAGCGCCCCCCCTTTAACTCTGACCAAAACTCTTTGTAAGAATTTGAATTTGCTTCTTCTGGATCGCAAAAGATACTATGGTGCTTACCTAGTATTTGGCTTTTAGAGTACCCCATTGCATTTAAAAAATTATCGTTAGCACTCAGAATTATTCCATCTAGAGTAAACTCGATTACAGCAGATGAACGACTAAGAGCAGCAAGCATATCTTCTTTCTCTCTCGAATGAGAGATAGTGCGAGTGAGCTCAGATGAGAAAATAGCTATATCTTCATTTACAGGTTGAACAATGCTTCTAAGCCACAATTCTCTATCAGTTTTCGTTTTTAACTGTAAAGCACCATGCCAATGGTTAGTTTTCTTAAGTGCTGACAAGAATTTTTGTGTATGAGGTTTATTTAATGACTTTTTTAAGATCAAGCTTTCAATGCTTGCCCCTTTTAGATCCTCAACTTCAATTTCGATTGCCGCAGCAAAACGATGATTTGCTTCTAAGATATGCCCACTTTTACTTAATAAAAAATACAGCATCTCTTCTTTCAGTTCCTGCTTAATATTTTCATACTCGGCAGTTTGCTCTTTCAGATAAGCAATTTCAGATAACAATTTTTTATTTGTAAACCACATTTGGGGTGTTTCCCTTAAGAGTCAACTCAAAATTTGAGTTTTAAGAATCAATAGTTTAGACAGTAGATACTAAAAGTAAAGATATGGCAGATTAAGGACTCATATTATCACTTCAACTGGCCTTCAGTACGAAGTTAGTGAGCAATTGGATCTTTATGTTAGTTCATAAATAAGAGAGGTTATGTAAATAACCTGTTTCTCTGTAATCTGGTTTGAGTGTCCCTCCCATCACTTTTATCCAAGATTAAAGTGCATGTGCGTAAGAATCAAAAATTGTCTTTAACGCCCCCCAAAAAGGCAGATCACTCTAGCGCATTTCTGGACAAAAACACGTTAGAGTATTTAATCAGTAACGCCTCAATTTGCGGCGAGCGTTAGCGAGTCCGGGCGCGACAGCGCCATACAACATTGACTTGTTAGGCATGCAGACTTCACTTTCGGTCGAGAGTATTTTTACGCTCCGATGTATACGCCCACCAAGGCTTAGCCTCCTCGCCGCTCATGAAACGAGTAATTGATATAAACACATCAATTACACAAGGGTCATGCTTGTGCCCTGTCGTACTGCAGAGTTTTTCGTACATTTGGTATGGGTCACGACCCACAAGATCTTCTGGATTCACAATGCCAAGTAATTGCAAGTCAGAAGCACCGGCCTTGCCAATATTAGGGAGGTCAGTCAACTTTGTGGTTTTGCTGCGATCAACTTTTGCTGGATTCATAGCTTGCCTAACGCCTCAATAATAGGCGTAAAAATGCTTGGCTAAAATTAGCGAAGAATGAGCGCAAGCCAAGCGTTTTGTGTCCTATTGAGTAACTTGTTAGCATTCAATTCGCAAGTTTTTCATAATTACGTCAGCAGAATTGAAGTAATATTCACAATCCTTGCTAACCATTTTTGTAGCATAAGAAGCTTTAGGTTGCTTGCGCTTATCAAATTCGAAGTTGAAACTTAAAGAATTATAATACTGAGAGTCCATATAAACTTCTGCTGGAAGGTGTTCTTTTGAACGAATATTAGCGCGAGCAGTATGTTCTATATCCATTAACTGAGCAAATGGAATACCTAAGCTATTAAGAGATATATGATTTTTTGACTCTGAAATATGAAGCAAATTGTCATCATAGTAAGAGTTTTGCCCTTGTGTAATTACTGAATAGGTTGGTAAGCCTAGGCACTCTTGGTAAATAGTAGATATTTGTGCGGATAGTTTAATAAAGAGCTCTGGGGCATAACTGTATGAGACTTCATTATCATGAGCACCTACTGACCAATTACTTTTTAAAAGTAAACTATCTGCAAAAGAAATAAATGAAATTGATGGGTAATCGCTAGCTAGTGCATCAATACGATCTCTCAGAGATTTGAGCATTTCAGTTGTAAGTTTATCTTCATCCAAATACTGCTTTACGCCAATGGCGTCAACCATAGCAAATACAGAAAAAGAACGAGCATAAAGGCTATTTAACCAGTCTCCGTTGACAAAGACGATTGGTTTTTCGTCATATTCCCAACACCCGACGCAGAATACAAAGTTTTCTTTAGTTAAGATAATAGAGATTTCGTGAAAACGATCGGAAACATTCGCATACCAAGATAACTCAACTGAATTAGCTAGAACCTTTCTTGCCGCTACAAAACTCACGTACCCAACAGGTACATATTCATTGTTTTGTGGATCATCCAAATAGTTAGTCATCATTTGTTCATATTCAGTAAGGAATTTTTCGTCCATAAGATAAATATCTCGGTCTAATGGAATTTCTTCAAATGAATATTGATTAAATTTTTCGTGCTCAAACAATGCTTGATACCTCAGTGAATGTTAACGCCCTTTTAGCCATGATCATTGCCATATAATTTATCAAAATGAACATAGAGTATAGAGTTGATGTTCTCTACCCATTGGAGAATGTCCATTAAATACTTATCTGTAATACCTATATGGTTTAACCACAATTTATATGGGCGGTTGCAGAATATTAAAGTTGTTGTTAAAAAACGTATATCAGGTGGATGGTAAAATGGAAACGGATCAAACGTATTATCATCATTTCTGTATAAGCACCAATCGAGACTATCGTTCCAAGATGCATGAATAGACTCTGACATCATGCCGAAAGTTGATGTGTATAATTTCTCGTCTTCTACTTGTTTAAAAATTTCGAAGAAATTTTTCCCTTGGAGTTTCCAGCCATTCTTTTTCTGCTCTTTGAAAGAATTCTCATCAAAGTTTTCTAATTCAAGCTTTTCTTCAACCGATTTAAGTAGCCTTTTACCTGCTTTTGTTTCAAAAAACACATCTCCGCTTTTCAATTCGCGTAGAATACGTAAACGACCTTTGTAAGAAATCTTTCTATAGTCTTCAATAACTTTAGAGTCTGATTTTATTAAATAACTAGCAGTAATAGCTGACTCAACCAAAGGACGCTCTAGGATGCTTATTATTTCTGCATTATCTTTTTCATAGTAAGCGACTATTTCTTTAAGTAACTTCCAAACTTTAATTAATAAGCCAATAATTGGTGCGTCATCTAGCGAGTATCCTGATGGATTTAATTCAACATTTCTTACTCTTGTTATACAGTCATATATTTCAGCCACATCTTTGTAAAATACAGCAGCAAAAATATTGAGTTTATCTAATGAGTAAATGTGCTCCTGAATATAATCATCCGTGTATTTTTCAATGATATTTTCTAATTCGTCCAATTTGGCTCAATCCTTGACAGTTACGGAGAATGCTAACATGTTTATAGCGAGCGAATCGCGCGTTTTTCTACCACGCTGTCGCTCACTTTTCTGAATGACATATCTTTAACAAACTCGTTAACTTATTACCAGTATTATTAAAAATTACAATCGCTCGTTTTTATCTAAGAACAAAAATGCGCGATTTGGTCGTTTTCCTGACTATGCGAGCAACTTGATTACGTATGTATACAAATACAGGGGTTATTTAAAAGATAAATGTCCGGTTTTCGCTCTTTTGAGTCACTCGCCTAAACACGTTTTGGGGCAGAAACGAGCTAGGGTCGAACAGCCGCTTTCTCATTGACATTTAATATCAAAACTAGAATCCACTCACTTCCTCAACAACTGACTAATAGGCATCCCCTCAGTAAACTTGGTTGCTATAAACGGATCTTCATCTTGGGCGCTGTCAGGTTTATAGAGTGAATAGCGCTCAACTTCACTGGCTGTAATTTCTGCAACGGGCAAAGTAAATAGGTTTGGTACATCAGGAAAGAGTACTTCAAATGCTTTGACCAAATGCTTGGTTGTGAGAGTTTTCGCGTTATCCATTAATGCATAAAGTACCGCATCATCTAAAAAGTATTTTAACGTTCTAAAACAGCCTTTTGAAAGTGAGAACAAAGCAAACACTGTTGCTTGCTCACTTAAATTTGGCTTTTCGGTGAATGGCATACGTTTGGCTAGGCCAATTATTAACTGTACAAAATGCTTTGGGTTTTCTGATAATTTAAAATAAGGCAGCTGCCTCCTTACTAATAAACGCGATGACCACTGGGGTTCGTCTGCTATTTTTTCTACCCACGGCATACCTACCAAGACAATTGATACACCCGCTTCGTCGTTAATGTATTTTAAACGATTAGCAATCTCACGGCGCTTTATACCTTGGTTGTGCTCAATTAGCTCTTGAAACTCATCAATAATTATAAGCTCTGTACCACACGTTTTTAGGCATTTTATTAATGATGTCGTTAAACGCGTACCGTTTACTCGCAGTTTACGCTCAGTGCTGCCTACTTGCCCTAAGTCTTTGAGAAGCTCGGCTAAAGTAGATTCTAGTGTCGGATTGCTAGGTATGCGACTGACTAATACAGGGTGATTCATCACTCCATTAATAAATTGCGGTAAATGACGTTCTTTATATTGTTTTATTAGTGCTGTTTTACCTGTGCCTGTATCGCCATTTAAAAGCATGCAGGGCTTTTCACCCACTAATCCATTACCTAGTCTTAATCTGTCGAAGTCGTTAAATACAGTGGTTATTATTGGGTATTCAATAAATACATCGCGAAATTCATTAAGCTTTTCTTTTTGTTTGTCGGTCAGCATAATTAAAATCCATCAAGGTCTGAGATAAAGTCATCCCAGCTGTCAGTTGCTTGCTCTGTAGGTGTAATCTTTTTGGGTTCTACTGGCTCGCTCTGAGCAATTGATTTCTGCGATTCACTATTTACATTTTGATGCTTAGCTAACGCTTTACCCCCTTTTACTTTTGAGTGTTTTGGTCCAGCCTTTAACTCTGCAATTTCTTCTTGTATTTTATTATGAATAAACATACGGGCTTTTGCTAAGCCAACATTATCAATAGAGCTCGAAATAAAGTCGCGATGAATACGTATATTTATTTTATGTTGATGCAAACTCAGGCCTTGAGTATAGCCTTGATCTTTACATGGCACTTTGATGTAGTGTTCTAATTTATCAAGGTAAACGTATATATAAGAGATATCATCAGGGTTTAATTTAATTAAAACTTCTTGAGATACCTTGTGGCTAAATTGCTTTCTATAGTTGGCAAGTTCAGTACTGTCGTAGTCTAAATTCTCTAACTGTATTCCACCTTTACTTAGTTTGCGTTGATATGAAAAACTTAGTACAACATCTAAGTGCTGAATATCATTATTACTAAGCACTGTTGGTGGTAACGTTTTAAAGCCTTGCTCCCACAACTGACTCGGTACGTAATTAAAGCGGCTGTCAGCATCTTGATGGTAAACGTCTACTACCCATTTATGAAATAACTTCATAAAGGTTGTAAAACGCATGATTGCATCTTTTTTAGGGTTGTATTCATGTTTTTGTAAAATATTAGAAAAAGTTTTACCTGGAATCGGATCTAATAACTCAGTGTTAATAGTGCCAAACATACGTTCTACAAAAGGTTTAAGCCAAGGTTTTTTTGTTGGATTGTATTGAATGTTTACTCCAATTTCGCAAACGGCAAGCTCAAGATTGTTACCCCAAAACTCTCTTCCATTATCAGTAACGAGTGTTTCAATTTTACCAGCACACTTCCATTCATTTACCGTATCAGGGTATAATTTTGCCACTTCACTTTTAGGTTTCATGGCATTCATCATAGCTCGCCTTACTGCTTCATAGCTGGGTTCGCTGAAACTAAAGTAGTAGCCAACAATACAATGACTATACACATCTACTAACATAGTGAGTGTTGGTCGGCCAAGTGGGATATGTAGCTCATCATCTAATAAAATAAGATCGAGCGGTGTATGATCAATCTCAACTTTTTCGAGTACTCTGGTAGGCCGTCTGTGCCCTTCTACTTTATTAAAAGCAATATCAGCAAGGCGCTTACCATAACGAGCAACCATCACATCGTACTGCGGTAAGTTATCTATTCTATTTTTAAAAGCTTTGTATGTTAAAGGCTTTAAATCACAGCCAACAACACTGTCGTTTTCAATAATAACTAAGTCCTTATAGAACTTGTAAGCCGAAGCCACTGATGGTTTTTCTTTTACTAAGTAACGCTCAAGTGCTTTTTCAAAAAACTTATCGGTGGCTGTATTGCGTTCCCTGTTACCTTTTTTTTGATGGTTTGGTATTAGCGACATAATATTTTTATCCGCATTAATGTAAGCGCTATACCAACGTGCTGCAGTTCTCCAACTGGGCTTTTTTTCTCCCTCAACTTCAGGCATTTCTTTCAATAAAGTCTCAAGATTTTTTTGTGTCCAACCACCTTGAATATTAGTCTCAAGCCATTGAATATATTTATACTTAGCAAAAGTAGCTATTTTTATTTTTTCAGGAAAAGCTTGTAGATCTTTAGCGTATTTTGGAGGTAGTTTGATCTCTACTTTTGGCAATGGCTGGTTAAATTCATCATCAAACAGCCCATCATTAAACATTGTTAGACCAAATTGCTGTTTCTATTGAAATTTCATTTGTAGTTATGTCAGCAAATAACTGACCTAAAGATAATAAGCGTAGCACTGTAGCAAGCAGCTCACCGGCAGTTACTTTTAACAAGCTGACTAACTGACCCACCTTAACAGACTCGTATTGCTGAACAAGTTCTAACACCGATACTTGCAACTCTGTTAAGGACTGAAAACCAGAATAACGATGCAAAAGTTTTAAGTTATTGAGTGTTGGGTATACACGGATTTGCTTATCAGTAACCAGTATTAAATCGCGCCCACACTGCTTAGCGACAGCTTGTTTTTCAAAAAAACGTGCACGAAAGTCTTCGTCTGCAATTTTGCTTTGCGGTTTTACTTCTATAAATTTTTGCGTGCCGTCTGTGTGGGTAAGTAAGAAGTCAGGCGTGTATGGGCAAATACGGTTATTAAACTCATATTCGTAGCCTAGTGGTTGTGCTTCAAATGCGGCTATTGATGGTGAAAATTCAAAATGGAAACACGCATCAAATTCTAAAGAGGATTGAACTAAACAGGTCGATTTATTTTTTTGACTAGCAAATTTATGATTATGATTAATCGGAGAGTTTTTGATTTTTTTTTCGTACATGCGAGTCAACCACCTAACCGTTTGGTTAAATAATAGACTATGCCATCATATACTTCCAATTTATGCCATCTTTTAGTACAAATATGTCAATTTATACTTCAAACGACACCCAAGAAGAATTTGGGTGGCAGTCTTACCAGCCACATCTCGGCACACACGTCACACGCTGTGGCTGCTCCCTTCCGGGCCTGACCAGGTTCACCTGCTAGTGTTGCGAGAGGACCAATAAGACTACCATTGAGGGCCTTGTTTGGCGCGGGAGGGATTATCTCTAGTTTTAACCTGTTATTCAAGGGGTATTCGAAAAAGAAAGTGCGATTGCATACTTGCTGTACAATCGCACTGTATTTAATGGTTTAAAAGCTTACTTTTCTAGTTCAGCTTTTATGTTACGTAATGCCGCTTTCACTTTTTTCATATTTTCAGGGCCCATACGCAAAAGCTGCTTTTGCGCTTGTGGAAGGTTTTCCCACTCTGAATAAGCATATTGATAAGTCACTGAGTTGCGCACTAATGGCATGTCACCTTTTGGTTCTGGCGTATCAAGTAGAACGTCAATCGCTTCTTCAAGAGTTTGATTAAAGGCATCGCCTTCGTAGCCAATCTCAGCATATGCTTCGTTTATCAGTGGTTTATATTCATCATAAATGCGAATAGCCTGCGCAGCACTTAAACTAGTAAATAGTTTTACATAAGGGGTGTAGCGCTCATAACTGTTCGGATCAATCGTTAAAATATCACCTTCAATAACTTTAAATGACTCTTTTGGACGTTCAACAGGTGCATGGCTAGCTGCTACTTTGCCTTTTGCAATGTTATCTACATACACTACACCGCGACGAATAAGGTCATCGGTCACCATTAAACTCATAACCTGATCGCTCAGTACTTCGTCCATGCGAGCAACAACCACCTCATCGCTTTCGTTTAATGTAGGTAATGGTTCTACCTCTGGCACTGGCTCTTCTTCACGTGCTACAGGCTGCTCAACAACAACGGGCTCTGGTTCTGCAACTGGTTCGGGTTCAGGCTCTGGTTCGGGCTCTTGAAACTCCGCCATAGGTACTTCTTCAGTTACAATATCCTCTACGGTTTGCGTCGGCTTATCGTCTGGTTGGAGTAAAATATACGCTGCAACACAGGCAACAATAATTAAAATAACAACACCAAATATAAGGTTGTTATTAACTGGACGCTTTTGTACTTCGGTCTCTGACGAATGCTCTGACATACAGACTCCTTTAAAAAACAGACATAAAACTCGACAAAATAACGTGAGCAATTAGGTAAACTTTGCTTCTTCTAGCTTAAAGACTTACAGTTGATAAATAAAGTAAAGACGCACAACAATTTAAATGCAACTATGAGCAGTAAGTTAAAAAAAACACAGCACTCTAAAATCGCCTTATTATTAACAGGTGGTGGCGCGCGTGCCGCTTATCAAGTCGGCGTGTTGAAAGCAATAACACAAAGTATGCCTCGCACTGCCCCATTACCTTTTACTATTATTAATGGGACATCAGCGGGGGCAATTAATTCCGCCGCACTTGCATGCTATGCGTCGTGCGCCCATTTGGCGAGTAAAAAGCTGGAATGGGTCTGGAAAAACTTTTCCACCTCTCAAGTGTACAAAAGTGATTTTTTAAGCGTGTTTTTACATCTAACACGTAATATTTTAACGAGTTTCCAGTCTGAACACATTAATCATCCACCAGCAAGCTTGCTAAATAATAAACCGCTGAGAAAACTTCTTAACGAAATTTTAGACTTATCACGCATAGAACGTAACTTACATAAAAACTACCTTGATGCTGTGTCTATTACTGCGTCAAGTTACACAACCGGTGATTCTGTCGCTTTTTTTCAATCACTTACGCAAAAACCATGGCAACGGGCGAAACGTGAAGGTCAAGCAACGCGTATTAATGTAGAACATTTAATGGCATCAAGTGCTATTCCTATGGTGTTTCCAAGTGTTAATGTACATAACCATTATTTTGGCGATGGTTCTATACATCAGTTGTCACCACTGAGCCCTTCTGTGCATTTAGGCGCTGAAAAAATCTTTATTATTGGTGTTGATGAACCCAAAGAAATGCACCCACCTGGGTATCAACCCCATTACCCTGGGCTTTCAAATATTGCAGGTCACCTGCTTGATAGTGTTTTTACCGACACGCTGCAATCTGATTTAGAACGATTAGAACGCATAAACAGAACACTTGGTTTGTTACCTGCGCGTGACAAACATCAAGAACTTAAACAGATTGATACCTGTATCATTAATCCCTCACAAAATTTTAATATGATTGCAGCACAATTTTATGACGATATGCCAATCGCGATTAAAGTGCTACTGCGTATGATAGGTGTAAAAAAACGCTCACAATCGAGTTTAACCAGTTACTTACTGTTCGAAAAACGCTATACCCAAAAGCTGATTGAAATAGGTTACCAAGACGGGCTCAATAAACTGCCCGAAATTCGTAAATTCTTAGAGCTTGACTAATTACTCTGTTCCATCGAGTAAATAATGTTCTATACGCTCTACTCGACGCGGTTTACCTTGTAAAACAAGAATATCGCCAGCCATTAATACTGTTTGCGATGATGGGGCTTCTATTTCCCTGTCTTGTCGGCGCAGTGCTCTAACCGATACTCGGCGCTGTTCGAGCTTTAGCTCACTGATTTTTTGATTCACAGCAAACGCATATTCAGGCAGTGCAATAACGTGTAAATATTCTAATCGATCAGAACTGGTTTCTTCGCTATCAAGCTTATCCCCAGTAAAAAAGCCATTTAAAAATTGATAGCGATTACGGCGC
The DNA here is from genome assembly GCF_032716425.1 of Pseudoalteromonas sp. N1230-9. Taxonomy (NCBI): domain Bacteria; kingdom Pseudomonadati; phylum Pseudomonadota; class Gammaproteobacteria; order Alteromonadales; family Pseudoalteromonadaceae; genus Pseudoalteromonas; species Pseudoalteromonas sp. N1230-9. The sequence continues at coordinate 2,401,536 of NZ_CP090419.1, forward strand.
TCTTTACTCACTCTGCGAATAATTCGTGTCATGGGTACACCAGACATATAAAGCACATGCGAAACTAGCATTAAACTCGCTTCTAGGGTCTCTGGCACAACTTCTGTAACGCCTAACTCTTTGAGTGTTTCCAGCTCAGAATCATCTCGCATGCGGACTAAAATTTTAACTTTGGGCGCTATTTGTTTTATTGCATCAACAACGACTTGCGTTTGTTCAAAGTCTGCAAATGTAATAATAACAAGCCGTGCTCGCTCGACCCCTGCGGATTTTAAAATATCTTTTTGTTTTACATGACCAAAAATAATCGGTTCACCCGCAGCTTTTGCTTCTTGCAATAAAATAGGGTTACTTTCAATAGCCACGTACTCAATGGCCTCAGGCTTAAGAAAACGAGCAACAGTTTGCCCTACACGCGAAAAACCACAAATCACCACATGATTATGATAAAGAGGGCTACTTGTAGCAGGCTGTTGCCAGTACTGACCTGCATGGGAAAGTAAACCAAAGCGCTTTAAAAGTACGGGGGTTTTCTCTATCAAATAAGGAGTGAGTGCCATTGATAAGACGCCCACGGCAATAAGAAATGATGCTTGCTCTGTGCTGATCAGCAAATGCTGCGATGCCAGTGCGATTAATACAAAACCAAACTCCCCCATTTGCCAGAGCATAATACCAGCAGCCACGGCATCTTGTTTACGCTCACCAATCACTTGCGCTGAAATTGCTAATACGGCAATTTTAAAAAAGAGCAGCCCAACTAATACGGCTAAGATCCAATACCAACTATTTAGCACATATAACACATCAAGCTGCATGCCGACCGTAACAAAAAATAGCCCCATTAAAATATCGCGAAACGGTCTAATATCAGCTTCTAATTGATGACGATACTGGCTCTCGCCTAGCATCATCCCTGCTAAAAATGCACCCAGTGCCATAGAAAGGCCAAATAAATACGTAAGGCCTGCTGCAAATAGTGCGACCAACAAGGTTGTTAAAACAAATAACTCATCGGTACGAACCAATGCTATCTCACTGAATACCTTAGGTAAAATCCATTTCCCAATTGCCCATAATAAAGCGCATACAAATGCCCCTTTGGTTAATGCGAAAGCCAGTGCGCCGGCAATGGCATCTGAGCCACTTTGCGCTAAAAGCGGGTAAACAATTAACAACGGAACAACTGCAATATCTTGAAACAGTAATACACCCACAGCCAGCTGACCACGCCGTTGATTCAGCTCGCCAGACTCCTTTAACAGCTTAACCACAACGGCTGTAGAAGATAGCGCCATTAGAGTTGCAATCGTAAAGCTGTTTAACAGGCTATGCTCAAGCACTAGCAAAATAATGATAAAGACAAGGCTAGTGACTACAACTTGCAATGATCCCAGCCCAAATACAATATTGCGCATTGCCATCAAGCGGGGAATCGAAAACTCAAGCCCAAGGCTAAAGAGCAAAAACACAATACCGAGTTCTGCTACAAAATGCATTTCATGGCTTTGCGCCATCCAGCCAATGCCGTGGCTTCCCGCCAACACACCGGTTGCCAAGTAGGCAAGAATAGGAGGTAAACCAATTCGTTTGAAGAACCAAACAAATACAACGGCAGCGACAAGCAAGCCAAACACTTGAATCAGTACATTTTGCAAGCAATAAACTCCTTTCGACTTGATGACCAGCTATACCTTTCTTTAAATATAGCAACCATTTGTTTCTCAGCCAGTTTAAAAAAGTGGCACAAATCTCGCTTACTCACAGTATCTAAACACTCCGGGGGGAGAATTATCGTGGAAAATGTCCATATTTTGACGCAGCGAGTGTCTGCACGTGGCGAATTCATGCCATTTTCGGCAGAGTATTACCGAAATAATGAACTAAGCAATGCGCATGGCCTTGTAGCGAAATTACAGACAACTCTATCAATTGAGGAAATTCTTACAATTTTTGCTGACCATGCTAAACAATTAATAAACTTGTCGGGTTTGCAATTTCAGTCTTCCCTTGGTGTTTGCCAAAGTGCAGAAAGCGATACCAGCCAGACGCCTTATTCATTTGATTTAGATATCGAAAATGAGCGCCTTGGTCAGCTAATATACTTTAGTAAGTTTCCTATGGGACAAGCTATAAAAAGCAAATTGCAACAACTGCACAGCGCACTTATTTACCCATTACGTAATGCGGTTATGTATAACCGTGTATTACGACTTGCAACTAAAGATGCCTTAACCGGTCTCAATAATCGCAGCCAATTTAATGACAGCTTGGCACAAAGGCTTGAGCGTTGTCGCAGGCAACACCGCCCATTTAGCTTGATGTTGCTGGATTTAGATAACTTCAAACAAGTTAACGATAATTTTGGTCACAAGATTGGCGATGATGTACTGCAAGAGTTTTCTAAAGTACTAAATAAAAGCGTACGCGGCACCGATTCAATCTTTCGTTTTGGTGGTGATGAATTTGCTTTGCTTATCGATGACCCAGAATTTACAACCAACAAAGTGATTGCCGATCGCATTATGCACTTAGTTGCTCAGTCTGATTTAATGGCGCAATACAAGGTTACATCTAGCATAGGTTTTACACTTGCTAACAACCAAGACTGCGAAAACGAAGTATTTGCCCGTGCTGACAAAGGTCTTTACAAGGCTAAAGCAGCAGGCAGAAATTGCGCCAGAGCCTACTAATCAAATAGAAAGCCTAACATCCCCCGTTAGGCTTTCTTAACCATCAGCTTATAGCCCAGTAATACCAACCAAAAGCCAGAGAAAAAACCACTCAATAAATAAAGTAATGCAGCCATCGTGGTAAGCGGCGATATCACTACTAACGCCAATGGCGTAAGCACGCCTAAAATAAAGAAAATACCGCCTTTACCTGACCAATAAGCCAATAGCAATAACGAGCACACGACTCCGCCAGCCAACGCATAAAAGAGCGTATTTAAAGTCAACTGTGTGAAAACAACACTCGCAATTACTGCAACTAACACCGACAACACAAATCCAAGCGGTGCCTTCTTAACTAGTGATAAACCAGCATGTGGTTGTTCACTCATACATCTATCTCCCAAAAAATTCCATCATCAGCACTGTGCTGAGCACTAACAAAATAGCCAACCACCTGAACTAGCTCATCGTTATAGTAAATAAGCGGCACTTGCACACGTAACCAAGGAGCTACTTTGGCATCTTTAAACCAATGCTTTAAGGTATTTGAACCTGGCTTGTTAACTGGCTTAATTCGAGCCTGTGGATTATTGAACATAACCTTCACTTGCTCATTTTCTAAAGGCATACGAACACCTTTGCCTCTATGCGGCGCAAGCATTCTGCCATCAGACAACTGCACGGGCTGTAAGTCAATCATCATTGCATCAGGAGCAGCTTGCTCAACAACAAAATACCAATGCTGTTGATGACGGCGCACATCACCGCTTTGCAAACTAATTTTCAATTGCGCATCAGCCTGCGCTGTTAAGCCTTGTTCAATAATTTGCCGCAGCTGATTTTCAGAAGGCAATTGGTGAGTAAATTGATTAAGCCACGCACGCACAAGGTTGGCTTGGCGAACTTCACTAAACTTTGCAACGGACCCACAACTTAAGCCCCCGTGCTGATTTTGACACTGTGCAAGGTCACTTTGCGTATATTCATCAAGTAGCGATTGCTGTTTCTGTAACAGTCGAATACTGCGCGCTGCACTTTTTTCAAACCCTTGAAAACGCTCCGTTAAAATCGGCATAACCTGATGACGTAAAAAATTACGGTCAAAACGCTCATCGCTATTTGAATCATCTGTGATATGAGTAATGGCAAATTCATCAGCAAACTGTTCAATTTGCTCACGAGTAATATTAATGAGTGGCCTAAAACATACGCGTCCTGACGCGAGTAGTCGCTGCTGTTGCATCGATGCCAAGCCTTGCAAGCCTGAGCCACGTTTGAGTCGCAACAAGAAGGTTTCAAGCTGATCATTTAAATGCTGACCAAGCAGTAACACATTGCCTGCTGAACAGTTTTCATCGAGTGCTTGGTATCTTGCCTCTCGGGCTTGTGCTTCAAGTGAGGTGCGTGCACGCTCAACAATTTCAACGCTCACCGCTTTAAATGCTACATCAAGTTTTTCACATAACGATTGACAAAACCTTTGCCACTCACCAGCATGTTGACTCAAACCATGATTGACATACACCGCTTCGATTTCAAGTTCAGGATACTGCATTCGCACAGTAGTCATTAAATGTAATAACACAACCGAATCAACACCACCGGATAAAGCCACACTAAAGCACCTGTGCTGAGTATTCAGTAAAGGCTGTAATTGAGCTAAAAAATGGTGATATAAATCTGATGTTTGCATTAAAAACCAATCAATATACAAGCATAATAGTTACAGGCATTATAAAACAAAAAAAGCCGCAAAAGCGGCTTTTCCGTTTATAAGCTGTGTTTAGCAATAACCAAACGACATTAAACGTTTGTAACGCTGATCAAGCATTTCATCTAGTGAAAGGCCTTGTAAGTCAGCAAGGTCACGCTTAAGTTGGTTTTTAAGGTTACGTGCCATCGCATCGTAATTACGATGTGCGCCACCTAGTGGCTCATCAATGACGTTGTTAATTAAATCAAGCTCTTTAACACGTGCAGCAGTTACACCCATCGCCTCTGCAGCTAATGGTGCTTTATCTGCGCTTTTCCATAATATTGATGCACAACCTTCCGGTGAAATTACAGAGTAAGTACTGTATTGCAGCATGTTTACACGGTCACCCACACCAATTGCTAATGCGCCACCTGAACCACCTTCACCGATTACGGTACAGATGGTTGGTACTTTTAACGCCGCCATTACTTTTAGGTTACGTGCAATCGCTTCACTTTGACCACGCTCTTCAGCACCAACTCCTGGGTATGCACCTGGGGTGTCGATAAAGGTCATGATTGGCATTTTGAAACGCTCAGCCATTTCCATTAAGCGCAATGCTTTACGGTAACCTTCAGGCTTTGGCATACCAAAGTTGCGTTTGATTTTTTCAGCCGTGTCACGCCCTTTTTGCTGGCCAATAACCATAACTGGTTGACCTTCAAAGCGTGCAACACCACCTAAAATAGCAGGGTCGTTAGCAAAAGTACGGTCGCCTGCTAGTTCGTCAAATTCCGTGAAAATGCGCTCGATGTAATCACGAGTATAAGGACGCAACGGATGACGGGCTAACTGAGAAACCTGCCAAGCACCTAATTCAGAGAAGATTTTCTCTTTCATTTCAGCGCTTTTCTCTTTTAATCGACTGACTTCCTCTTCTAATCCAAGGTCTAATTCGCCAGCGCGGCTTACATTTTGTAATTCTTCAATTTTTGCTTCTAATTCTGCGATTGGAAGCTCAAAATCAAGATAATTGAGGCTCATGCTCTAAACTACCTAATTAATTAAATTCTAGTTCTACATCTTGCGCCGCCATCAGTGATAACTTATGAATTAAGTCATCACTAGGCGTAACACACCATTCGGTTCCTAAGGTAATCTCAGCCAACGCATCCGGACGTTGATAGAATACTTTTATAGGACAAGTACCAAACTTATAAGGCTCCAGTACTTTTTGTAAATTATCGAAGAAGTTCGCCTCGATTTGCACCATATTCAACGTCATTTTAATCGCTTTTATACGTTTTTCTCGCGCTTGAGCAATGGTGCATATGTCTCTAGCGGTCATTGTAATGCCACCGGAGAAGTTATCAAAGCTGACCTGTCCAGATATCACCAAGATATTATTAACTTGTAGCATATCTTGGTACATTTCAAACTGTTCTGGGAATAAGCGTACATCAATACGGGCACTCTTGTCATCTAAAGTTACAAGACCCCAACGATTTCCTTTTTTATTAATAAGGGTTCGCGCATTAATAACAAGACCAGCTGCTGTTGACTGCACATCGCGGTTTGTCGGTTGTAGGTCAACAAGGCGGCCTGATGTGTAGTGTCTTAGCTCTTTTCTATACTGATTTATAGGGTGACCAGTTAAATAAAGGCCCAACGTTTCTTTTTCGCCATCAAGCCATTCGTTATCCGTTAAATCAGTTGCTTTTATAAATGCTTGTTCAACTTCGTCAGGCTCTGTGGCTAATAACCCAAATAAATCGGCCTGACCTAATGATTCAGCCTTATGATGCTGATCGGCCGCTCGCATGGCATCTTTTAAGCTCGCTAATAAAGTCGCACGACCTGGCTGGGTTTTATCTGGGCCTAACTGGTCAAGCGCACCGGCATAAATTAGTTTTTCTACCACACGTTTATTTAAACGTTTTAAATCAACTCTCGCACAAAAATCAAATAAGTCTTTGAAAGCCCCACCTTCACTTCGTGCTTCTAAAATGGCTTCAACAGGCGCCTCACCTACTCCTTTAATAGCACCAATACCGTAAACAATCTCACCTTGACGATTAACCGTAAACTTGTACTCACCCGCATTTACATCTGGCGGTAACAAGGTCAGTTTCATGTTTTCACATTCATCAACCAAGGTAACAATTTTATCGGTGTTATCCATATCCGCCGACATTACCGCAGCCATAAACTCTGCTGGGTAGTGGGTTTTCATCCACAGCGTTTGATACGACACCAATGCATAAGCCGCAGAGTGAGATTTGTTAAAACCATAACCTGCGAACTTCTCTACCAAGTCGAAGATTTTCATTGCAAGTTCGCCGTCAACTCCGTTATTAACAGCTCCTTCTTCAAAGGTTGAACGTTGCTTTGCCATCTCTTCTGGCTTTTTCTTACCCATCGCACGACGTAGCATGTCAGCGCCACCTAGCGTATAGCCAGCCAGTACCTGCGCAATCTGCATTACCTGTTCTTGATAAAGAATGATACCGTAGGTCGGTTCTAGAATCGGTATCAAACTATCGTGTTGCCACTGCACATCTGGATAAGATAACTCTTCACGACCATGCTTACGGTCGATAAAGTTATCTACCATGCCTGATTGCAATGGGCCTGGGCGAAACAGTGCTACCAGTGCGATCATATCTTCGAAGCAGTCGGGCTTTAGACGACGAATAAGGTCTTTCATACCACGAGATTCTAACTGGAATACCGCGGTGGTTTCGGCGCGTAGCAATAACTCAATACTTGGCTTATCATCAAGTGGAATGGCGTTGATATCAACCGGCTCTTTACCCTCACGAGCTAAGCGCTCGTTAGTCATATCAATTGCCCACTGCAAGATAGTAAGTGTTCTTAGACCTAAGAAGTCAAACTTAACTAAACCCGCCGTCTCAACGTCGTTTTTATCGAATTGCGTTACCGGGAATTTACCCTCATCATCACAATAAAGGGCGGCAAAATCAGTAATCGTTGTTGGCGATATTACAACACCACCGGCGTGCTTACCGGCATTACGTGTACACCCTTCAAGGATGCGACACATATCAATAAGTTCTTTGACCTCTTCATCACCGTCGTAGGCTTCTTGTAACCGCGGCTCAACATCAAACGCTTTAGCCAAGGTCATGCCCGGATCGCCCGGTACTAATTTTGAAATACGATCAACAAAGCCATAAGGGTGACCAAGTACACGGCCTACGTCACGGATAACCGCTTTTGCAGCCATGGTACCAAAGGTAATAATCTGAGATACCGCGTCACGACCATAAAGCGCCGCTACGTGATCTATTACCTCATCGCGCCTATCCATACAGAAGTCGACGTCGAAATCGGGCATTGAAATACGTTCGGGGTTCAAGAAACGTTCGAATAGTAAGTCAAATTCGAGCGGATCAAGGTCGGTAATTTTTAGGGCATAAGCAACCAATGAGCCGGCACCTGAACCACGCCCAGGACCTACCGGAATATTGTTATCTTTACTCCACTGAATGAACTCCATTACGATCAAGAAGTAACCAGGGAAACCCATTTGGTTGATTACGTCGAGCTCTATTTTTAAACGCTCGTCATACTCACCGCGTTTTTCTTTACGCTCTTGCTCATCTGGGAACAAGAACTGTAAACGCTCTTCAAGGCCATCTTCAGAGACCTTAACCAAGAAGTCTTCTATTTTCAGCGAACCGGTTGGGTAATCTGGTAAGAAGTAAGTCCCGAGCTGCACGGTTACATTACAGCGCTTGGCAATTTCAACAGTGTTTTCCAGCGCTTCAGGAATATCACTAAATAGCTCAGCCATTTGCTGTGCTGTTTTTAGGTATTGCTGATCTGAAAAGCGTTTAGGCCTGCGCTTATCTTCAAGCGTGTAACCATCATGAATTGCTACGCGGATTTCGTGAGCTTCAAAGTTCTCAGGTTTTAAAAACACCACTTCGTTCGTTGCCACTACAGGTAACTGCTCTTGTGCGGCAAGCTCAACGGCTAAGTGTAAATAATCTTCTTCTAATGGGCGCTCTGTTCGAATTAATTCAAGGTAGTAATGATCGCTGAAATGCTGTTTATAAAAGCTTACTACTGACTCAATAAGCCCTGCATTACCTTTAAGCAGTGCTTTGCCTAAATCACCATCTTTCGCGCCAGAGAGAATAATCAAGCCGTCTTTTAACTCAACTAACCATTCACGATCAATAACTGGGCGATGAAATAAATGCCCGCGCTGATACGCCTTAGAAATCAATAATGTGAGATTTTTATAGCCGTCATTATCTTTCGCTAATATGGTTATACGACATGGTTCATCTTCAAACTCAGGGCTTCTTAGCCAAAAATCAGCGCCAACAATAGGTTTAATACCCGCGCCATGGGCAGCACCATAAAAACGCACCAAACCACATAAGTTCATTTGATCGGTGATTGCCAGCGCAGGCATTTGTAACTCTTCAGCCTTTGCAACTATTGGTTTTGTTTTAGCAAGACCATCCACCATTGAGAAATCTGAGTGAACACGTAAGTGGACAAATTGCGGCGTTGGCATTAGCGTTGCTCTCCTTTTAACGCCAAAATGCGCTGTACAGGTTTAAAGCTTTTACGATGCTCTGCAATTGCACCGTATTGTTCAAGTGCCGCAAAATGTGCTTTTGTCGGGTATCCCTTATGGCCTGCAAAACCATAATCTGGGTAACGTTTATCAAGCTCAATCATTTCATCATCGCGGGCAACTTTAGCCAAAATGGACGCTGCTGAAATTTCAGCTACTAAACTATCACCTTTTACAACAGCTTGAGCAGGGACCGTTAATTGAGTTGGCACACGATTACCATCAATAAATACAAACTCAGGCTTTACACTCAAGCCTTCAACAGCACGACTCATTGCCAGCATAGTGGCATGTAAAATATTTAATTCGTCAATTTCACTTGGGCTACAACGGCCAATAGCATAGCAAAGTGCTTTTTCTTTTATTTCGGTTGCAAGCAATTGACGCTTTTTATCGGAAAGCTTTTTTGAGTCAGTTAAGCCTGCAATAGGTTTAGCAGGATCTAAAATAACCGCGGCTGTGACTACATCACCGACTAATGGACCACGGCCAACTTCGTCGACACCCGCAATAAAGTTAACGTTAGGTCGTTCAATCTGCATCTAGTAACTCCGCAACTGCAGCCGCAGCTTGTTCATTGGCATTTAATCTAATTTCTTTGTGAATAGCTAAAAAGCGTGCTTTCAGTTTTGCATTATCGGAATTTAACATGGGTGTTAATGCATCAACTAAGTTCTCAACATTACACTCTGTTTGCAAATATTCAGGCACCAGCTCTTCATCTGCCAATAAATTTGGCAATGAAAAATATTTAATATTGAAAGTGAATAATGTTTTGAAAATCCAATAACTCATTGGTTTTATTTTATATCCAACAACCATAGGTTTTTTATAAAGCATGCCTTCAAGTGTTGCCGTACCTGATGCGAGTAAAATAGCATCCGCTGCTTGCATAGCGAGGTTTGATTTACCGTCTAATAGCGCTAACTTTAACTGTGGTGCTGTTTTTTCTAACACATCGCAAAATTGGGCTTTGCGTTTTTCATTAACTAAGGGCACCACAATTTTAAGCTCTGGGTTCGCAGCTTGTAGCTTTGCAGCTGTTTGAATATAAGTTTCGCTTAACAGGCCGACCTCTGAGCCTCGACTGCCTGGTAATAACGCAAGCACCTTATCCGTTTGAGCTAAACCTAACTGATGGCGTGCATCATTTTGGTCATGTTCAAGCGCAATATCATCTGCAAGCGTATGCCCAACAAATGTACAAGGCACATTATGCTTATCATAAAATGCTTTTTCGAACGGTAACAGTGCTAACACTAAGTTAGTTGCAGCACTAATTTTGTGAATACGTTTTTCGCGCCATGCCCACACCGACGGACTAACATATTGAACCGTTTTGATACCCGCCTCTTTTAAAGGCTTTTCAACACGCAAGTTAAAGTCTGGTGCATCAATACCAATAAATACATCAGGTGGGTTATCGATAAAGTGCTGTACAAGCTGCTTACGAATTTTTAGTAAACGCGGTAAGCGGCCTAAGACTTCAACGAGCCCCATAACCGATAATTCGTCCATATCAAATAGTGTTTTGCAGCCAGCCGCTTGCATACGAGGGCCTGCAATGCCTTCAAATATGGCATCTGGAAAACGGACTTTAAGTGCTTTTACCAGTCCCTCACCTAAAATATCACCTGATAACTCGCCTGCCACCAAGGCAATACGTAACGGCTTTTTTTGTTCTTTCATTCGTTGATAATTCGCAACTTAAAGGCACATATAAAAATTAGTTTACCGTGTTTTAGCAACAGGATAAATGTCACACGCTGAATAAATACTAGAAATTGAAATTACGCTCAAAGGTTAAGCATTTAAGCCTCTTTATAAGGCTTTAAAGTTCGACATACCAAAGACTGATACCTCAAATGAAGTAATCGATACCCATTAAGTAATAACTGAATATCTTATTCTTTAAAGTAATTAATCATTTGAAACTTTAGAGCTTTATCTCTAACCTGTAGAAATGGTGAGCAGTGGTTTCACCTTATTTTCTTATTTATCTATTGACTAAAATGAATACAAGGTTACTATTTACAAAGTTTCAATAAATACTGAAACTTGAATAATTTAATTTGTCGTGTCTACCGCACCGTTTACAAGGAGCCAACCAATGATAGATGAAACGTTTGTGGATCTATCGCGATTGCAATTTGCAATCACTGCCCTATTTCACTTCCTATTTGTTCCTCTTACCTTAGGTATGACGTGGATTTTAGTGATCATGGAGTCCGTTTATGTGATGACTGGTCGTGAAATTTATCGTGATATGACTAAGTTTTGGGGTAAGTTGTTTGGTATAAACTTTGCTATTGGTGTGGCTACAGGTCTAACCATGGAGTTTGAGTTTGGTACCAACTGGTCTTATTACTCTCACTATGTGGGCGATATTTTCGGCGCACCTCTTGCCATTGAAGGTCTAATGGCCTTTTTCCTCGAATCGACGTTCGTAGGTATGTTCTTTTTAGGCTGGGAACGATTAACAAAGCGCCAGCACCTTGCAGCAACCTTTTTAATGGCACTGGGCACTAACCTGTCTGCACTGTGGATTTTAATTGCTAATGGTTGGATGCAAAACCCAGTGGGGGCAGAGTTTAACTATCAAACCATGCGTATGGAAATGACTAGCTTTGCTGAACTGGTATTTAACCCAGTTGCACAAGTTAAGTTTATTCACACCGTATCAGCAGGTTATGTTGCAGCATCTATGTTTGTACTTGGTATTAGTAGCTGGTACATCTTAAAAGGTCGCGACCTTGCTTTTGCTAAGCGCTCATTCTCGGTGGCTTCAGGCTTTGGTTTAGCGTCTATTCTGTGTGTGATTTTACTTGGTGATGAATCTGGCTACGAAGTTGGCGAGGTACAAAAAGTAAAACTCGCCACCATTGAAGCTGAGTGGCATACCGAAGAAGCGCCTGCGGCATTCACCTTAGTCGGTATTCCTGACTCTGAAGAACAAGTCACCCATGCTGCAGTTAAAATCCCTTATGTTATGGGTATTATTGCAACACGCTCAATAGATGAGCAAGTAACCGGTATCAAAGAGCTTGAAAAACAACATGAAGTACGTATTCGCAACGGTATGCTTGCCTATGAATACCTTGAAAAGCTTCGTAGCGGTAATGATACAGCTGAAAATATTGCCAAGTTTGACACACTAAAAGATGATTTAGGCTACGGTTTACTTCTAAAACGTTATACGCCAAATGTCGTTGATGCCACAGAAGAACATATTCAAAAAGCAGTTAAAGACTCCTTCCCTAAAGTGGGCCCAATGTTTTGGTCATTTAGAATCATGGTGGGCTGCGGTGTACTTATGCTTGGGGTATTTGTTCTGGCATTTTATTACAATGCACACCGTGTAATTGAACAAAAACGCTGGTTACTATGGGCTGCGGTATGGAGTATCCCACTTCCTTGGATTGCCATTGAGTTTGGTTGGATTGTCGCTGAATACGGCCGTCAACCTTGGGCTATATCAGAAATTTTACCAACCTTTTTAGCAACATCGTCACTGACCGTTAATGATCTTTTGATTAGTATCACAGGCTTTATTGTATTTTATACAGGGCTTGCTGCGGTAGAAGGCTGGTTAATGTTGCGCTTTATTAAGCAAGGCCCAAGCTCGCTTCATACAGGTAAATATCATCATGAACTTGCTAAAGTAGATAGCCAAGGAGCTCAGTCATGATTTTTGATTACGAAACACTTAAATTTATCTGGTGGCTACTAATCGGTGTATTACTGATTGGTTTTGCCGTGACCGATGGCATGGATATGGGTGTAGCGATTTTGCTTCGCCTAGTAGGTAAAACAGATGTAGAACGTAGAACAGTTATTAACACCATTGGTGCTCACTGGGATGGTAACCAAGTGTGGTTTATCACCGCTGGGGGCGCACTATTCGCAGCATGGCCTATGGTCTATGCTGCGGCCTTCTCAGGCTTTTACTTTGCCATGATGCTGGTGTTATTCGCACTCTTTTTTAGACCCCTTGGTTTCGATTACCGCTCTAAAATTGAGTCAACCCGTTGGCGTAACAACTGGGATTGGGGGCTTTTTGCTGGCAGCTTTATTCCTGCGCTCGTTTTTGGGGTCGCATTTGGTAACTTATTATTAGGTGTGCCGTACCATATTGATGACCTATTGCGTGTAAGTTATCAAGGTTCATTCTTTGCCTTACTTAATCCTTTTGCACTTGTTGCAGGCCTGATCAGTGTATTGATGTTAGTCGGACATGCTGGTATGTGGTTACAACTTAGAACAGATGCTGAGGTTGCAAAACGCTCAGCACAGTATGGACGATACGCACTCATGGCATTTATTGTGTTATTTGCTATTGCTGGTGTGTGGATATCACAAATTGAAGGCTATCGAATTATTAGCATGGGTGATACGCAAGGTTATGCAAATCCACTTGCAAAAACCGTAGCCCAAGCGCCTGGGGCATGGCTTGACAACTACAGCAAAATGCCATTAACC